>CAZMQY010000009.1:27032-29695 GCA_964568335.1 uncultured Clostridium sp.
AGCCGATTCCCCCATTCGCCAAAAGTGCGGTCTCAAGCTTGCTAATGCTTATACTTTTTATATAATCTGGCGTTCCTCTGTCATACTTAATATCATCTTTTCCTCTTCTAAAATATGCATAAATGCATCTACTACTTTTTCATCATAATATATTCCACTTAACCTTTTCAGTTCATCTACTGCTGACTGTATTGGCAATCCCTTTCTATATGCTCTGTCGGTGGTCATTGCATCATAAGTATCCGATACTGCAATAATCCTGGCTTCTATCAATATTTCATCACCTTTAAGGCCTTTAGGGTATCCTGAGCCATCTAGCCTTTCATGATGCTGGTTAATTATTTCTGCTATCCTTTCATAATAGGTCTTTCTTACTAAGTCGACTCCATCCCCAGGATGTTTCTTAATATATTCAAATTCTTCATCTGTTAGTTTTCCTGGCTTATTCAACACTTCATTAGGTACGTGTATCTTTCCTAAATCATGAAAAAGGGATGCAAAGGCTACATCTTCAATTTTTTCCTTTGACAAGTTTAATTTACTTGCTATTTTAACTGAATAATCCTTTACTCTTTGAATATGACTATGGGTATATATATCCTTTTCTTCAACTTTTTTTGCTAACTCAGTCAAATCTCTAATAGTTGCGCTAAGATAATGAAACAATGGTTGAGTCGTAAAATATACTAGAGTTACATCACTTATAGTATTAAATTGAATAGTATCTTTCAAATGATGTGAATAAAAATGATCTCCATGCCTTAAAATAATCTTTGTATTATCTTTTTCTAGCTCTAATTCACCTTCAAGAATATAAAAAAACTCCATAATTTCACTGTTGTCACCTGGCTCAATAAAAACAGTTTCATTAGCCTTTATTTTTTGAAGCATTACTTCGGCACCATCCCCTTTGCCTAACAAGCTTAATTCTCCAGAATTTTGAACAAATTTTTCTTTGCATGCATTTCCAATGCCTATATAAAACCCATTTCCCACGTTAATCCTCCAAATCTCCCGTGCTCATTTTATCTTTAATATTTCTACAAATTACTTATTTTTCCTTCTTCCTAATAGAATATTTAGAAAAATAAATAAAAACTGCAGCTAACAAAAGCTTTCTACAACAACTTTGCTAACCACAGTTCTTATAATTTTATTATTAAAAGCCTGCTATTCTTAATGGGTCAATTAAAATATTTTGCCCACCTATTTGAATCTCTACCAGCTCGCAGATTACAGTAATACCCTTACCAGCAGCCCTATTCTTCATATCAGCTGCTTTTTGGTTTGTATCATTGATTAATCGTTCTATTATCCTATCTATTTTTTCATTGAACTTGTCAGTTCGCTCTTGAATTTGCTTATTGGATTTATCTATTTGTGCTTCAAATTTATTTATTATGTTTTTTATTTTAACGTTATTTCTGCTGCCTTCCTCAAATCTATCTAGTTCTAATTTTAACTCTTGTAATTCATTTAGCAGTTTATTCATTTTATTCTCTTGCTTTTGAACAAGTTTAGATATTTGGTCTTCTTTATTATTTAACTCTTTTAGTATTTTATCATATTTATCTTGATAATCTTTCTTACTATTATCCAAATTATATAGCTGTATTCTCAGTTCAGCTATCTCATCCTCCAGCTTTATAACATCTTTTCCCTTTTCAAGGATTTGCAGGTCTTTTATATAGTTTTTCGCCTCTTCTTCAGCATCTTCTACTGCTCGATATATCATCTCATTAATTTCCATATTTGTCTTATTAACATCGTTTAAAATCTTATTATAATCAGTCTCCGCCGCTAGAACCGATGATACAGATAGTGATAGTACAAATACCATAGTTAAAATAACACTAACTAACTTTTTCATTTGTAATCCCCTCTCATTTTATAGTACGTGATGTGTTTAATTATTAGGGTTTTAAGCCTAATTAAAAAAGAGTATCCTGCTGCCGCCCCTATACTCCCAATAATCATTTTGGCAACTCAGCTATCATGTATAGAATATCTATATTTAGACCTGTGGCTTTGCGTCCTTGCCTTTCGACAAATTTGCTATTAGCATTTATATTTACTATATTTTACAACTTGTCCATATTTAAGTCAATACACTTATTCATAGATTAATTCCTCAATTTTTCTTATTTGTCGACAGCAAAAAATTTTATACACCTCCGTGAGCTACATTGGTTTAAGGACCTTTTCTAATCTATAATCCTTATTGCCTTTCTCACTATTTATTACCACTAGACCGTTTTCAAGTTATAGGCTGTATAATTTCCTATAAACAATTCTTCTCCTAGCATAAAGAACACGAAAAATACACAGTGTGAAAAGGTTTATAAAAATAAATGTAGAATAATTTTAAAGGAAATATGTAGCAAAGTCATATTACTAGGTGTAAAAAGGAGATTTTTATGGAAAATATACTTTTCGTTGCAGTATCGCAAAAAATGGCAGACTTAGCAGCACGAGTAACAGCTGAAATGTGTTTAAACATCCCAATCAAAGTCAGTACCTCCACAGAAATACAAGCAGTAGTCAATAATTATCCCAATATAGAGGTTTTTATAAGCCGAGGGAGATCGTCAAAGGTACTAACCGAATTGTCAAATAAGCCTGTAGTTGAAATCACCTCTTCCATAAATGATATTTTAGATCCA
>CAZMQY010000010.1:0-29236 GCA_964568335.1 uncultured Clostridium sp.
TTCTACTGTAGCTCCCCCACTTGAAAAACCTGTTGAGGTTTAAACAAAAACAGCTTTAGCTTCTTTAGCTATTTCACAAGCCTTTATTTTCTCTTCCTCAGTAAGTAAACAAGTTTCTATAATGACCTTTACTATAGCTTTTCCTTTTGCTGCATTGACTACTGCTTCTATGTCTTCCTTTACCAAAGCATAGTTTTTATCCTTTAATGCTCCTACATTTATAACCATATCTACTTCATTGGCACCATTTTTTACAGCATCAAGGGTTTCAAATCCCTTAGCTTCTTTAGTCATCGCACCTAATGGAAAACCAACTACAACGCAGGTTTTTACATCACTTCCAGCAAGTTCAGTACTTACAAGCTTTGTATGACACCCATTTACACAAACAGATGCAAAATTATATTCTCTAGCCTCCCTGCAAAGCTTCTTTACCTCTTCTACTGTTGCCTGTGGCTTTAATATTGTATGATCTATATACTTAGCTATATTCATATTTATTTCTCCTGAATAAATTATTTTGCAATTTCAAGTGCAATTTCCATCATATCTGTAAAGCTTGTTTGTCTATCTTCTGCTGAAAGTGATTCACCAGTTACCAAGCTATCTGAAATTGTAAGTAAGCATAGTGCATTTTTCTTAGCTTGTGCAGCATTCATATATAGTGCAGCTGCTTCCATTTCTACTGCCAGGATGCCCATATTTATCCACTTATCTGTTGCAGTTTTGTCTGCACAGTAGAAGGTATCAGAGGATAATATATTTCCTACAACAGTATTTATATTTTTCTCTTTTGCAACGTTAACTGCAGCACTTACCAAATCATAGCTTGCAATAGGTGCAAAGGTTCCCGGCAAACAGTATTGTGCGGCGTAATTTGAATTTGTTGATGCTCCTAAGGCTACTACCACATCACGCACCTTAACATTTTCATTCATGCTTCCTGCAGTTCCGATGCGGATAATATTATCTACCTTGTAAAAATTAAATAGTTCATAGGAATAAATCCCTATAGAGGGCATTCCCATGCCTCCCCCCATTACTGATATGCGCTTTCCTTTATAGGTTCCTGTATATCCAAGCATGTTTCTAACTGAATTAAACTGAACCACATCTTCTAAGAAATTCTCTGCAATAAACTTTGCTCGAAGCGGGTCTCCCGGCATTAATACTGTTTTTGCAATTTCTTCTACTTTAGCTCCAATATGAGGTGTTGGTATACTCATAAAAAATTCCTCCTTTTAGTCGGAAGCACTGAGTTATTTAAGACTCTCGCTTCCGCTCGAAAATTACTCGTTAAAGTCCATTTAGGACTTTAACCTCCTTAAAACTTTATGTAAACCTTTAGTAATGGAATGTCTTAAAACACCTAAACTCAGCGTGTTATTTGAAGTCGTAGAAATATTTGAGCGAGCATTAATAAGACTTTAATTATTTTTTATATAAATCCGTTAAAAAGCTTATACTGTTTGAGCGAAGCGAGTTTATAAGCTTTAGGAGTTATATAAAAAATAATTATTAGTCTTATAATGTGAAGCGAAAGTTTCCTAGACTTCAAATAACACGCGGTAAGTTTTGGAATTTTGCGGCAGCCCGACTCCCTTGGCTAGTCAACAGCTAATTTACTTAGGTTAAGCTTCCTAAGAACTGTTTTATCAAAAACCTCTGATATCTTTTGTATAGCTGGTCCGCCTATAAAAGCTGCAATAACTGTGACAGCTCCTGCTTTCCCTCCAAGGGCAAAGCCTAATACCAGTGAACTGACATCGCAGATTATTTTTGCTGTTTTATATTGGCGCTTTATTTTATCTCTTACAATCATATTTACGCCTGTAACAGGATCCATTCCAATATCCATTGCTATAAAGATACCAAGACCTAAAAACAGCATTGAGCAGCCTAAGAAAGAAGTTAATATTCTCCCGCCTAAGGTGCCTGGAAGGTTAAGTACTTCATGCAGCTTGAATCCTATATTGACGAAGTTGCCCAATGGCAGTGCATAAATAAAGGTTCCTATATTTATGTACTTACGTCCAAAGATAAATACCACCGTAAGAAAAACTAAATTTACTAAGTTTGTTACTAAGCCAAGTTTGTCCACCTGGAGTCCAAGTGCATTACGAACTCCGTCATATAAAACTGCCACTGCGTCATTTCCTAGCATTCCAGCTGAATTAAAGGCTAGTCCAAAACCTACTAAGACAACGCCCACTAACGCTATTGGTAACTTCCTTAGCAAAGTTTCATACGATTTGCTCTTACTCCTATTAATTGCGTTATCCATTATTCATCCCTTTCTTATCGTTTTAACAAATTAACATCTTGTGCTAGTCCTACGCAAAACTGAGCAGTAATATTTGAAATACGTGTAAGGATCATGAGAGCGAACAAATAGAAGTTCTTAACTTTTTATATACATAAAACTTTAGAGTTGTTGGTTCGAGGTACGACATTAATCAAAACTCTTAGTTTTATGTATATAAAGAGCTTAGAACTTCTTTGCGTAGCGAACTACTCCTCTAGCATATTTCAAATATTGCTGCGTCTGTTGCGTATGACTAACACAAAGGTTAAACTAGTTCCTTGAGTACTGATTCACCAATTGTATTTTCAGGCATTTCTACCTCAAAATTGTCTGCTATGGTAGCTCCAACAGAAGCAAAGCTATTACTTGTTTCCATTAATCCATTTTCACGCATAGATGGTGAATATGCTAAGAAAGGAACAAATTCTCTTGTATGGTCAGTACCTGTATAAGTAGGGTCATTACCATGATCTGCAGTAATTATTAACAAATCATCTTCCTTTAATTTTTCTAATACTTTACCTAAATTAACATCAAATTTTTCTAATTCTTCAGCATAACCAATTGGATTTCTTCTATGTCCCCATAGTGCATCAAAATCAACTAAGTTAACAAAGCATAAGCCTTTAAAATCGTTATCCATTAACTCCAAGGTTTGTTCCATGCCGTGAACGGAGCTCTTTGATTTATAGCTTTTAGTTATACCCTCTCCGTCGTATATATCGCTTATTTTTCCAACGGATATAACATCAAAACCTTTATCCTTTAATGCTGTTAATGCAGTTTGGCCATATGGCTTTAAAGCATAATCATGTCTATTGCTTGTACGCTTAAACTCTCCTTTTTTCGCTCCTACATATGGTCTTGCAATAACTCTTCCAACCTTCCACTCATCTTTTAGGGTTAATTCCCTTGCGATTTCACAGCAGCGGTAGAGTTCTTCTAGTCCAAAGGTTTCTTCATGTCCACAAATCTGCAGTACAGAATCTGCTGAAGTATATACAATCATATCTCCTGTTTTCATTTGGTGTTCACCAAATTCATCTAAAATTTCAGTGCCACTGGCACTCTTATTTCCTACAATATTGCGGCCGGTTCTTATTTTCAGCTCCTCCAAAAGTTCCTCTGGAAAACCTGTTTCTGTGAAGGTTTGAAATGGAGTTTCAATCTTTAGGCCCATCATTTCCCAATGGCCGGTCATTGTATCCTTTCCTACACTTGCTTCTCTCATTTTCATGAAATGTGCTAAAGGTTTTGGAGCTGCCTCTACATGTTTTATTGGATGCAGATTAGCTAGCCCTACCTTTTGCAGGTTGGGAATTTTAAAACCTTCTACTGATTCTGATATATGTCCTAGAGTATCTACTCCTATATCTCCATACTCCTTTGAATCACTCATTTCTCCAACTCCAAGGGAGTCAATTACTATTGTAAAAATTCTATTATATTTGTTCATATTTAATCCTTTCTTTATTAACCGATTCTTTCCTTATCAGCCTTAATCATATTTCTAATTGCTTGTACTGCAACTTCTATTGCTGTTTCCGTATCATGTACTTGCGTATTTTCTAATCCTGCTTTTTCACGTTCTTGATTAGCAACCACTAAAAATACTGACCCCACTCTTACTTTTAAATAGCTTCCTGCAACAAATAAAGCAGCTGACTCCATTTCAGAGGCAAGGGTTCCACATCTTAGCCATGCATTCCACTTGTCTAGTAATTCATAACTAACTGGCTTGGTTTCTGGAGAATGCTGTCCATAAAAGGAATCTTTGCATTGTACTACTCCAACATGATGGCTCTTGTTTAAAGTTTTGCAAGCCTCAACTAATGAGTTTGCTACCTCAAAGTTTGCTACTGCAGGGAATTCAATTGGTGCATATTCCTTGCTTGTGCCTTCCATTCTAATAGCTCCAGTAGCTATAACCACATCTCCACCCTTAACATTTATATCCATTCCGCCGCAGGTGCCTACTCTTATAAAAGTATCAGCTCCACACTTAACTAATTCTTCTAAGGCAATAGCAGCTGAGGGGCCACCTATACCTGTTGATGTAACACTTACTTTAACTCCATCCAGGTACCCTGTATAAGTAACATATTCTCTGCTGTCTGCAACTAACTTTGGATCATCAAAATGTGCGGCTATCTTTGCGCATCTCTTTGGATCTCCTGGAAGTATAACATACTTTCCTACTTCTCCTTCTCCAACATTAATATGATATTGTTTCCCTGAACCTTGTGAGTAAATCATATTGTTACCTCCATATATTTCTCTTATAAAACATTTTCAATATACGTTTACATTTATGATATAAAAAACAGACATCTTCTTATCTTGTCTATTAACTTGTATTTTTTGTCTATGCTTGAAGTTTATCATGTCCATTTTCCCCTGTCAACTTTTTTATTTTCATCTTAGTTATCTTTGATTGGTTTAAATTTTATAGCTATCCAGAATTGTAAGCCCGTGGTAAAATACAAATAAAATCCTAGCCTGCATATTGCTTTTATATACAGAATAAAGCTATTTACAGTATTTTATTGTGTAATTATAAAATTACAGCTATAATAAATAATAGTAATATTTTATTGAACATTTGTAATTTGTCTAATATACTTGTCTAGATATAGTGCATATTCAGCAGAAAGGTGTTATTTTAATGGGGGAATTTAGTATTGTGAAAAAGCAAAAGGATCTGAAATTTGTAGCCGTGTATAATCAACTCTTTAAAATGATAAATGAAGGTACTTTTCCAGAGGGAAGCAGATTACCCTCAGAACCTGACCTGTCAAGATTGCTTGGTGTCAGCAGAACAACTTTAAGGCAAGCACTTGCACTGCTGCAGGATGATGGAGTTGTTAAAAATATTAGAGGAAAAGGAAATTTTATAATAAAATCTCAATCTGATAAACCCGTTGGCTTGGAGACGATTGGACATCCAGTATACAAGTGCTCAGCTGATACGATAGATGAAGTTAAGATGCAGTTTCATATAGAACCATCCACAGACTATATTAATCAAACTTTAGGTAGAAAAACTGCTGTTGCAATAGTTATAGACAGATGGTACAAAGCACAAGGTAATGCTGCAGCTTACTCTTTTACCTTAATCCCAATTGAAACCATTTCAAAATTCAATGTAGATTTAAATGATCATGATAAAGTCTTGGAATTTGTAGAAAAAGAAATTTATGAAATCTGCAGCAACGTGTTAGTTGAAGTGAAATATTCAACCGCTGGAAACATTTCAGCAAAAGTTTCTCCAATTTCACCTGAAAACCAGTTTTATCTGATACATGAAACCATGTACGAAGATTCGGAATTCCCTATGGTTCATACTAAGCACTATTTGCCAATAAAATCGAGTTCTATTGAATTCCATCAAAAAAAGTAGAAGGAGCACCAAGCTGGGTGCTCTTCTTTTGGCATGCCATTATTAAAATGCAGCATTTATTCTATTTTCATCATCCAAAACAATCTTCTTATCGCTTGCTGCCTCATGCAATGCAGCACTTGTATCCTCATATTGAAGATTTTTAAAGGCAACAGAAAGCATAAGCTTGATTCTGTTAAGCTGATTCACTTCGCTAGCACCAGGGTCATAATCTACTGCAGTGATATTAGTACCAGGATATCTGCTTTTAAGCTCCTTTATCATTCCCTTTCCTGTAACATGATTAGGCAAACAGGCAAAAGGCTGCATGCATATGATATTTTTAACTCCGCTTTCAATAAGCTCAACCATTTCAGCTGTTAAAAACCAGCCTTCTCCAGTTTGGTTTCCAAGAGAAAGTATTGGCTCTGCTCCTTCAGCAAGCTGTTTTATGCTTTTAGGAGGCTCAAATCGTTTGCTTTTATGCAATGCTTTTTTCATTTCTCTTCTGTAATATTCCATACCTAATATGGCAGCATTGCTTAACATTTGTTTTTTCTTTGTACCTGCAAGATATTTATACTTAAAGTTTGCATCATAAGCGCAGTAAAGCAAAAAATCCATTAAATCCGGCATAACCGCTTCTGCGCCTTCACTTTCTACCACATCTATTACATTATTGTTTGCTGTAGGATGGAATTTAACAAGTATTTCTCCTACCAAGCCCACCTTTGGCTTAACAATATTCCTCAATGGCAGATTATCAAAACTGTCAACAATTCTTCTTATATTTTGCTTAAATACATTATGATCTCCATTTTTCAAAGCTTCCTTGCATTTATATACCCAAGATTCATATAAAAGATTAGCGGAGCCCTGAATCTTTTCATAGGACCGTGTCTTTAGAAGCACCCTCATGAGTACATCACCATAAACTATAGCCATCATTGCCTTATTTAAAAGTCCCGGTGTAAGAACAAAACCTGGGTTTTTTTCCATGCCAAGAGCATTTAATGAAATTACAGGAATATGACCATAGCCAGCATCCTTCAAAGCCTTTCTTAGAAACCCTATATAGTTCGTAGCTCTGCAGCCTCCGCCAGTTTGTGATATTAGAACAGAAAGCTTATTTGTATCGTATTTTCCCGATTTAATAGCCTCTATAATCTGTCCTACGACTATAATAGTTGGATAGCAAGCATCATTATTTACATATTTCAATCCTTCATCTACAGCTTTCTTATCGACAGAAGGAAGTACAACCACTTTGTAGCCGGATATCTTAAAGGCTTCCTCTAAAAACTGAAAATGAATTGGTGACATTTCAGGAGCTAAAATTATATGCTCCTGCCTCATTTTCTCAGTGAAAAATACCTTGCTAGTACTTTCCTTGTTTCTCTTAGGTCTAAATCCATTTCGCTCTCTTTCTTCCATTGCCGCTCTGAGAGACCTAATTCTAATTCTTGCAGCACCTAAGTTGTTTCCTTCATCAATCTTAAGTACTGTATAAATTTTTTCATATTCATGTAAAATCTCTTGCACCTGATCAGTAGTAACAGCATCCAAACCGCAGCCAAAAGAATTAAGCTGCACAAGCTCAAGATTATTCTTCACAGCTGCAAAGCTAGCTGCTTCGTAAAGCCTTGAATGATATACCCACTGATCCACAACTCTAAGAGGTCTTTCAACTTTTCCAAGATGGTCTACTGAATCCTCTGTAAGCACAGCCATTCCAAATTCAGTTATTAGATTTGGTATGCCGTGATTTATTTCTGGATCAATATGGTAAGGGCGTCCTGCTAAGATAATACCTTTTCTTCCGGTTTCCCTTAAATAATTTACTACTTCTCCGCCTTTTCTTCTTATATCCAACCTTGAATTTTCCTGCTCCGTCCAAGCCTTCTCTACAGCATTATCAATTTCCTTTTTAGATATTTTGAAAGGCTTTAACTCCTCATAAAGTCTTTTTTTAAGCTTATCCTTATTATCCAAAGACAGGAAAGGATTCATAAAGTTTATTTCCTTTTCTTTCAAAACATCCATGTTAGTTCTGATAACCTCTGCATATGACGTAACTATAGGGCAGTTATAATGGTTGTCTGCTTTTTCCTGCTCCTTCCTTTCAAGTGGAATACAAGGATAAAATATAAATTTAAGTCCCTTATTAATCAAGCTCATTATATGCCCATGAACAAGCTTTGCAGGATAACAAACTGACTCCGAGGGTATAGTTTCAATTCCTAGTTCGTATATATTTTTTGAGGATCTTGGAGACAACTCCACTCTAAAGCCTAATTCATTAAAGAAGGTAAACCAGAAGGGATAGTTTTCGTAGATATTTAGGACTCTTGGTATGCCTACTGAGCCCCTAGAAGCTTCCTCAAGCTTTAAAGGCCTGTAATTAAAAATCCTTTTATATTTATAGTCATAAAGGTTTGGCACCTCTTCTTTCTTCTTAGTTAAACCGAGAGGTCTTTCACATCTGTTTCCAGATATGAATTCCTTTGTATCACTGAATTTATTTATTGTTAAAAGACAGTTATTGCTACAAAGACCACATCTTCTCATATCTGTTTCTACATTAAAGTTATAAAGCTCACTAGCTGAAAGAAATGTACTTTCTCTGCCTCCAATATACCTTTCTTTAGCTATCAGCGCCGCACCAAAAGCACCCATAAGTCCGGCTATATCAGGCCTTACAACTTCTCTTTCCGAAACAAGCTCGAAAGCTCTTAAAACCGCGTCGTTATAAAAAGTCCCCCCTTGTACAATTATCTTTTCTCCCATATCCTTTGGGTTCCTAATTTTTATAACCTTTAGCAGAGCATTCTTAATAACTGAATAGGATAATCCTGCAGATATGTCTCCTACTGTAGCCCCTTCCTTTTGAGCCTGCTTAACTCTGGAATTCATAAATACAGTACATCTTGAACCTAAATCTACAGGATTTTCTGCCTTCAGCGCAGCCTTGGAAAACTCTGAAACAGTCATATTTAAAGAACTAGCAAAGGTTTCAATGAAGGAGCCGCAACCAGAGGAACAAGCTTCATTTAACAGTATGCTATCAATAACTCCATCCTTTATCCTTAAGCATTTCATATCTTGACCTCCAATATCAAGTATGAAGTCCACCCCAGGAAGAAAGAACTCTGCTGCCTTATAATGGGCAATTGTCTCAATTTCACCTATGTCTACTGAAAGTGCGGTCTTTAGTAGAGCCTCACCATAGCCTGTTACAGTGGAATTCACTATCTTGGCCTTTTGGGGCAGGCTATTATATAGCTCCTTTACAATTCTAACAGCACTTTTTAGCGGACTGCCTTCGTTGCTTCCATAGTAGGTATAAAGAATTGCACCTGCTTCGTCAGTAAGAACAGCTTTAGTAGTTGTAGACCCTGCATCTATTCCTAAAAAGCATTTGCCTTCAAAATCTTCCAAGCTTTTTCTTTTCGCTTTATGCATTTCATGTCTTATTAAAAATGCCTCTAGCTCACCATTATCCTCAAATAATTTTGGAAGCCTTTGTATCTCGCTTGAAAAAGCTTCCTTTAATGCTGGCAGCCTATCCATAAGTGATTTAAAACTTATCTCCTCTGCTTCTCGTGATGCTAACGCTGCACCTATAGCTACAAAAAGCTGAGAATTTTCCGGAAAAATTATCTGTTCTCTTGTAAGATTAAGAGTCTCTATAAATCTCTTTCTTAGCTCAGACAGAAAATAAAGAGGCCCTCCTAAAAAGGCAACCTTTCCTCTAATAGGCTTACCACAGGCAAGTCCACTTATAGTTTGATTTACCACAGATTGAAACACAGAAGCAGCTATATCTTCCTTTGCAGCACCTTCATTTAAAAGAGGTTGAATATCTGTCTTTGCAAATACTCCGCATCTTGCAGCTATGGGATAAATAACTTTATAATTTTTAGCATGCTCATTTAGTCCTAGAGCATCGGTCTGAAGCAAGGTGGCCATTTGATCTATAAAAGCACCTGTACCACCAGCACAGGTTCCATTCATTCTTTGGTCTACACCAGAATCAAAGTAAGTTATCTTTGCATCTTCCCCGCCTAATTCAATAGCCACATCAGTTTGAGGAATATTTTTTTCAACGGTTTTAGTTCCAGCAATAACTTCTTGTATGAAGGGTACCTTTAACCATTTTGATATAGCTAGTCCTCCAGAGCCTGTAATATTGATAGTTATATCGTCATCTTTAAAGAGCCTCCATGCTTCTGTTATTAAGTCTATTATTGTCTTCTTAATATCCGAATAATGTCTTTCATACCTGCTATAAATAATGCCACAATTTTTATTTAAAACTACTAATTTAACGGTAGTTGATCCTACATCAAGTCCTATATGCAGTAATCTATCCATAAACTCACGCTTTATATAAAAAAAGCTTTGTCACCCCCATCAAATCTATAATTTAAGTCAATTAATACATATCCTAGTTTATTATACTATAGTTTCGCAAAATTGTTATTTTCTGTTTAAATATATTACTAATTATATAACTTTAATACATAATCTTCAACTTTAAAATAAAAAGACTCAGTGGCATATCTTATATACCACTGAGTTTTATTAATGCTTTGCTTTTATTCTAGCTAAGGCTCTCTTGAGCTTTAGCTCCGCCTTTTCATGATCCCTTGCCTTCTTAACCTTTAAAAGTTCCTCTGCTTTCTTTCTTGCATCTTCAGCCCTGACTATATCAATCTCCTCAGGCCATTCTGCCGTTTCGCTGAGCATACTTATTACATTATCTTCTACCTTCAGAAGACCCGTAGAGGTAAACAGCTTATGCTTTTTTCCATCTAAGGTTGTGAATGTGGTTACTGTTGGTGCTAGTGAAGTAATCATAGATATGTGCTTTGGCAAAATCTCCATACGACCTAATTCATTTTCAACAGTAAGCTCTTTGACTTCTCCATCAAAAATTTTTCTTTCAGTAGTTAATATGGTAAGCTTCAAGGTTGCATCCATTTACAATCTCCCCTTACTCCGCCATCATCTTTTTAGCATTTTCTACTGCTTCATCAATGGAACCAACAAATAAAAATGCAGCTTCTGGAAGATTATCGTGTTTTCCTTCAAGTATTTCTTTAAATCCTCTTACTGTTTCCTTAACAGATACAAATTTTCCTGGTATTCCAGTGAATTGTTCTCCTACTGTAAAGGGCTGGGAAAGAAATCTTTGAATCTTCCTTGCTCTTGTTACTACTAATTTATCTTCATCAGAAAGCTCATCAATTCCAAGTATAGCTATTATATCTTGAAGTTCTTTATATCTTTCTAGTATATGCTTAACTTCATTTGCCACGTTATAGTGCTCTTCCCCCACAATTCTTGGATCAAGTATTCTAGAGGATGAATCCAATGGATCAACCGCTGGATAAATACCGAGCTCTACTATGGATCTAGAAAGAACTGTTGTAGCATCAAGATGGGCAAAAGTAGTTGCTGGGGCTGGGTCTGTCAAATCGTCCGCTGGAACATAAACAGCCTGAACAGAAGTTATAGAACCATGTTTTGTAGAAGTAATTCTCTCCTGCAGTGCACCCATTTCTGTTGCTAGTGTTGGCTGATAACCAACAGCACTTGGAATTCTCCCAAGCAGTGCGGAAACCTCGGAACCTGCCTGAGTAAATCTAAATATATTGTCTATGAACAAAAGTACATCCTGGCCTTGATCTCTATAGTATTCAGCCATGGTAAGACCTGTAAGTGCAACTCTCATTCTTGCTCCTGGAGGTTCATTCATTTGGCCAAACACAAGCGCAGTCTTGTCAATAACGCCTGATTCTTTCATTTCAAAGTACAAGTCGTTACCCTCTCTTGTTCTTTCACCAACACCAGTGAATACAGATATTCCACCATGTTGCTTAGCTATATTGTTTATAAGTTCTTGGATTAAAACAGTCTTGCCAACCCCTGCGCCTCCAAAGAGTCCGATTTTACCTCCCCTTTGATAAGGTGCTATAAGATCAATAACCTTTATACCTGTTTCAAACATTTCTGGCGAAAGAGATTGCTCCTCAAAGCTTGGTGCTGATCTATGAATGGGATAATATAAATCAGCTTTTACAGCCTCGCCTCCATCTATCGCCTTCCCTAAAACGTTGAATAATCTTCCTAAACACTCTCTTCCTACTGGCACTGATATAGGCTTTCCAGTATCTACTGCATCAAGTCCTCTTTTTAACCCCTCTGTAGAATCCATTGCTATAGTTCTTACGATATCATCACCTATATGCTGCTCAACTTCTACAACTAAGGATTCACCATGAGCGTTTTTGATTTCAATGGCATTATATATATTAGGAAGATTTTCTGAATTAAACTTTATGTCTACAACAGGTCCTATAACCTGTACAACCTTACCAATACTTTCAGACATCAGATATTTTCCTCCTTTCAGTCGAAACACTGGGTAGTTTAACGTGCTCGTTCCACTCACAAACTACCCGTTAAAGTCCATTTAGGACTTTAACCTCCTTTTAGTCGGAAGCACTGAGTAGTTTAACTTACTCGCTTCCGCTCGCAAACTACTCGTTTAAGGTCATTTAGACCTTAAACCTCCTTTTAGTCGAACCACTGGGCGGCTTAAGATTACTCGTTAAAGCCCGTTTAGAGCTTTAACCTCCTGTAACTTATTTCTGTGCCTCTGCTCCTCCGACAATTTCTGATATTTCTTGAGTGATAGCGCTTTGTCTCATTCTATTATATTGAAGCTTTAATTTATCAAGCAGTTCATTTGCATTTTTTGTAGCACCGTCCATAGCAGTCATCCTTGTTGCCTGCTCGCTTGTTTTTGATTGAAGCAGACAATTCAACATTTTTTCTCTCATATATAAAGGTATTAAATCACTTAACACAGTGTTAACTCCTGGTTCAAACACAAGAAATTTAACATTTTTGTCAACTTGAGAATCCTTTACGTTATTTATTGGAAGCACTTTTTCCACTAATATTTCCTGCTTTGATTGAGATATAAAATGTGAATATACTATGCTTATTTGTCCTACTTCATCATTTTGATACATTTCTAAAGCTGCCGATGCAAAATCATTTGCATCTCCTAGGGTAGGAATATCAGGAATATCTGTATATTTTACAGATACTTCATAATTAAATCTATTTAAATATGAAATTCCCTTTGCACCAATGACCATTAAAATTGAATTTTCTTTGTCCTTTGATATCTCCCCTACTGCCTTATTTATTATATTAGCGTTAAAGGCTCCACAAAGTCCTGTATCAGAGGTTAAAACAATATATAATTTCTTTTTGCTTCTATTTCCATCTATATATACACTCGGAAGTTCCTGATTGCGTAGTATATCACTTAATATAATGCTGAAGGAATTACTATAAAGCTGGTTAAGATCTAATTCTTCCTTTGTCTTTCTAAACTTAGAAGTAGCAACAAGTCCCATGGCCTTTGTAATTTTGTTTGTATTTGTAACAGATTTTATTCTTCG
Organism: uncultured Clostridium sp.; assembly: GCA_964568335.1. Lineage (GTDB taxonomy): Bacteria > Bacillota > Clostridia > Clostridiales > Clostridiaceae > Clostridium_AT. Next base: position 13,166 of record CAZMQY010000010.1, read on the forward strand.
TTTAATGCCTATAAGTCCTGAGCCTGCCACATAAAACCCTCCTGTATTCCTTATTCTGTATTTAAGGATTATTAATACTTAAGCCTCCTACAGCGTCTATGCCTCTTCAGCTAAAAACACTTTCTTATAATCATTTATGGCTGCTAAAAGTGTATTTTTAATATCATCAGTTAATTCTTTCTTTTCTAGTATTAATTTTCCTACCTGTCCGTGATGCATATCTATATATTCTAAAAAGCCCTTTTCAAAAGCTCTTATTTTTGAAACAGGTATATCCATAAGAAAATTATTAACAGCAGCGTAAAGTATTATTATCTGCTTCTCTACTGGCATAGGTTCATATTGATCCTGCTTTAGTATTTCCGTTATTCTTTTACCTTTTTCAAGTCTTCTCTTAGCTTCCTTGTCAAGGTCCGAACCAAATTGTGAAAAGGCTGCCAGCTCTCTATATTGTGCAAGATCCAGTCTAAGAGTTCCCGAAACCTGTTTCATTGCTTTTATTTGAGCACTTCCACCAACTCTTGATACAGATATACCAGCATTTACAGCAGGTCTTTGTCCTGCAAAGAATAATTCTGACTCAAGGAATATTTGACCATCTGTTATGGATATAACGTTTGTTGGAATATAAGCAGTAACGTCTCCTGCTAAGGTTTCTATTATAGGAAGAGCTGTTATTGATCCCCCTCCGAGCCTCTCAGAAAGTTTTGCTGCTCTCTCAAGAAGTCTTGAATGCAGGTAAAATACGTCTCCAGGATATGCTTCTCTGCCTGGTGGTCTTCTAAGAAGAAGTGCCATTGCTCTGTAAGCTGCAGCGTGCTTTGACAAATCATCATAAACTATAAGTACATGCTTGCCCTTATCCATGAAATACTCACCCATAGAGCACCCTGCATAAGGAGCCAGAAATTGTCTTGGAGCTGTTTCAGAAGCAGTAGAGGATACTATTATTGTATAATCCATTGCTCCCATCTCAGAAAGAGTATTATATATGTGTGCCACTGTAGACTGCTTTTGTCCTATAGCTACATAAATACAAATAACATCCTTGCCTTTTTGATTTATTATAGCATCTAGTGCAAGAGCTGTTTTACCAGTCTGCCTATCTCCTATAATAAGCTCTCTCTGTCCCTTTCCTATAGGAATCATTGAGTCTATAGCCTTTATACCTGTTTGAAGTGGCTCTTTAACAGATTGTCTGTCAATAACTCCATGAGCCTTAGTTTCTGTATCTCTATATTCTGAAGCTTTTATTGGGCCCTTGCCATCAATAGGTTGGCCCATAGCATCTACAACTCTTCCTAGAAGGGCTTCCCCAACCGGCACCTGAACAACTCTGCCAGTTCTTTTAACAAGGTCTCCCTCCTTAATTCCTCTTTCACTTCCAAGAAGAACAGCACCAACATTGTCTTGCTCAAGATTTAGCGCCATGCCATATATGCCATCTGAAAACTCAAGAAGTTCTCCTTCCATGCACTCATTAAGCCCATATATTCTTGCTACGCCGTCACCTACTTGTATTACTGTACCTGAATCTACAGTCTCTAATTTACTTTCATAGTTTTCTATTTGTTTTTTAATAATAGACGTAATTTCTTCAGGTCTTATATTCATCATTTCACCTCTATTCTGTTTTAAGCGCCTTTTTTCTAATCTCTTCAAATTTCAGCCTGATAGTTCCATCTATAATATCATTACCTACTCTTATATATACTCCACCTATTATAGCTTCATCAATTTCTTCTCTTAAGACGATAGTCCTATTGTATTTTTTCTGAAGCTTGTCTTTAAGGGCAATTCTTTCCTCATTGGTAAGAGGAACCACAGTTTTTATATAAGCATCTACTGTGCCGCTTTTTTCCAAATGAATTTTCCTAAGTTCCTCTAGGATACCATTTAGCTCCAATATTCTGTTTTTATCAATCAATATGAGTAGAAAGGATAATATATCAGCTTCAATCTTGCCCTTAAATATGCTCTCAAATACATTTTTCTTCCTTGAAGTACTTAAACTAGGATGCTTTATTATTTCTAAGAAATCATCACTTTTGTTTATTATAGCCACCACATCGCTTATATCCTTTAAATACTCATCTGTCTTGCCTCTTTGCTGGGCTATTTCATAAAAGGCAAGAGCATATCTTCTATCCAAATATTCATGCATAATGTTTACCCTACCTTAGCAATGAACTCCTTAATAAGTCTTCTGTGTTCATTTTCATCTATAGTATTTTCCAAAGCCTTAGATGATAATAGTATTGCAAGATTAATTGCCTGAAGCTTAATATCCTCCTGAGCCTTTTCTTTTTCTCTTTCAGCATCTGTCCTTGCTCTTTCAAGAATAAATTCTGCCTCTTTCTTTGCCCTATCTATAATATCATCAGATACATGCTGGGCTTTTGACTTGTATTCCTCAACTATATTCTTACCCTCAAGAACAGCATTCGCTAGACGTTTTTCATTCTCCAGCCTAAGTCCCTCGGCTTTTTGTTCATCTTTCTCAGCTTTGGCAATTCTATCTTTAATCTCATTTTCTCTAGAAGAAATCGTATTTGTAACGGGCTCAAAGAGAAAGTGTCTTAGAATAAAGTATAAAATTACAAAATTAATTATCGTAGCTAAGACGGTTAATGGATTAATGTCCATAAAATCAACTTACCCCCTTGCATTCTTTAATACTGGAGTAATATTTTTAGTACCTCCTGGCATTAAAATATTAACCAGTCCTATTTCCTACATCTTTCCTAATATCATTAATGCAACAAGCAATCCGTAAACAGCTGTAGCTTCTGAGAAAGCACTACCAATAAGAAGTCCTACTGTAATCTTACCGCTTGCTTCTGGGTTTCTTGATATCCCTTCTACAGCTCTTCCTGTTGCAATACCTGTTCCTATACCTGCTCCTATACCAACTAATACAGCAATACCAGCTGCTATTGCCATTAATCCTGCATTTGTCATAATCAAATTTCCTCCTTAAAAATAATTAAAAATATTATTACTTGTTTTAATCATAGCCTAAACCTACAAAAACAATTATTCATATGTCCAGGTTTATTTTATTATTAAATTTTTTAATGCTCAACAATAACCTTTATATTTATCATAGTCAACATGGTGAATACTATCATTTGAACAACTCCATCAAAAACATCAAGATAAATATGCAAAGGTATTGGTATTCCAATTTGAGCAAACCAGTTTAATCCAGCAAGCGAATCATAAACAATTTTTATAATTGCAGCTGCAGCAGTCATATTTCCAAATAGACGGAGGCTAAGAGAAACTGGAAGTAAAAATCTCTCCATTATATTCATGGGTAAAAGAAAAAACATCGGCTTTGTATAACCTAAAAAATAATGGCCAAGCCCCAGTTTTTTTATTGCGTAGCCCTGTATTATAAAGAATGTTATAAGCGCCATTCCAAGTGCTACACCGAAATCCATAGTTGGAGGCTCAATTCCAACTAATCCAGTTAAATTCATCAATAATAAAAATGCAATTAAAGTGCCTACATAAGGAATAAAAGCTACATATTCCTCACCCATGGTACTTTTCACAAATCCTCCAAGGCTATCAACTAAAAGTTCAGCTACCGACTGCCTTCTATCAGGGATCCTTTCTAGTCTTCTTGTAAGATAAATACTCACACAAACTAGAATGAGCATAATAACCCATTGAACCAATATTGCTGGCGCAAATCCATAGGTATGACCAAATAATTTGACTGTAATACCGAATAAAGGTTTCGTTTCCCCCACTAAATCACTTCCTTTCCCTTAATAATGTTACTATTCCATACAGCATTAGAGCAAAAAAATGTGAAGTGAAGCCTAGGACATAAGCTATAACATTATTAATATTATTATTATATAACTTTACCCCGATTATACTTATGAGGAATACTTTGGCCAAATTAATGTAAGGCGCCAGCATACCTTTTTTTAAGGATTTTTTAATAAGTACACCATTAAGTAGATATCCTGAAAGTAAAAAACTTAAGCTCGCTGCAGTCAAGCCTATCAGAAAAATGAGAGAATAGGATTTGAATACTGCCTGAACAAATATAATAGCTGCCAAACCTAACATCAAATCAAAAAAAAGAACCTGCTTAAGCATACTTACTATTTCTCCTATCAGTATTTATCTCAATTTCCCATAGAGATTATTATAAACACTATATAGCAATAATCAATTTATAAATCTAACTAAAAAAGCCTGTTTTAGCTTATTTAAACGTTTTAATACCCAAGTTGCCAATAGTATCTTCTTCCTGTGAATTTAATCAAGACATTATGGTAGAGCGTAATTGCTAATTATTCCTTGTTTAACTCAGCTAAATTACGGTATAAAAAACATCATAAATATTTATATTGACTTTTAACACATTCTATTTAGCTCTCATATACTAAAGTAGTATTATTCTTTACATGATCGAAATTTTTTATTAATTCGATAATATTTCTAGCTTATCATGATGCATTTTATTCATACGAGATGCGCATAAAGGAGTTGATACAATGAGCAAGGTAGATGTAAATCATATAAATATGAGCTATCATACTTTAAAAGGTGAAACAGAAGCCATAAAGGATATTAACTTTACTGTTGAAGAAGGCGAGTTTGTAAGTATAGTAGGTCCATCAGGCTGCGGCAAGTCAACAGTGCTCAATATAATAGCCGGGCTTTTAAAGCCTTCCTCGGGAACAGTTTGTGTAGATGGGACAGAATGTAATGTAATATCTAAGAAAATGGGATATATGTTTCAAAGGGATCACCTTTTTCAATGGCTCACTGTGTGGGAAAATGTTTCCTTAGGATTAAAAATTCAGCACAGACTCACAGCTGAAGCTAAAGAAAAGCTTAATCTTCTTCTAGCTAACTATAATCTTTGGGATTTTAGGAATCATCGTCCTGATGAATTATCAGGGGGAATGCGGCAGAGAGTGGCACTTATACGAACATTAGCCTTAGACCCAGAGGTACTACTTTTAGATGAACCTTTCTCAGCCTTAGATTATCAGACTAGACTAAATGTAAGTGATGAAATATACCAGATAATTAAAAATGAGGAAAAGACAGCTATTATGGTTACGCATGACATTTCTGAAGCTGTCAGCATGTCTAATAGAATAATTGTACTTTCAAAAAGACCTGCAATCATAAAAAGGATTTATGATATAAGCTTTAAAAAAGAGTATGCGACACCTCTTAAACACAGAGAAGCGCCTGAATTCAGAGTATATTTCAACGATATATGGAGGGAGCTGAATTTAAATGATAAATGAGAGCATTGAGCACAGGAAATATCTCAGAGATGTAAAGAGACGAAATACGAAAATAATAATTACACGTTTAGTTATATTAATAGTTTTCTTCGTTCTTTGGGAGGTGGCTGGATATTATAAATGGATAGACCCATTCTTAACAAGTACTCCCTCAAGAATGTGGAGAAGTCTTATAAAGATATATAACGAGGGAAGTCTTTTTAAGCATATTTTTGTTACCTGCTATGAAACAGTACTAGGCTTTTTACTGAGTACCTTCCTTGGAGCTGTCATAGCTATACTTTTGTGGTGGTCTGACTTTGCAAATAAAGTGCTTGACCCTTACATTGTTGTTTTAAATGCTCTTCCTAAGGTAGCTTTAGCTCCTATCATAATTTTTTGGATGGGCAATGGAATGAAGTCAATAGTCCTTGTTGCAATCTTAATTTCCATTGTTGTTACAGTAATAAGCGTACTAAATGGTTTTAAAGAAGTAAATGAAGATAAAATAAAGCTTTTAAAAACCTTTGGCGCAACAAAGCTTCAAGTATTGACTCACCTCATTATCCCAGCTTCAGTGCCTACTTTAATATCTACCTTAAAAATAAATGTTGGTTTGTCCTGGGTAGGTGTTATAATGGGCGAGTTTTTGGTTTCAAAGAGCGGTCTTGGTTTCCTTATAGTATTTGGAGGTCAAATAGCTCAGTTAGATACTGTTATGATGAGCATAATAATACTATCAATACTTGCATATATTATGTATGAGATTGTAGCTGTTCTTGAAAAAAAATATGTGAAAAAATATTAAAATGAGCCTGCAGCATCTGCAGGCTTATTTATTTGCTTCAAGTTGTATAGTACCTTTAAATTTTGGATAACATTTAAATGGAATATTTTTCATAATAATTAAATATAAATTAGTACATAAATACTAAGGAGATTTTGGTATAAAACTATTGTTTTATTCTAAATTATAGGAGGATGTACATGAGTTATTTTCAAAAAGCTAATGATTTATATAATACTCAAGACTATAAAAGAGCTATAGTATTATATCAAAAGGCAGTGGAGAGCAAAGATAATGAAGCAGCCTCACTTTATAACGCTGCTGTATGCTTTATAAAGCTTAAGCAATATCAGAAAGCTATTCCCTTGTTAAAGTCAGCGTTGCTTGAAAAAAGAGACAGTAAATATTTTTTCAACCTTGGCTACTGTCATGCTATGTTAAAAGACAATAAAAAAGCTCTAATATATTTTAATACAGCCTGGTCTTTAGATAACAGTGATAAAGATTGTGAAAAGGCTATAAATTTAATAATGAAAAACTATGCGAAAAAACCCTAGGATTTAATTATTCCAGGGTTTTAAAACTATAGCCTTGCGACTTTAAATATTCAATTATCTGCGGTAATGCCTGTACAGTTGATTGCTTTGCTGGTGCATCATGCATTAAAACTACTAATCTATCTTTACCTGCAGAAGTCTTCTTTAAATTTTGAACAAGCTTTTCTGCCGGCCAGTTACCTTTACCTTCTGCATCTCCGTTTAATGAATTCCAATCTATAAAATGATAACCAGCAGCTTCTATAGCTTGTCTATAAATTTCACGTTCTTTTCCGAAGGAGCCTCCAGGAAACCTAATAAGTTTGCTGCTATAATCTCCCAATATGTTTTTAAGCTCTAAGTCGGCTCTGTTAATATCTTCTACAAAATTGTTTGGATTAGAATATAAATACTTATAATCATGAGAATAGCTGTGGTTTGCTATAGCATGTCCTTCATTTTTTTCTCTCAACAGTAATTCCTTATTGCCGGAAGCCATCTTTCCTATAACAAAAAAGGTAGCCTTTACATTTTTCTGCTTTAATATATCTAAAATCTCAGAAGTAATTCCTTTTGTGGGGCCATCATCAAAGGTTAAAAAGGCTTCTTTTTTACTGCTAGCTACATTTTTATCATCTTCTTTTTGGTTTTCTTTTTTGATTTCTGTTTTTGCCTCTGTATTCGATTTTATAGGCTTAGCTTCTCCTTTTTGTGGTCCTTCTTCCTTTGTCGAAGAATTATTAGCTGCACTAACTACCATATTTTTTTTAACCTGCTCCTTGTTACCAATAGTACAGGAAACTGAAAACATACTCAAGCTTATAGCTAGTCCTATTATTGTTATCTTTTTCACCATCGTACCATCCCCTAATTTCACAATAACAACATTATACATCAAAATCTGCAAAAAATCATGGGAATGCTACAATTTTATCAATACAATTATTACCATTGACCGGCAATTTTTGCATCTCTATGATCCATATCAAAACGTCTACTATTAAAGTAGTTTCCTCCCTTATAAAAGGTAGAATCCACCTTATACCATTTATCCTCCTCTGGAATATATACTTCATTCCACGCATGACTTACCCAGCTTACACCATTAAAACCTTCTCCAGTCATTATCCTAACCTTAAGACCATTTGCTCTTGCCATTGCAGTAAATAAGCAAGCATAGTCAAAGCATATTCCCTGTTTAGTTTGAAAGGTAGGTATAGCTCCTGATTTAATATTAAAATCATTTCTTAGCACTCTATCCGCCTTATCATAGTCATAGTTTATATTGCTTCCAACCCAATTATATATCAGCTTTGCTTTTTCCTTACTGGTGCCTCCCTTGCTTGCAAGGTTTTTTGCAAAATTGTCTATAGTTGAATTCGATTTTATTCCTTCTTCCAAGGTAACTCCATTGTAATACACTATAACTCTTTTGCTAGAAGCTATATCAGTAGCTAAGCCTCCATCATCCTGTGCTTCAGCATCTTTTTCAACAACCTTAAAGGAATTATTTAAGATACTTGGCAGCTGCTTTGCAACAGTTGAGTTTGTAGCTGGTATTACCACTTCCCTACATAGAAAATTATAAGGTTTTGAATCCTCTAAAAATAAGCTATACTTGCTTGTTATATTAAATATAGACAAAATATTTATTATAAAGGTAATAAACAGAACGTAGACAAAAGCCTTTGGAATCTCAATAATTGCGCCGCTTACTCTTTTAAAAATGCTGCTTTTGTTTTGTATAAACCTCTCAAGCACATCGATCACAGGGTATAAAGTAATTTTATTGATTGCTTCCATTATAAAACTAATTATTTTATAGAATAATAACACCATAACTGGAACTATTACCACATAGAAAACTGTGTTATTATTTTCTATAAACAATAACAACTTTTCAGGAATTGCTTCATATATATTCCTATATAGGCCCTCATCGTGTTCTATAAATACCTTTTTTGAAAAAAACACTCCAAGAAACAAGGAAACTATAAAGGAAAGGTTACTGCCCACCTCTCTAATATCACCTTTTAAGCTGTTAGAAGAAAACTTAAATAAAAACCCCTTGGCTATAGGATAGACAAAAGCCACAATCAATATAAGAGTTATAGGATTAACTTTCAAATACATCACCTCTTTCCCAAAGATTTTTTATCTACAATAAGTAATTAGTCAATTCCTCACAATTAGATATGTTAAATCTACCTTTATTTAGCTTCCAATATTGAACATCAAAACTTATGTCATTGATAAGCCTTATAAGCGCTGAATGACAGGTTAATATAAAAATCTGATTGTCTTTTGCTAAATCAGAAATTACCTTTAACGTATTTTTAATATGCAAACCGTCAAAGTTCACAAAAGGGTCATCCAATATGATTGGCAGCTTTTCTTTGATCTCTTTTATGCGATTAAGCCTTACAGAAAGATACAGCTGTTCCCCAGTTCCCCTGCTAAGAATACTAGTGGACTCCTGAACTTTCCCATCATACAGCATAGCCTTAAAGTCGGTCTGAAGTAAATTATCTCCAGGAAGCAACGCTTTATACTCGCCACTAGTAATTTTGTTGAAAATATTTCCCGCTCCTCCTAAAATTGTATCTTTAGCAGTATCCATAAAATTCTTCTGAACATTATCTAGAATAAACTCTGCAGCGCTATATACAGAATATTTAACAGCAAGCTGCTTTAAAGCAGCTCTCTGCTCATCTATAACCCTTTGCGACACTATTAGTTTTTCTGAAGCGCTAATAGCTTTGATTTCACCGCTCAAGGCTTGCTTTTCTTCCTTTAAGGCTTCAAGCTTGCTTGAAGCTTTCATCAGCTTAATGTTAATTTCATCAAATTCCCTACTAATCTGCTCATAGGAGCTAAAGCTTTCAAACAGCTTTAGTATGGAAAGTATGTTTTTCTCTTCATAAATATTATATTCCTCAAAAATACTTTTAAAAGCTGTCATTATCCTATTACTGTTCAACATCTGTACAAGCTGTCTGTCAATGCTGTCAATCTTTTCTATTAGGAGCTTGCACTGGTTATATATTCTATACTGCTCAATTATCTTATCAATCTCTTCTAATAATACGTTATTGGCATCAATATTTAGGAGGGTCACTATTTTATTTCTAGTCTGATAATACCTAGCTTCACAATCAGAAAGCTTTTCTGCATAAGTCAGATTTTCGTTTAACTCTTCAAGCTTTATAAAAAGCTCCTTGGAATGTTTAAATAAATCCTTCTCTTCAGCTAAGTTATTGAAAATAATGCTGCTTACAAGCTCGTTAGCTTTTATTAAATCTTCATTTATTTCCCTTTGAAGCCTATCTATTGTTTTGATGCTGTAACCAAGATTAATTATATCTTTCTTAAGCTCTTTGACCTCTTTAAAATATTGTAGCAGACCCATAGGTGATACCTCTTTATGAAGTTCAAGCTTGTTTTTATAATAACTAATCTCCTTTTTTAAGCCATCTATACAGGCTAGCTTGCTTGTGATGCTTTCTTCTTGAAGCTTTAATTTATCTTCCAAGATATTAAGCTGGAGCATCAAAGCGCTTTTCCTTGCCTGCAGCTGAGACTCTCCGGAATATGTTGTAATAAAGTAAAAGGATGCCAAAACAGTGCCGGTTAAAGCAAGGGCTCCTCCTAAAAGCTTGCTGAACATGAATAGAAGGGCTCCAGCTAAAAGTACGCCTAATGAAATATACAAATATTTCTTTATAAACATTCCTAAATCAGCTGTCCTTAAGCTGCGAATTTCCCTATTTAACATTTCTCTTTGAAGCTTTAAACCCTCAAATTCTCTTTCATCTTCCTTTCTATCATCCTCATATACGTTTAATTTATCTGTTAAACTCGCAAGTTTGTCCTGTTCAATTGAGTCACAATCCATATTTATTATCCTTAGAAAATCCCCTCTCCAAGAACTGTTTATGGCATTCATCTTGGTTTGAAGCTGTTCCTTATGCCTGTCACTGACTTCCTTCATAGCTTTATAGCTTTCTATTTTCTCCTTTAGCCCGGACAGTTGCTTTTGAAAGCTTCTAATTTGTTCTTTTGCTTGTAACAGCTTACAATATACACCTATATCCAAAGATACCTTAGTCTCGAAATCCATCTTTAACTCTTCGTATTGGCTTAGCACCTCTTTATATTCTTCATTTAACGCTTCAATTCTTCCCAAAGAAGGAAAGTCTTCAGAAAACCCCTTAATATTTATACCCTTTAAATCCTCGAGTTGAACAGCTAATGCCCGTCTTTCCTTATACTGATTATAATAGACTTTTACAACCTCTAGAGCTGTTACTTTTTCATCAACGTTGTTTAGTTCCTTGCCGCAGGCTTCTATTCTGTGTTCCAGCTCCTTAAGTTTCTCACATTTATTTTCGTATTCCTCCAGCTGTTTAAGTGCTTCTTCTCTGCTGTCAATCCCCTCTAAAAGCTTGTCATAATAGGGCTTAAACAGCTTTGTATTAGGGTTTCCATGTTTTCCCCCTACCTTTTCCTTTTCCCTTTTGAATTCCTCTATTAGCTTTGGAATATGAACTATATCTTTTAATCCAGCTCCAAGAAGTACAGATTGAAGCTTCTCTTCCTCGCTTTTAATATTAGATTTTTTAAGCTCATCCAATGTAATAGTGTAAAGCCTCGTGTAAGTGAATTTATCTACCTTTCCATAAATCCCATTTGTTAACGCAGTTTCTTTAGCAGCTTGCGAGCTAATCTGAGGTTCCCTTAATCCTCTGAGCTTAACTGTATACTGCTGGTTTTGTTCATCTTCAAAATCTCCTTCAACAAAGTACTCAGTCTTGGTTTCTCTTAAATCCTTCGTGAAACCATAGGGCATATGACGCAAAATCTCTAATAAAGTAGTCTTTCCCGAACGATTAAGACCGCCTATCACTACAATTTTAGAACCTATATTTTCCATTAATGCATTGCGATAAATGCCCATATCGCCTATATATAATCTCTTTAATCTCATTCTTCCTCACTCCTCAGGAGTATTGCATCCACAGCAAGCTGCTCTGCCTGCTGAATAATACTAAAAAGTACTTCTTCATTAAGCTGAATCTTTTTAAAATTAATATCCTCTAAATCCTCTGTAATTTCCCAAAGACTGCCCAGTCTTCTTATAAGCTGCTCCTTAATATCTTCCTTATCCAAGCTCATTTTTACAAAATCAGTTATCGCTTTGATAGCACTATTTTCCGATTTTAAAATATTTAAATCTTCAATTGGTCTTCCTAGGCTAAAATCAAATGAATCTGTATACAAAAATTTATTTCTATTTAAAAACTTACTGTTTAAGCTTTCTATTAAATAATCATATAGTTCTTCCTCTTTATCATTAAGAAGCTTATACAGCTCGCTTCTTCCACTTATAGACCATTTAACTATATACCCCTTTATTTCTTCTTCATATGTTTCACTTAACACCTTAATGCCTTTGTTCATGGAGGGGACTTCATTTATAAGCTCCTCTGCCTTAGCGATTAATAAATTCTCCAGATCGGTTATATTTTTACATTCATTTTCATCTATGTTATCCAGCTTAAGATATATTTTCTTCCAAACTACCATTGAAATTGGTATATAACTTATAGTAATTATTTTATTATCTTCCGCATCTACAAGAACAGCTCCTCCAATTCCCTCTTCACCAAAATCTCTACCCTGGGGTATTCCGGGATAAATTATTGCTGGATCACTATCATTTATCAAGCTAAATTTGTGAATATGCCCTAATGCCCAATAGTGAATATTTTCAATCACTTTTAAGTCTGAGGCTGTACAAGGCACATAGTTATTGCTTCCGTCTAACTGAGTATGCAATAGTGCAATATTTAATAAGTCATTTTTCTCAGCACCATAATTCTTGTGCATTTTTCTGCTGTCCCAATTTTCCTTATAGGATTGTCCAATAATTCTTGCTGAGGTTTCCCCATTTTTATTTTTATATTCAATAGTTTCCATAGCTTCAGAGCTAAATATATGAACATTAGGCGGCAAGGTAAAAAGCTCAGAACTTTTCTTTATAGGGTCATGGTTTCCTCCTATAGCGTACACATTTATATTATGCTTCTCTAATCTTCTGCACTGTTCTATAAAAAAGCTGTTAGCCTTTACTGAACGCGCCTCCCTATCATATATATCACCACTTATTAAAATAAAATCCACCTGTTTCTCTATAGCTATACTGCACAGCTTTTCAAAGCTGTGATAAACAGCATTATTAAATATGTTTTCCATGGCTTTATTTGCTTTTTTACCTAGATGCAATATGCTGCCTAGGTGTATATCGGCAGTATGTATAAATTTTAATCTAATTGACATTTTTTATTTTCCATTCACCAAATAGCTAAAGAGTATAAGCTTTATATCTAATATTATAGCATAGAAAAGCCCATAGATAGACTAGCCTAAAAATGATTGCTATAACTATTTTAGATGGAAAGAAAGCCAGTGAAAACTTTTTTCCACTGGCTTTCTTTCTTATCTTCCTCCCATTGTAAGGGCCATTATTGCCTTGGCAGTATGAAGTCTGTTTTCAGCTTCTGGAATAACTATTGAATGGCGCCCATCTATAACTGAATCCACAACCTCTCTGCCTCTATCAGCAGGAAGAGCATGCATGTATACTGAATGTTTCTTTGTGATAGACATTAGCTTTTCATCACAAATCCAATCCTTGTATTTATCAAGGTTTACTTTCATTTGAGTCTTTCCTTCTACAGTTGTTGGATCCTCAACGCCTAGGAAGCCCCCCCAGTTCTTTGGTATAACTATATCTGCATCTCTAAAGGCTTCTTCCATATTATCAACAAACTTTAGGCTTCCACCGTTTTCTTCTGCGTTTATATAAGCCTGATCTACTATGCTGCCCATTAAAGGGAATTCCTTCGGAGCAGCAACGGTTACATCCATTCCATATCTTGCAAATAAAAGTATTTGGGATTGAGGCACTGATAATGGCTTAGCATGGCTTGTTGCATATGCCCAGGATATAGCTACCTTAAGCCTTCTCGGATTTCCAAATCTCTCATTTATAGTCATCATATCAGCTAAAACCTGCATTGGATGGTAAATATCATCCTGAAGACTTAATATAGGAGCTCTTGAATATTTAGCAAGTGTATTTAAATATTCATTACCTTTCCCATAAACACAATTTCTGACACATATTGCATCCCCAAAGCTGCTTAAAACTTCAGCAGTATCCTTTGGACTTTCTCCATGATTTATCTGCATTGTGCTTGTATCTAGGAAGTGGGCATGACCTCCTAATTGAGTTATACCAGCCTCCATAGAGTTTCTAGTTCTTGTGCTCTCTTCAAAGAACATTAAAAACGCAGTCTTATCCTTTAAAAGATTAGTTGGTTCATTTAAAGCATGCTTCATTTTCAAATACTTAGCAACCTCAAACACCATGTCTAGGTCGCCCTTTGACCAATCTTGACAGGTTATAAAATGTTTCCCTCTAAAGCTTGTATTCATATTATGTTCTCCCCTTTATATTAAATTTTAAATAATACTGCTATTATTTTATATGCTTTATTTTCTTTTTAAATTGTTTATTAAAATCTGTGGGAAAGCCGCATAAAACTTGCAGGCCTCAACCAGATGCTGCACAGGTATTTGGTCTTTAGGACTATGAGCATAAATCTCATTAGCTGGTCCAAAACCTATAGTTGGTATGCCAAATCTCCCCATAGTAGCTACTCCATTTGTACTAAAGGTCCATTTATCAACCTTCGGTTCCTTATCAAATATTTTTTTATACGTTTCCACTGCTGATTCAACAAGCACGTGATCCTCCCCAACAACCCAAGTTGGGTAATATTTTTCTGTTGGATAAACCAAGCCAGTATAGCTAGGCTGAGCATAGGTCAAAACCTCAACTATAGCTTCCTCAGCTCCAGGAAGAGCCTTAATTTCAGCTACGGCAGAATCCATAGTTTCACCAAAGGTAAGTCTTCTGTCTAGCTGTATTGTGCATTCATCAGGAACAGCGCACTGGGATGGAGACTTAAAGAAAACTTGAGTCACCGTTACAGTTCCCTTGCCTAGGAAAGGATCATCCTTTAAGTTATTATTGAGCTTTTCAATTCCTTCAATTATTGGAACCATTTTGTATATAGCATTAATTCCTCTTTCAGGTGCGCTGCCGTGGCAGGATAAACCCTTTGTAGTAACTATCATCTCCATTCTTCCTCTGTGTCCTCTATATATATTAAGGTTTGTTGGTTCCGTTATAACTACAAAATCAGGCTTAATTCCATCCTGTTCTATAATGTACTGCCAGCATAGACCATCACAGTCCTCTTCCATAACAGTTCCAGTAACATATAGAGTATAATCATCAGTAAGTCCTAAATCCTTTATTATTTTTCCAGCATAGACCATGGAAGCCATACCTCCCTCTTGGTCGGAGGCTCCCCTTCCATAGATAATTCCATCCTTTAAATCTCCTTCAAATGGATCAACCTGCCAAAGGGATGGATCTCCCACATCAACTGTATCGATGTGTGCATCCATTGCTATAACAATCTTTCCGCTTCCTATTCTTCCAAGGATGTTTCCCATCTTGTCTATGATAACCTCGTCAAACCCCACCTTTTCCATTTCTTCCTTTATCCTAAGTATAACTTTTTCTTCATTACAGCTTGTACTTGGTATTCTAATCATATCTCTTAAAAAGTTTGTCATGTCATCACGATATGCTGCACTTAGCTCTGCTATCTTAGCTTTTATATCCATAGCTCCTCCCATTCATATATAAATTAATTCAATGATATACAAGCAAGCTCCGTGCCAAGACTATAAATTATCAGTATCTATATGGTATAAATTTATCTTCCTATAAAAGCTTGCAAGGCTAATGCCAAGTGCCTCAGCTGCCTTTCTTTTGTCCTTCGTATTTCTCCCATAGCGTTTCAAGGCTCTTATAATGGCATCTCTCTCTAAGCTTTGAAGATTCAATTCCTCTTTAGTACTTAAACTGCTGCAGTCTTCAATAAGCTTTGGGGGTAAATGTTTTTTGTTTATTTCTCTGTCACTTCCAAGCATATTTATCATATATTCTACTGCATTTTCTAGTTCTCTTATGTTTCCAATCCAAGAATAGTTTTCAAAAAGTTCTCTAACATCCTTACCAACCTCTGGAACTATTATTCCGTAAATTCTGCAGTATTTATTTATAAGGAACTCTAATAAAGGCTCTATATCTTCTTTTCTATATCTAAGTGGTGGTATTATAATAGGAATCACATTGATCCTATAATACAAATCCTCTCTAAACCTACCTTCCTTAACAAGTTCCTCTAAATTCTTATTTGTAGCAGTAACTACCCTTGCATCTATCCTTACGGGCTTGTTACATCCAACAGGCACAACCAGCCTATCTTGAAGCACTCTTAAAAGCTTCACCTGCAGATGTATAGGCATATCACCTATTTCATCTAAAAAAATAGTTCCT
>CAZMQY010000011.1:0-8021 GCA_964568335.1 uncultured Clostridium sp.
TCAAATTAACAATTAATAATGAATAATTAACAATTGTTTGAAAAAAATATCTTTGAGACTTTCAGAAAATTGTTTATTGCTAATTTACATTGTTAATTTGAAAAGTGCGGCGCACTTTTCATGAGGGAGGGATAGATTTGGATTTTTCATTTATGTCTGATTATTATTCATTTTTTATAGATGGAGCAATGTTTACCATAATACTTGCAATATTTACAGTAATATTTGGAGTTATGCTTGGAGTTTTGCTTGCACTGCTTAGAATATCCAATAATAAGATTTTTAAATTTATAGGTACAGCTTATGTAGAATTTATAAGAGGTACTCCTCTTATGGTGCAGCTTTTTATAATATACTTTGGACTTCCTAATCTAATAGGCTTTAACATGCCTGATATGGCTGCGGCGGTATTAGCGCTTTCAATGAACAGTGGTGCTTATATTGCAGAAATAATCCGTGCAGGTATTCAAGCTGTTGATAAGGGACAGATGGAGGCAGCACGTTCACTAGGAATGAATTACGCAATGGCAATGAGATATATTATAATTCCACAGGCTGTTAAAAACATTCTTCCTGCACTAGGAAATGAATTCATAGTTGTAATAAAGGAATCCTCTATAGTTTCTGTAATTGGTATTGGGGAGCTTATGTACAATGCTGATACGGTAAGAGGTAATACCTATAAGGCTTTTGAACCGCTTCTAGTTGCAGCATTCATGTATTTTATTATGACCTTTACGCTTTCAAAGCTTATGGGAAGATTTGAGAGGAGGATGAAAAACAGTGATTAAAGTAACTAATTTAAATAAAAGCTTCGGTAAGCTCCACGTGCTTAAGGGATTAGATATTGAAATAAATAAAGGCGAGGTTGTAGTTGTTATAGGGCCCAGCGGCTCAGGTAAGAGTACTTTTTTAAGATGTTTAAACTTGTTAGAGGAGCCTACAGGTGGAGAAATCATATTTGAAGAGACTTCAATAACTGATAAGGCTACAGATATAAACAAGCTTAGAGAAAAAATGGGAATGGTTTTTCAGCAGTTTAACCTGTTTCCTAATATGACTGTTCTTGATAATATAACCTTGTCACCTATTAAGGTTAAAAAGCAGTCTAAGGAAGAAGCTGAAAAGACAGCCTACAGCCTTTTAAAAAGAATTGGCCTTGAGGATAAAGCTAAAGCTTATCCAGCACAGCTATCAGGAGGACAAAAGCAAAGAATTGCAATAGCTAGGGCGCTTGCAATGTCCCCAGATGTAATGCTTTTTGATGAGCCAACCTCGGCACTAGATCCAGAAATGGTTGGAGAGGTTTTAGATGTTATGAAGGAGCTTGCTTCTGAGGGCATGACTATGATTGTGGTTACTCATGAAATGGGCTTTGCGAGAGAAGTTGGAGACAGAGTTCTCTTTATGGATGGAGGAGTTATCCTGGAGCAAGGTACTCCAGAGGAAATCTTTAAAAATCCACAACAAGCAAGAACTCAGGATTTTTTACGTAAAGTACTTTAAGTTTTGCTGTGAAAAGTTAGCTTAGCAGCTATAAGGTATAGTAGATGCAAAGCTTGAATAATATGAAAAACCTATGTAAATATAAAAAATCCCCCAACGGGGATTTTTTATATTCTATTGTTAATGTTTAGGAGTAAATGTCCGAAAACTCAATATGAATTCTTTCAATTTTACTCTGATTATCAGATTTTATTTGTAATAAATCATCGGCAGAATCTTCTGCTATTTTTGAAGGGAGTTCAACAATAAATTCACTGCCTACGCCTAAGATGCTTTTAGCGGTTATTGTTCCATTATGAGCTTCAACTAATGCTTTAACAAGAGATAGGCCTATTCCACTTCCTTCTGCTCGTCTGGTAAGCAAAGAATCTACTTGTCTAAAACGTTCAAAGATTAGCTCAAGCCTATCTTCTGGAATACCGCAGCCCGTGTCCTTAACAGTAATGAGAATACTGTCTTGATTATCCTTAACCGTTACTTTAATTGTACCGCCAGCGGCAGTAAATTTAATTGCATTAGATAATAGATTTAATATTATTCTTTCAAGCTTAAGCACATCAACAGCCTGAAGCTTTTCTTCAATATCAGTATCAAATATTAAGGAAATCCTTTTGCTTTCAATATAAGGAGCAACGGATTGTGTAATATCCTCAATTATTTCAACAATGTTTAAGTTAATAAAATCCATTTTGAAAAAACCAGCATCAATCTTGGTAATATCTATAAGATTATTGATAAGCTTAAGTAGTCTGTAGCTGTTTTGCTGTATTCCGCCAATATACTTCTCGTAAGCAGAAAAAAACTTGTCTAAATTGGAGTCCTTACTTTTGTAGAAGATATTTAATAGTTGTACACTAGACAGTATTATATTTATAGGAGTTTTTAGTTCGTGAGATATATTAGAAAAAAATTCTGTTTTTAGTCTGTCGTATTCTAAAGCTTGGTCAAGTAGATTTTTATTTTCTTTAAGTATAAGCTTATATTCAGTTATATCTTTAACATAGCTTAAACAAGACAGGTCAGCATTATCTGATATTGTCGTTGTGGATAGCTCTGCAATAAGTGTTGAGCCGTTTTGCCTTATTATTTCCATTTCCATAGGTAATACATTATGCCCACTATGAAGAAGGTGCCGTCTTTTTGTCGCTATATTCTTATAAAAAGGATGAAGAAAGTCGTTGATATGCCTTCCTATTACTTCATCCATTGATTTTACTCTAAGCATGTCTAGAAATCTTTGGTTTGCATAAGTTATGATTCCATCCTTATGTATAAAGGCTCCGTGAGGGGATAGTTCTACCAGGTTACGAAACTTTCTTTCGTTCTGTTCGGATATTCTTCGTGCAGTTGTATCTAGGAACAAGCCTGTTAAATAAATCAGTTTACCATTATGGTCCCTAATTGCATTTCCTTTGATTAAAATCCATTTATATTCTCCTGATTTTGCTTTAAGTCTAAACTCATGTTCAAAGGTATTTATTTTATTCTCCGAAATATGCTTTGAAACGTTTTCACAAAGCGTAATATCCTCTGGGTGAATCAAGGCAAGCCAATAGCTGATATCATCTCCAATCTCATTATGCTCATAACCTAAGATTTTCTTGCAATTATCAGAGGTTTTAGCCTTACCTGTTTCCATATTTAATTCCCAAATCCAATCCAGCATGCTATCTATAATCAGTCTATCCCTTATACTTCTATCTATCATTATATCCCCCTGATTAAAGCTTTATTGTCGACATTAAAAGGCAATAAAGTAGTAATATGTTTAACATTATACAATATTTCTGTTATAAATTCCATTATTTTCATTTATAAATAAATGGCAGCCATATAACTTATTATCTCAATAAGTTATATGACTGCCATAATATTATGCTCCTTCGCTGAGGAACTTATATTGTGACATATACAATCCGTAGTATAGTCCTTTGCTTTCCATAAGCTGATCGTGAGTTCCTGCTTCCACAATGGTTCCATCATTGACTACCATTATCTTATCGCAATCTCTTATGGTTGAAAGTCTGTGAGCTATAACAAAGGAGGTTCTTCCGCTTAGAAGCTTTTGAATACCTCTTTGTACAAGTTTTTCCGTTTGAGTATCGATATTTGAAGTAGCCTCATCAAGTATTAAAATTCTTGGATTAGCTAAGAGGGCTCTGGCAAAGGAAATAAGCTGTCTTTGACCAACTGAAAGTCTGGAACCTCTCTCGTTAACTTCTGTATCATAGCCCTTTTCAAGGCTCATTATAAATTCATGAGCGCTAACGGCCTTAGCTGCTGCAATAACCTCTTCATCTGTAGCATCAAGTTTTCCATATCTGATATTTTCCTTAATAGTTGTGGAAAACAGGAAAGTATCTTGAAGCATTATTCCCATCTGGCTTCGTAGAGACTCAAGTTCAACATTTTTAACATTCTTTCCATCTATTAAAACTTCTCCACCCTGGGCATCGTAGAAACGGCTTATTAAGTTTACTATGGTAGTTTTGCCAGCACCGGTTGGGCCAACTAGAGCTATTGTTTCACCAGGATTTATTTTAAAGCTTACATCATTTAGTACTATTGTACCATCGTCATAACCGAAGGTAACATTTTTAAATTCAACCTGACCTTTAATCTTAGGCATTTTTAATGCACTGTTTATATCTAAAATATCCGGCTTAATATCCATTATTTCAAATATTCTTTCTCCAGCAGAGAAGCTCATTATCAAGTTGTTATAGAAATTGCTTATTTCAAGAATAGGCCTCCAAAACATTCCTATATACATAGTAAAGGCTATTATAGTACCCATACTTAAGCTTCCTTTACTGATTAAGCTTGCACCAAACCAATAAACTATTACTGTGCCAAGTCCCCAGGAAGTATCAACCAGTGGCCAGAATAGGTCGTTAAGCCTTACTGCCTTAATAAAGCTTCCCATCATATCCTTAACCAAATCTGTGAAGGTGTTTGAGGTTTTATTTTCATTGGCAAATGCTTGAACTACCTTTATACCAGAAAAGTCCTCATGGGTAAAAGCATTGAAGGTAGAACGCTTTCTTCTGTAGTCCTGCCATCTTCTTCTTGAAACTGTCTCAATGGAGAAAAGACTAAAGGCAAGTACAGGCAGCATTGTTATAGAAGCTAGTGCTAACTTAGGATTTAAATAAAACATCATTGCACCAACGCAAATAACAGTTAATATTTGAGGTATAAAGTTTGTTACAGCGTTATTAAATAACTCTTGAAGAGAATTAACATCTCCTATAACTCTGGCAAGTATTTTACCTACGGGTCTGCTGTCAAAGAAGGAGAAGGACAGCTTCTGAATATGAGTATATAGGTCCCGCCTTATCTTTAAAAGTATATCATTTGTAACAGAAGCCATCTTTGTTATTCTAAGACTTGAAGCAAACATGGATAAAAGGTTTAATACCACCATCACTGCTCCAATTATCAAAAGTCCCTTCATGTCATTGCTTTTAATATTAGTATCTATGGCCACCTTTAACAAGTAAGGATTTATGAGGTTAACAATCATTACAAATATTAAAAGCATAAGCACTACAAGCACCTTTAGCTTGTAAGCCTTAAGATAGCTAAAAAGCCTTCTTAATATCTCACTGTTAGAAAACTTTCTTATATCTTCATCTTGTCTAACCGTATTTCTAGCCATTATCCCACCTCCTGTGCACTGTCTGCATTTTCAAAGTCCTTAAACTGTTCGCAGTAAACCTCGTAATACTTTCCCTTTCTATTAAGAAGTTCTTCATGGTTTCCGCGTTCCACAACACATCCGTTTTCAACATAAAGAATTTGGTCAGCGTTTTTAACAGCTGAAATTCTATGTGCAATAATGAAGGTTGTGGCTTTTTTATGCTTTTCATTTAAATTTTTAAGAAGTCTGTATTCTGTTTCCATATCTAAGGCTGAGGTAGAATCGTCAAGAACTAATATGCTTGAGTTTCTTATTAAGGCTCTAGCTATAGATAATCTCTGCTTTTGACCTCCAGACAAGCCTATTCCTCTTTCACCGATAACTGTGTCATATTTTTGCTCAAGTTCTTCTATAAATTCTTCAGCACAAGCAAGTCTGCAGGCTTCTCTAATTTCCTCAAAAGTTGCATCTTCTTTACCAAAGCGAATGTTTTCCTCAATGCTGGCTGAGAATAAGAAGGTGTCTTGAGGAACTATTGACATCTTGCCCCTTAAATCCTTAAGATTTATCTCCTTAACATCATAGCCGTCAACATAAACAGCACCCTCAGAAACGTCATAGTATCTTCCTATCAAATTGATTATAGAAGATTTTCCTGAGCCTGTAGTTCCCATTATGGCTACTGTGCTTCCCGCCTTAACCTTAAGGTTTATATTTTTCAGTATTAACTCATCTCTATACTTAAAGGATACATCTCTAAACTCAATATCTCCTGTAATATTAGGAACTCTGAAGGAATCCTCGCTGTCTTTAATTTCTGGCTCAACGTCCATAATATTAGCTATCTTCTTTGCAGAAGCATTTGTTTGAGCTATAAGGTTTGTAAGCCAGCCAAGCATTCTCATAGGCCAAATAAGCATCCAGATATAGCCGTTGAAGGCAACCAAATCACCTATAGTCATGCTGCCTCTCATTACAAATACTCCGCCTAAAACCACTAGAAATACCATGGAGATATTTGTTAAAAATTCAATTGGAGGAAAGTATCTTGCTATTATCTTATTTTGCTCCATACTTAGGTTGAAGCTCTCTTTATTAAGCTTTAAGAATTTTAATATTTCATGTTTTTCCCTTGCAAAAGCTTTAACCAGTCTAACCCCGGCGATATTTTCCTGAGCTGCAGTATTTAATAAAACACCCTGATCGCTGAGTTTTCCGTAGGACTCGCCGATTTTTTTTTCAAATTTCAAAGCCAAATAAGCTATTGGTGGCATTCCTACTAGACAAACCAAAGTAAGCTTCCAGTTCATAGAAAAAAGTATTGCAGAAGCAGTTACAAAGTAAATCATGTTTTCAATAAACAATCTTATTCCAAAGGATACGCTTCTCCAAACATTATCAACATCCTCACCTATTCTTGACATAAGCTCTCCGGTGTTCATGTTGTCAAAATATTTGAAGGGCAGCTTTTGGATATGGTTAAACACATCCTTTTTAATATCAATGCTTATCTTCGCAGACAGTACGTCAAATAAATATTCCTTAATATAGCCGAAAACTGCTCTTAAGACAGTTATCGCTATGAAGCCTCCTAATATAAGCCATAAAATATTGAGCTCTCCCCCTATAAAAACCCTATCTGTAATAAGTTTTTGAAGAAGTGGATTAAACATATCTAGTCCAATTGCCAGCATCATAGCAATAGTAGGTATTAGTACAAGCGCTTTGTACCTCCAAACATAATTAAAAATTCGTTTCATTCTTACGTCCCCCTTTCAATTTGTGACTTAACTTTTAGAATGAAAAAACCATGGTTATCCCATGGCTTAATAAACAGTAAAGCTTCAAGGCAAAATATGCCTCAAAAAACCTATATAAAAAGGCCATGGGTGCTTGTAGCCCATGACCTGTATTTCATAATTTATGAAAACTGGTTAAGTATCAAGGTGTAAGTACTGATACTGAGGTAGGGCTACCATATGAAATTTTGAGCGCAAACATGCCATGAAAAGACGCAGCAGCTCCGCTAAAGGGCGCAAAAGTGCCATTAATTCTATTGATGCCGCTATTTCTTTGTCTATTCTTAATTGCTGACATATTCACTAACATTTTTCCTACCTCCTTTTTAAAATTTAAAATTTAATAATAACTTCCATTTAAGGTTACAACCTTTTACAACTTCTGTCAATAGAAAATTTAAAAAAATATTGACAATTTTTAAACAAATTATTTTATAGTTTCATCTTCTTAAATAGTTTATTCATATATTTTTCATTTACTACATGCAAACAACATGCATGGGAAACGTAGTAATATTCAATAAAGTCCTAAATAAAAAATACCCGCAAGAACTATCATCAAATTTCATGTTCTTGCGGGTATATGAGCCTTTTCCTTTTTTATTTTTCTGAATTCCAGTGCCTCTTCCAATTTCACTTGAGTCAAACTTTCTTCTGTTTAAATTTAGATCATTCATGTTAATGGAAAAGGAAAGACCTTGAGCTAGGTTCTTTTTGGATTTTTTCATTTACATCATCCTTTCGTGATTTGTTTATAATATAATATGATAAATTGTAGGTAAAATGCAATAGGATTTTTAAGAGTTTATAATGGTCTTTCTGAGACTTAGTTTAATAAAAACTTCTAAAGCTCAGCATAATAATCATGAAATGTAATAAATTAAGGTTCTTGCATTATAACTTCACAAAATATTTAGCTTGAAGCATTTTTGAGAAGTTATAGATATTGGAGCTTTTCATTAAAAATTTATTAAAAGGTTGGGTGAAATTAAATGGATGTTGAAAAAATTATAGCTAATATAAAGATGGTGGACTGTCCACCGGATAAGCTTCAGGAAAAAATTAGAGAGGCT
>CAZMQY010000011.1:8031-14776 GCA_964568335.1 uncultured Clostridium sp.
GTAGTTATTATGGATAGAAATGAAAAGCTTGATAAATCAGATCTTGAGGCTTATGAGATTCATATTATGAATGAAACTATACCAAAGATTGTGGCTATGGTTAGGGAAGGCAGTGACGGTTATGTTGCTACAGTTGAAGATGCATTTTTAGAATATTAATAATAAGCTTTTAAGTAGGGTATTTAACTGCCCTATTTTTTATTTCCCTGGTATCGATTTAAATCTTATTTCGTATATATAAGTAAATAAGCATAATAGTAATAAGGAAATAAATTGGGGGTATATAAAAATGAAAAAAAGAGCCTTGCTTTGTAGTGTTTTAGCCTTGTCACTTGTTTTTTCAGCCTGTGCTAAAAAGTCATCAAGCCCTTCAGCAAGTCCTGGGGAAAATAGAAATACAAGTGTTCCAATGGACAGCTTTACTAATCAGAAAATGGATATAGTTGGTACAGCAGCTCCTAAGGAAGCACCAAATGCAGATGCTAAGCTTAACTCAACCAACAAGGAAGAAGAAAATAAAAAGATAATTAAAAATGCTTCTTTATCCATTGTAGAAGAAAATTTGGCTAATCTTTCGGACAGCCTTCGCAAAAAGGCGGAGGAGCTAGGAGGGTATATCGAAAGCGAAAGCCTTATGGAAATAAGACTTACAGCAAGGGTGAGAATTCCAGCTCAGAAATTCGATGAATTTATAACTTATACAGAAAAAGGGTTTACGGTTAAAAACAAAAATGTTTCCGCTGAGAATATTACAGATGTTTATGTAGATAATGAGGCAAGACTTAAAAATTTAAGGGCTCAGGAGGAACAGGTTCTTACTATTTTAAAAAAGGCTAATACAGTTGAAGAGGTTTTAAAGGTTCAGACAGAACTTTATAAAATAAGAGGGGAAGCAGAAGCTTTAGAGGCTAGAAAAAAGAGCTGGGATAAGCAGGTTGATTATGCTACTGTAACTATAAATGCTGACAAGAAAACAGTAGTAGTTGATAATAAAAAGACAATACTTAGCGGTAACGAATTTTTTAAATCAATAGGTACTGGTTTTAATAATACTGGTGTAACCTTAATATTGGCAGTTCAAAATATAATAATCTTTGTAATTTCAAATATAGTAGTGCTTGCATTTATAGCTTTAGCAGGGTTCTTTGGATTAAAATATTATAAAAAATATAATAAGAAGTAAATTGTGGAATAAAGCTATGTTTTATGGAAAAACTACGTCTATAAGTACGTAGTTTTTTTATTATTTAATATGGAGGGACCTAAAAATGGCTTCAAACAACAATAATAATGGCGAATCCTTAGATGATTTTTTCAATTATAACAGTAACAATGATACTGAAATGGCTCAAGAAATCAGCAATCTTAAGGAACAGTTAAACAGCATGCAGCAGACACTTTATGATATGCAATCAAGTTCTATGACAGGGGGAAGCTTTAATATGACTAACAGTGGCGGACAGCAGAAGGAGAAGAAAGAGGAAAACAAAGGGGATAAAGCAAAAAATGGAGGTCAACAGGCTTTAAATCAGCTTTTTAAACAAATGCATGACTTTAGAAACCAAGCTCAGAAGCAGCAGGAGCAAATTCAGCAGCAAGTTCAAAAATCAATACAGCAGGCAATGGAGGCGCTTCAGGAGGCAAACGACCAAATTCAATCCAACCAGGCTCTTACTCAAATGAATCAGCTTATAGTTCAGGCCCAGCAGCAGCTTAATGGAATGGGGAATTCTGCCATGAATGAGCAGAGTGGCGGCAATGAGAAGCAGAGTGATCAAGAAAAACAAAGCGATCAAGAAAAACAGGGTGAACAGAAGAAGCAAAAGGAAAATCAAGAAGAAAAGAGGCAGTAATGCAAAAGCTAGAACGTGAGTTTTACAACCGAGATAGTGTAACAGTTGCCAAAGAGCTTCTAGGTAAGTACCTTGTACATGTGGTAGAGAATGAAGAACTTATAGGAAAAATAGTTGAGGTTGAAGCTTACATGGGACCTACAGATAAGGCAGCACATTCCTATAATAACAGAAGGACAGATAGAAATGAAATTATGTATGGAGGTCCGGGCTTCTCGTATGTTTATATAATATACGGAATGTATAACTGCATGAATGTAGTTGTAGAGCAGCCAGGAAAGCCCCAGGCAATTTTGATAAGGGCCCTTGAACCAACTAAGGGCATGAAAGCTATGAGCAGGTTTAGATACGGGAAAGCTTATGAGGAGCTTTCAAAAAAAGAAAAACTAGGACTAACCAGCGGGCCAGGAAAGCTTTGTAAAGCATTAAATGTAGATAGAACTCAAAACGGATTAGATTTATGCGGTGAAAAGCTGTATATTCTAAAGGATAAAAGCGAGGAAGCTTTTGAAATGGTGTCATCAACAAGAATAAACATAGATTATGCTGAAGAAGCAAAAGATTTCCAGTGGAGATTTTATATAAAAGGGAACCCATACGTTTCTAAGAAGTAAATAGCATGTTGCTTGTCGCAATTTATCATATTGACATGAATTTTAGTATGAGTATACAATAGAATTGTGACAATTTTTTTACAATAGCACTAGCTAGAAAGGCGGCTTAGAAATGGGGTTTCTCAAAGATTTGCTTGAAAAGGAAATTACGAAGAGAATTTTAGTTTTAATTGCTCTGATATTAATATTTTATGCCATGGGAGGCTTAATTAACCTTTTTCTTTTAACATTTGTATTTACCTATTTTATCTACAGTATACAAGGGATTGTAATGAAAAGGCTTGGTAAAATAATTCCTTTAAATTATTCTGTGGTCACAATAGTTTTTTATGTGATTTTCGCAACCTTGATAAGCTTTTTTGTATATAAATATGTACCGGTGGTCATTAATCAAATTATAAACATAATAAATCAAATATCAGAGTTCGATTTTAAATCCAATGAGCATATTCAAAAATATTTAATGCCTGTTTTTGAACAGATTGATTTTAAAGGTTATACCAAAGGTGGAGTTAATTTCCTGTTAGAGCTTGCAAAAAATATAGGGACTTGGAGCATAAATGTTTTCATTGCATTAATGCTTAGCATGTTCTTTATGCTTGAAAAGCATAAGATAGCAGAGTTTATGAGGAGGTTTAACAATAGCAGGGTGGGAGGCTTTTACCGATATCTGCATTACTTCGGTTCAAATTTTTTAAATTCCTTTGGAAAGGTAATTCAGGCACAAATACTTATAGCTTTGACAAATGCATTCCTATCAGTTATTTCGCTAAAGCTTTTAGGATTTAAACAGCTTTTGGGTTTGGGGGTTATGATATTTTTCTTTAGCTTAGTTCCTGTAGCTGGAACTATTGTTTCTCTTATACCCTTAGCGATAATAGCTTTTAATGTTGGAGGAATTATAAAAGTACTTTATGTGTTTATAATGATAGGTGCACTGCATGCGTTGGAGAGTTATGTTCTTAATCCTAAGTTTATGGCCTCAAAAACAGAGCTTCCTGTATTTATTATATTTATAATACTCCTAGTATCTGAACACTTTATGGGGGTGTGGGGTTTGCTGGTTGGCATACCGCTCTTTATGTTTTTACTTGACTTATTAAATGTTAAAATACAAGAATAAAAAGTGCCACCCACGTGACAAGTGGCAAGTTGGTTTTCAACTTGCCACTTGTCACGTGGGTGGCACTCTTATTTTAACAAACAAATACTTTGGGAAGAAATGCCTTCCCCACTTCCTGTAAAGCCCAACCCTTCTTCTGTAGTTGCCTTTACATTAATCCTATCTGCAGAAACCTCTAAGGCTTCAGCAATATTATTTATCATAGTAGGTATATGTACAGCCATCTTTGGTCTTTGAGCTATTATTGTAGAGTCGATATTTTCTATTTCAAAGCCTTTAAGCTTGACAAGTTTTCCTACTTCTTTTAACAGAAGTATGCTGGATATTCCCTTATAGCGATCATCAGTATCAGGAAAATGCTTTCCAATATCTCCAAGTGACGCTGCTCCAAGAAGACTGTCCATTATAGCATGCAGCAAAACATCAGCATCTGAATGACCTAGAAGACCTTTTTCATAAGGAATATCTACACCTCCGATTATAAGCCGTCTTCCTTCTACTAGTTTATGTACGTCATAACCCATTCCTAATCTCATATTTATTTAATCTTCCTTTCTAGAAAATAATTAATCTTATTCTATCACAAAATTAAGACAAATAGATACCAAAGTAAATTGGTAATCTAATGTTCGTAAAATCATAGAAATATTCATGTTTCGCTTGATTAAACAAAAATTTGCTTATGGAAGCTATATAAATACATTTATCTAAAATAGTCGATATTGGAAGAAATATAAGGAACGATTTTCATGATAGATGTTGAAACAAAAGGCTTTTATTTGAAGGATTTGTAAGGAAATCGTAGAATATATTATAGAATTATGTAAAAAATTCAAGTTATATGGATTGAAAATACCAAGGGAGGTATAATTAATGACTAAAGGGTCTCCTATGTCTAAAATAACTAAAATAATTACTTTGTTTACTATAATAGTAATAAGCCTTTATTATATTTCCTATAATAATTATCAGCTCTTTCATAGCATAATTGAACTATCCGGTATAATAATTGGGTTTAACATATTTATTGTTACCAAAAACACACATAAAGTATCACATAACAATTATTTTATGTTCTTAGGATATTGTTATCATTTAGTTTGTTTCTTTGACTTTTTGCATATAATTACCTATGGCAGCATGAATTTAATTAATACTGCTTTAAGCACTGATTATATATTGTTTAGGCTTGCAGGAACTGTTATACAGGCAAGCTCTATTTTCATATTTTCTTTTCTAGTGTATAGAGAAAATAGACCTATTAAGCTGAAATATTTATTGATATTGTACAATGCCTTTTCTATATTAATGGTATTTTTTATATTGAAGGTCAATATATTACCTAAACCTTTTATTGAAGGAGTTGGCAATACAGCATTTAGGTGGGGAGTTGAAATTAGCGTTTTTGCTCTGCTGCTGTTAGCTAGTGTAATTCTTATTAATAACAAGAAAAAACTTGATGAACACATTTCACTATGTATTTTCTTTTCGGTATTAGTTTTTATTTTGTCAGAATTATGTTTTGCCTTTAAAATAAATACCACCGGCTTAGTCAGTACCACAGGGCATATCTTAAAGTTGATAAGCTATTATCTAGTATATAGGGCTATAATTCAAACTACTCTAGAAAATTCTTATAATATTTTATATTACAGGTTAACGGAGATAAATAGCAGCTTAGAAATTAAAACAAGACTATTGATGAAAATAAATGAAAAGTTAAATGAAGAAATTGCTGAACGTAAGAATGTGGAAGAAAAGCTTAGACTAAGCAAAAAGAAATATCAGGAACTATTGGACTTCCTTCCTTATGCCATAATAACTCATTGTGAAGGTAAAGTTGTTTATTTAAATAATGCAGCTCTTAAACTTCTGAATCTAAATGCGTATAAAGATGCTTTAGATAGAGACTTATTAGATTTTATACATCCTGATTATTGTGCAGTTGTTACCGATAGGGTAAATAAAGTGAACAATGGGCAGATAATTGATACTGCAGAGATTAAAATGCTGTCTAGCGATGGAAAAAATGTTGATGTAGAAACAAAAGCTGTTCCATCTGTATTTAATGAAAAGCCGGCGGTTTTAACCATAATCGGGGATATTACGGAAAGAAAAAAAGCTGAGGAGAAAGATAAAGCCTTAAAGGAAGCTATGGAGTACGATAGAATAAAGAACGAATTTATGGCAAATATCTCTCATGAGCTTAGGACGCCTTTAAATGTAATCTTTGGAGCTGTTCAGCTTATTGAATATTACTCAAAAAATAATACTGTTTGTGAAAATAGAGTGAATATATCTAAATACTCAAAAAGCATGAGACAAAATTGCTATAGAATGCTTAGACTTGTTAATAACTTAATTGATTTAACTAGGCTGGATTCAGGATTTTTAAAGCTAAACTTACAAAATCATAACATAATTAATATTATTGAGGATATAACCTTATCGGTAGCGCAATATATTGAAAGCAAGAATATAAACATAGAGTTTGATACAGAACTTGAGGAAAAATATTTGGCTTGTGATGCTGATATGATTGAGAGAATAATACTTAATTTATTGTCTAATGCTGTTAAATTTACTCCATCGGGAGGAGCTATTTGGGTAAGAATATACGACCGAGGTGATTTTATAATTGTTTCAATAAAAGATTCTGGCATAGGAATACCTGAAGATAAGCTGGAGGTTATATTCGACAGGTTTAGGCAGGTGGACAAAACCTTGGCAAGAAATACTGAGGGTAGTGGTATAGGACTTAGTTTAGTTAAATCACTTATAGAGCTGCATGGAGGAGAAGTTTGTGCAGAAAGTATAATTGGTCAAGGCAGTGAATTCATAATTGAGCTGCCGGCTAGAACTGTACCCTATGATGAAGTTGCTGCTACAATTGATATGCCGCAAGGAAAGGTGGAGAGAATTCATATAGAATTTTCAGATATTTATTCATAGTAAAGGGGATGAAGATATTGGTTGAGGTTTTAAATCTTAGCAAGTGCTTTAAAAAAATTGAAGCAGTAGATAATATTAGTTTTAAAGTAAATAACGGTGAAATAGTAGGTCTCCTTGGAGAAAATGGTGCGGGGAAAACTACAACCCTTAGAATGATTGCTACAATGCTGAAGCCCACAGGTGGAACTGCAATTGTAAATGGT
>CAZMQY010000011.1:14786-27440 GCA_964568335.1 uncultured Clostridium sp.
ATATAGCAAAAGATCAGAGCCGGGTTAGAGGAGAGATAGGAATACTCTTTGGAGGGGAAGTTGGACTTTACGACAGGCTTTCTGCAAGAGAAAATATAAGATATTTTGCTGAGCTTAATGGCATGAGCAGATCTGAAACTGACAAAAGCATAAGCTATCTTATAGAAATGCTTGATATGAAGGAATACATAGACAGGAGAGTAGGCAAGTTTTCAAGAGGAATGAAGCAGAAGGTTGCAATTGCTCGTTCTATAGTTCATAAGCCATCTGTAATGCTGTTTGATGAGCCTACAGCCGGACTGGATGTTACTGCTGCAAGGATTGTTCAAGACTTTATTATAAAGTGCAGACAGGAAAATAAGGCCATAGTGTTTTCAAGCCATAGCATGACCGAGGTTGAGAGAATTTGTGATAGAATTATTATTATACACAAGGGTAAAATTCTTGAAGAAGGAACTGTGGAACAGTTAAAGAAAAAATATAACAACGAAAATATGGAAGAAATATTTATGCAGTTAGTAGGTGATAACAATGGGAAGTAGAATTAGCTGGATAGTATTTAAAAAAGAACTTAAGGATATTTTTAGAGATAGAAAGACACTTATACTTGGTATTCTGATTCCAATTATTATTTTTCCGGCATTGTCCTTTGTAATGGGAAAAAGCATGGATACTACCACCAAGCAGGTGGAAAACAATTTGAAGCTTGCCATAATAGATGGCAGTGGAAGCAGCAACTTAGCACAGTTAATTAAGGATCAAAAGAATGTAAACATTATAGAATCAACCAATATAGATGAAGATGTTAAGAATGGGAAAATATTAGCAGCTGTTGAAATTCCAAAGAATTTTGATGAAAATATTGATAAGGAAATTTTAGCTGATATTAAAATAACCTATGACAACTCGAGCCAAGCCTCAAAAATAGCCATGGAAAATGTCAGCAAACTTATTGAAACTTACTCAAAGGGAGTTATTTCACAAAGGCTTGCAAAGCGAAATATTAGTGGAGAAATTTTAAATCCTATAAATATTGAAACAAAAACCTCTGTAAAGGAAGAAGAGGGCTTTGGAAAGCTCATGCTGTCCTTAATGCTTCCTCTTATGCTGGTAATTTACAGTGTAGCAGGACCAATGGGGGCAGCGGTAGATCTAGGCGCAGGAGAAAAAGAAAGAGGAACCTTAGAGCCGTTATTAACTACACAAGCAGGAAGGTTGTCGCTTTTATGGGGAAAATTCTTTGCAATAACTGTAATGGGATTATTAACTACAGTTGCCTCATTAGTAGGACTTTTTATAGCAATGAAACAAGAAGGTGGATTATTTCAAGGTTCAGTAGGGAATATTAGCATAACCATAATGCTTCTTATAGGTCTGGTTACTCTGTTGTTAACCATGGTATTTGGTGCTCTTGAGCTAGCTATAAGCATATATGCACGCTCCTTTAAGGAAGCTCAAACCTATATATCACCGCTTATGATGCTATCCTTTGTTCCCACATACGCAACTTATATGCTTGATGCAAAAAATATTGATACCTTCTATTTTAACATTCCTCTTGCAAATGTATCCTGCCTTTTAAAGGAATTTATTGCAGGTATATATAATTACAGTCATATAGGTATAACCTTTGCATGGATAGCGGTATATATAATATTCTCATTATTGTTTGCTAGATATATGTTCAGCAAGGAAGAGGTTATATTCAGAACATAAAAATAAACTCTCATTTTCCAAGGCATGGATTATGAGAGTTTTTTATTTACAGTATGGATTTATGATAGTTGTCCACAAGTTTAGACCTCTGAGAATAGCTTCCTGAAGGCTTAAAAATATTCTTTATGCCATCCGTAATTTTTGAAAAGAATCCTTTAGGTTTATTTTTGCTTTTGACTTTTGCAGTGAAATCTACCCATATAACATTATTTTTCATTACACCGCCCCCAATATATTTTATTACCCCTATAATAATAATAACATACTTGGATATAAATGTTAATTCATAATATTGTAAATGATTTGTAACGAAATAGGGATACTTATTAAATTAACAAATAAATGTATAAGCTATGCAGCACATTTAAGGATGAGAAGCCACTATAGAAATTGATTCCTTAAAATGTAAAAGGAAGCTATTGATTGTTAATTTCTTATGCTATAATAGTATCAAAAATATTTAAAAAAGTGAGTAGGGGGAGTTATCATTGAAGAGGAGAATATTGGGGATTGTGTTTATACTTAT
Organism: uncultured Clostridium sp.; assembly: GCA_964568335.1. Lineage (GTDB taxonomy): Bacteria > Bacillota > Clostridia > Clostridiales > Clostridiaceae > Clostridium_AT. The sequence goes on from CAZMQY010000011.1 coordinate 17,029, forward strand.
TGGGTTATCTATTATAGGCAGTGCATTGTTCATGAGATATAGTGCTAACAGACAACAGAAAGCTATGATGGATGCTTTTGAAAATACTATAGTAAATATAGATAAGAATCTTAACGGCGAAACTACTGAATCTTCTGCAAGCACACCAGCGGAGGCATCACCAAATTCAAAACCGCCTTCTGAGGACATAAATGCTGCAATTGGAATTATGAAAATACCAAAGCTAGATTTAAAAGTTGCAATCGGTGAAGGAATAGATGATAAAACTTTAAGATATGCTGTAGGTCATTTTGAAGGAACAGCTATGCCGGGAGAAAAGGGGAACTTTGCTGTAGCCGGTCATAGAAGCTATACATATAGTGAATATTTTAATAGGCTGGATGAGCTTAACGTAGGTGACGATATTATAGTAAAGACTAAGAAAGGTGAATTTACCTATAAGATTTATGAAAAGCGGGTTGTGGAGCCAACAGAGGTATCGGTGCTTGACAAAACTAAGGATGCTACAATAACTCTTGTTACCTGTACGCCTATAAGAGTAGCAACACATAGACTTATTGTTAAGGGAATGCTTCAGTAGTATGTGCACAGATTGAATTAAAATTACTATTTAATCAAGTAAAATATGAATGGTTCGGCAATTTTTACTTCATTAAATAGCTGAGATGATTTAAAATCTATGTAAATTTTCAAAATATTTATGCACATATTGTCCACAAAGCTGTGGATAATGTTTATAACAGGATATATATTTCAAGGTTATCTACAATATATATCCCTTTATTTTTTGATATACACAATTTTTATATTGTTTTGTCCTTATAGCAGAATAATTAACAAGAAATCCACAGGTTATACACAAATAAATGTGGATAATGTTGATGTTAATATATAAAAATATTCTTAAAGTAATGAATGATAAGTTTCAATAATAAAAAAATCAGAATAAAAAATGTTAAAAATATTGAATTATTTATTAATAGTGCTATAATAAGCTTGTACGCAATTGTAAAATTAAAGGAGAGGGTATAAATGAAAAAGTTCTTATCAGTTATTCTTGCATCAGTATTAGTAGTTTCCTTAGCTGCCTGCAGCAAAGATAATACAAAGGATACTAAGAAAGATGCTAGTACACCAGCTACATCATCACAAAAGAAAGATGAGTTTAAGCCAAAGGAAGTTGCTAAATTCTCAGATATATTAGATAATATGGGAAATAAAGATAACTACTTTACAGACATCAATGTTATAAAGCTTACAACTAAGACAGCTGATTTTAATGCTAAAGCTAAAACAATAGTAGAAAATGCTATGAAAGAAAAAAATGTTGACATTAAAAATACTAAGACCTACAACTACTATAAAAATGTTAAAATGGTTAAAGAGCATAAGGTATATGTAGTTGTATTTGATGCTAACAAGGCTCCAACAGATCTTTATGAAGTTAACATGACAGTTGACGATAAGGATGTACCAGCATTAAAGGATGTTAAGAAGGTTGACAACGCAATAAACGATGTCTTCAAGACTCAATTTGCTAAAGAAGTAAAATAATTATTGAAATAAGACCTGGCAATGAATTGCCGGGTCTTTTAATTTTATTTAACGAATAATAAATATTATATAAGATTAACACATTATCAACATGCTGCCTGTGGATAATGTGGATTAAGCTACTGTGGCCTTGAAGCCTCCTCAGTTTTTACAGAAGTAGTGATTAAGGAGCTTAGGGTTATAAGCTCTTTGGCAGTTAGATATCTCCATTTACCACTAGGCAGATCCCCCAAATGTATATTCATAATCCTAATTCTCTTTAGCTTTACCACCGTATATCCAAAGACTTCACACATCCTTCTTATCTGTCTGTTCAAGCCTTGAGTAAGTATTATTCTAAACACATTCTTAGCTTCTTTCCTTACAATGCATGGTTTAGTAATAGTATCAAGAATTTTAACACCGCTGGACATTCCTTTTATAAATTCACTAGTTATAGGCTTATCAACAGTAACTATATATTCTTTATCGTGGTTGTTTCCCGCTCTAAGGATTTTGTTAACTATATCTCCATCGTTAGTTAAGAGTATCAAACCCTCTGAGTCCTTATCAAGTCTTCCTATTGGAAATATTCTTTTGGGGAAATTTATAAAGTCTACAATATTTCCCTTTATTTTATGCTCCGTAGTGCTTGTTATTCCAACAGGTTTATTTAAGGCTATATATACAAGTTCTTCTCGCTCAGTTAATGACTTTCCATCAAGTTTTACCTTGTCGCCCGGATTAACCTTTGAGCCAGTTTGTGCTTTTATCCCATTTATAGTAACCCTGCCAGCTTCGATAAACTTGTCAGCTTCTCTTCTTGAACACAGTCCTTTTTCACTTATAAACTTATTTATTCTAATTTCACTTTTTTCTTCATGATGAATTATAGTATTCTTAATATTAGCTTTTGCCATGTATACCTCTCCTTGCAATCTACAAATCATAAACTTATCTTAGTATATATTATTGTATAAAAAAAGTTAACATAATCCAACATATATTTAGGTTGACAAATAAATTGTCCATAAAGTACAATTTAATTAATAATTATTATTAAATACTGTAAATTAGAGGAGGATTCACATGAAAAATGTTATAGTTTATACTTCAAATACCTGCACATATTGCGGACAGGCAAAGGAATATCTAAAGGAAAATGGGATCTCTTATGAAGAAAGAAATATAAAGGAGCCTACTTTCAGAAAAGAGCTTATGGGTATGGGTTTTATGAGCGTTCCAGTTATTAAGATCGATGAAGAAGCAGTACTTGGCTTTGATAAGGAAAAGATTAATTCTTTACTTGGTCTATAAGCTTTAAATGCAAACTTTAACTTAAAAGCCTATTAGTAAAATAAAAAAGATTGCCAAAATGGCAATCTTTTTTATTTTTCATATTGACAAAATTGGTAAAAGTGGTATTATATTAATTGTTGGGATAATAATTATTTATAAACATAAATTATTAAATAATTTTAAGGGAAAAGGGAGGATTTTAAAAATGAAAAAATTTGTATGCAAAGTTTGTGGATTTATTTACGAAGGAGAAGCTGCACCAGAAAAGTGTCCAGTATGCAAGGCTCCAGCTGAGAAATTTGAAGAGCAATCAGGAGAGCTTGTTTGGGCAGATGAACATAGAGTAGGAGTTGCACAAGGTTTAGATGAAAGAGTAATTCAAGGTTTAAAGGAAAATCTTTATGGAGAATGTTTTGAAGTAGGGTTATACTTAGCAATGGCTAGACAAGCACATAGAGAAGGCTATCCAGAAGTAGGAATGTACTATGAGAAGGCTGCTTTTGAAGAAGCTGAACATGCTGCTAAGTTCTGCGAACTCCTTGGAGAGGTTGTAACAGACTCAACAAAGAAAAATCTTGAAATGAGAGTTATTGCTGAAAATGGAGCAACAGCTGGAAAGAAAGAGTTAGCAACTTTAGCAAAGCAACTAGGTTATGATGCTGTTCATGATACTGTACATGAAATGGCTAAGGATGAAGCTAGACATGGAAAGGCCTTTAAGGGTCTATTAGACAGATACTTTAAATAAGATTAACATTTAAAAATGAACAATGAACAATTGAAGTTTTGCTTGAATAGCAACCTTGAATTGTTCATTGTTCATTTTTAATTACTCATTAATTTTGCAAAGCAAAATTATATTATTCCTTCAGTTTTTAAAATATTTTCAAGTTCTTGAAGCTTTTGAGAAAGAAACATAAATTTTTCCTTAACATCATCTTTAGAAAGAGCTTCATTTTTTAAATTCTCTTCCATATCTTCAATAGTAGCTAATGCTTCGTCGATATCCTGCTGAACTAGCTTCAAATTATCTTCCTTCATTAGTAAGTCTCCTTTTTCGTTAATTTAAATTTCTTTTATTTTTTTTAACTTCCATATTATCTATAAATGGAGCAGAAAATTCAAAAATTCTTTCATGACCGCAGTGTGAACAAATACATGAGCACAAGTCATAAGGAATGTCATCTATTAAAGCAATTTGTATATCTTCAGTAAGGTAATCGCCACCACATAATTCACAAGGAGTGTGGTTAATAACCTCAAATTCACTTTCGATATATTTCATTATATCTCTTATGGTCATCTGTTTCCTCCTATAATATGCATCTTTTTAAATGTTATCATTATCTAAAATTAAATGCAATACTAGTGACCTTCTATCATATAAATAAATGAACCATTTTGTTTTTTATACGTTAAAGGGAGGAGAGGAAATATGATCAACGTGATTTGGTTTTGCATTTTAATTTGTGGAATAGGCTTTGGATTAGTTACTGGAAGGGGAGAAATAGTTTCAAAGGCTGTGGTAAGTAGTGCCGGCTCAACGGTGGAATTTGTTATAAAGCTAGCAGGGCTCATGTGCATTTGGTGCGGAGTTATGAAAATTGCAGAGAAGAGTGGGCTTACAGAAAAGTTAGCCAAGCTGCTTAGACCTATTTTAAGACTTATTTTTAAAGATGCTGCAAGAGATGAAAAAGCTATGGGAGCTATAGTTATGAACCTTACTGCAAATATGATGGGGCTTTCTAATGCAGCGACTCCTTTTGGAATTAAGGCTATGGAGGAGATGGACAGACTTAATACTGATAAAGGTACAGCAAGTAATGATATGTCTTTATTTTTAGTGCTTAATGCAGCTTGTATACAGCTTGTTCCTACTACTGTAATTTCAGTAAGAGCTGCCAGTGGAGCTGCGAATCCCGGCGAAATAATTATTCCTGCAATTCTTGCTACTGCAGTGGCAGCAGTAATGGGAGTAATATACTGTAAAATACTGCAGAGGTATTTCTAAGGGGGGGGACAGTTATGCTTAATGGAATATTTAATTACTTTATTACATCAATCATAGCTTTGATAATACTTGGTATAGTTGTATACGGCATGATTAAGAAGGTAAAGGTATATGAATGCTTTGTAGAAGGCGCTAAGGATGGACTTGCTATTTGCTTAAGAATTTTTCCGTACCTTTTAGCAATGCTTGTTGCGATAGCTGTATTTAGAGAATCTAAGGCTTTAGACTACTTTATAGCCTTGGTTAAGCCTGTTGTTAAGTTTATTGGGCTTCCTCCAGAGGTGGTTCCTTTGGTGCTAATAAAGCCTCTTTCAGGCAGCGGTGCTTTAGGAGTTTTATCAGATATAATTATTAAATACGGAGCGGACAGCTTTATCGGAAGGCTATCCTCTGTAATCATGGGAACAACAGAAACCATTTTTTATACCTTAACCGTTTATTTTGGTGCGGTTAACATTAAAAAAATTAGGCATACTCTTTGGGCTGCAATATTAGCCGACATAACTGCTGTAATAATGGCCATAACGTTAACTAGAGTTATGTTTTAGAATTAAGATAAAAGGAGATAATTAAAGATAGTAGCAGGTAAAATGATAAAAGTTATGAATTATGCTTAAAAGGGTTATCAAATAACGTATAACGACGAATTATATAACTTGAAACTTAAGATTTCAGAGTATATAATTATTACATAGTTGTTAAATTTTACACAAGGTAGGGGGAAAGAAAATGATTGAAATCAATAATGTAAGTAAAAGCTATAATGGAACAACAAAGGCAGTAGACAGCTTGAGCTTAACAATCCCAGAAGGGAAAATATTCGGTTTCTTAGGTCCAAATGGTGCTGGAAAAAGCACTACCATAAAAATGATAACTGGCATATTAAACGCAGACAGCGGCGATATAAAGGTAAATGGCATCAGTATTAAGGATAAGCCGCTTGAAGCAAAAAAACAGTTTGGCTATGTGCCAGACAGCCCAGATATGTTTTTAAGATTAAAAGGACTTGAGTACTTAAATTTTATGGCTGATATTTATGATGTCCCTAAGGAAGTTAGAAAGCAAAGAATTGAAAACTTGGCAAAGAGATTTGAACTTCTAGATGCTCTAGGGGATAAGATACAGAGCTATTCACACGGCATGAGACAAAAGATAGTGCTCATGGGTGCGTTAGTCCATGATCCTTCCGTATGGATTCTGGATGAGCCTTTAACTGGACTTGATCCTAAGGCTTCCTACACTCTCAAGGAAATGATGAGAGAGCATGTATCCAGCGGGAAGACAGTGTTTTTCTCAACTCACGTGCTTGAGGTAGCTGAAAAAATTTGCGATAAGGTTGCTATAATTAACAAAGGCACAGTATTATTTAGCGGTACATTGGATGAAATGAGGGAGCATTTCAAAACTAATGGATCTCTTGAAAATATGTTCTTGGAGCTTACAGAAAATGAATAAATTTTTTGCATTAGTAAAGGTCTTATTAAAAAATACTGGAGAAGCCTTAGTACAAAAGGATAAGAAAAAGCTCCCTAAAACTATAGCGCTTTTAGTACTAATTGCTGTTGGCTTCCTGCCTATGGTTGCTGCTTTTGTGGCTATGGCAGCCAGCTCTTACAACTCTCTTGTACAGATGAACCAAGAAGGATACATACTTGTTATGGGAGTTTCAGCAGCTTCCTTAATAGTATTTTTATTTGGTATATTTTACGTAATGTCCACTTTTTATTTTTCTTTGGATATAGAAAAGCTTCTGCCGCTGCCACTAAAGCCATCAACAATACTAGGAGCTAAATTTACAGTTGTAGTAATTTACGAATATTTAACGGAGATAGTATTAGTACTTCCTATAATGATTACCTTTGGTGTTATGAGCAAGGCAGGAATAGTTTATTATTTATACTCTCTTATAATATTTTTAACATTGCCCGTAGTACCTCTTGTAATTGCATCCTTTATAAGCATGATTATTATGAGATTTACACCCTTTGCTAAAAATAAGGATGTATTTAATACAGTTGCTGGAGTAATGGGATTATTTATTGCTATTGGACTAAATCTATTCTTTCAAAGAATGGGTGCTAATAATCAAAACCCTGAACATATGATGCAGCTTTTGATGCAAGGAGATAACTCCCTGATAAATACTATGTCAAATATAATTCCTAGTGCAAAGCTTGCAGTTAATGCTTTGGTTTTCAGCAGTAGTACAAAGGGGTTAGTGAATATGCTGCTTTTTCTAGTAGTAACTATTGCTTCTTTGGCTATTCTATTGATACTAGGTGAAGCACTTTACTTTAAAGGTGTGATTGGAATTACGCAGTCATCATCCAAGAGAAAAAAATTAAGTGCAGAAGAGTTTGAGGAAAATACTGCTCAAAGCTCTGTACTAAAGTCTTATGTATTAAAAGAGTTAAGAATATTGTTCAGAACACCAGCTTATTTTATGAATTGCGTGCTTATGAATTTCTTATTCCCTGTAATATTAATGATACCCGTTTTTTCACAGCCTGAGATGCTAAACTCCATAGGCACTGTGAAAGCAGCTCTTAATGCTGAAAGTCTTCCTGGCTATATAATTGCAATAGCCTTTGGAGTTATGATGTTTATTTCAGTGGCGAATCCAACTGCATGCACAGCTATATCTAGAGAAGGACAAAATATATTTGTATGTAAGTACTTGCCTATAAGCTATAAAAAGCAAATAATAGCTAAGGCTGTATCAGCCATTTTATTGAACTTCATAGGGATGGCACTTATAATAATAACGGCTATGGTAATTTTGATTCCACCTGTTTACCTATTGCTTCAGGTAGTTGTTATAGCAGTATTAATAAATATTTTTGATGCTTTTCTAGGGATACTTGTTGATTTAAGCTTTCCAAAGCTTCAGTGGGATACTGAACAGAGAGCAGTTAAACAAAACATGAATGTTATTATAGTTATGCTGCTTGGCTTTGTTATTGGAGGCGCTACTATCTTTGGTATTGTATCTCTTGGACTAAATATATGGATTTCCTTTGGAATTCTTGCAGTACTATTTGGAGTGCTTGATGTATTATTATATTGGATGATAAGCACTTATGGTGTAAAGACTTTCAAAAAGCTTCAGGCTTAAAATATCAAAGTATTAGACGTGGAACATTCCGCGTCTAATATTTTTTTGAAGTTTTAGGTATTGCTGTTACTCATTCGGCTCCAAGCAATAGACTTCTAAATTCCAAGTGGACCTTTTCTGACGCAACACTCAAATGACTAATACCACATGTATTTATCCAACTACCTCAGGAATACCAATTCTTGCAAAGCAATAAGTATAGTATAGAAATATTTATTCCTTCTCATTTATTTTTAATCAAGACTCACCTTGTGGACATGCTTTACATAGAATATAGCAGAAAAGGAGTCACTATTTTTTTATTGGTATGCTACATAAAATAAAAAATGAGGTGATAATATGCTTATTTCAATAAACAATGATCAAGTTTTAGACATTCCAATACCAACCACAGAAGAAGCACTTAATCAAATCCTTGCCGCCATTGCAGCCGAGGAATTAAGCTTATCAGATTTGATAAATGCAGAAGCTGACAAAATTAGATCTATTTTAGGAATTTTACCTGGACAAGCAGTAAGGCAGCCAACTATTGATGAATTGGAAAGAATTAACAGAGCTGTTGATAAGGTTTTAAAAGATATTATAAAGAAAGAGATAATATTAAGCATTCAAACAGGAGATATCCTTGATTTCTTAAGCACCAGCTCAACTACCACAACTACAACAACAGCTTCCACAACCACAACAACAAGATCAACAACTACAACTACTAGGTCCACAACCACAACAACCAGAACAACAACTAGTACCACACGCACTTCAACTACAACTACTAGAAGATCATGTTTAAGATACACGATTAATTAATATTGAGTCTATAATGAAATACAGTCTGGAATTTTATATTCCAGACTGTTTATTTTAATCAAAAACATTTAGTATACTGCCAAATAAGTCTTTGTTAGCCTTAATCTTCTCTTCACTACCTAGTACGCAGAAGTAGTTTTGTTTCATCCCCTCTGAAATTATTGAAGCAAGCTTTCTTATTTCTTCTTTGTTAGTATTTAAAATTTCGTCCCTTTCCTTTTGCACCAAGTTGTGATTTATGTTTCTTATATAATATTCATCTGAAACTATGCCTTTCATGGCTGGTGTAAGAGGAGAATCAAGCTCGCTGATTGTTCCTATAATATATTTGGTAATTTCACGAGTATCAGCATCAAAGCTTTGTACAAAGTCTGCGGCCTTGTTATAGGCATCGAGAGTTTCAGATAGGTTAGGATCACGGTAAGAGCTGAATACTGTGTTTCCTCCCCATTGGAAGTTAGAAAAGGCTCCATAAGCCCCGCCCTGTACTCTTACTCTATTCCACAGGTAATCAAAGCCAACTATAGTCTTTAGAACTTGGAGAGAACCTGTGTAATTATAACCTAAATCTCTAAAGTTATAAGCCTTAGCCACATACTGAACCTTTGATGAAGTCATAAGCCCTTCATTAAGAGTGCTTAATTCAAAAGTGTACTTATTTTGCTTAGGTTTTTCATTTCCTAAGCTATTATATAATGTTGCAAAGCTCTGCTCAAAGCTGGCATAATCCTTATCATCGCCGGTAAAGCTTAATAATAAATTGTTTTTATTGAAAATAAGCTTCGACAACTGCTTGAGGCTCTCTGAAATCTCTGCAAATTTAGCTTCAAAATTGTTTTCTAAATCTGCTATAAATCTATAAAAGGAAAATCCTATAAGCGTTTCTTCATAATTAGCCACGGGTGAGAAATAAGAACAAGCACGCTTTGCAGCCACTGTATGGCCTCTTTGCAGCATTCTCATCTCTATTCTGGACTTTAATTCTTGAATTATTTCTTTTATACGTTTTTTATCCTCATATACTGTATGGCTTAAAATTTCCCCTAATATTTCCATTAGAGAAGGTATTTTTTCTGCCAAAGCCTTAGCTCTTATGGATAGTTTTGGATAAAAAACCTCACTGCTTCCGCATTCAGCGAAGGCTTCACCTGAGAAGCGAATTCCGCCAGTATTTATATTTATTATGTTTGAAAGCTCTTCATAGCCGTATTTTTCAGTTCCTATTTTTCCAAGCACAGCTGTTAAAAGACCGATATATGGAATTTTATCCTGAGAAACCACAGTGCTGTCAAAATACATATTCACATAACCTATTCCACTTGTGAAGATAGGATGAGCAAGGACCGTCAGCTCATTAATAGCTCTTTCTTCTATTGGTAGTTTTTCAGATTTAGGATCAATATCATCCAAGGATAGAAGGGGGAGCTTTTCCAGGATTTCTTGAGTGTCTGGAGTCTCTTGTCTTTCTTTAAGCTTTCTAGTGTTTTCTATTATTTTGTTTAACTCATTCTCTGAAAGACTTGCCTTGTAATCAGCAAGCTTCTTTCTTAGTTCTTCAGCCTTTTCCTCACCTAGGCCCTTTTTTGGCTTAATCACTACTATAGAGCGGTGAGTATTGATTAATAAATACTGCTCTATAAGCTTTTC
>CAZMQY010000012.1:0-26317 GCA_964568335.1 uncultured Clostridium sp.
ATTTTTCTAGCGAATTTTTTAGAGGTATATCTTTTCAACAGCTTGCCGACAAGCTTAAATCTGCTTAGCTTCACCAAAAATCTTGTAAGTTCTTTATTACGCTGGTATCCTGCTGTGTCAATAAGTATTAAAGCTTTTACTTTATCCTTATATTTCACTGTAAAATCTAATGCCACCTCTCCTCCTAAAGAGTTCCCAACAAGCACTGCATTGTCCATATTATAATGCCTCATAAGGTTTAAAATTTGCTTTGAAAACAAATCAATGCTGTATTCATCCTTAGTCTTTTCTGAAAATCCTGTTCCCTTAAAATCCATTGCAAAAACATGAAAATTACTGGATAGTAAAGGCATCACCTTTCGCCAAGTATAAACTGGAGCAGCAATACCATTAACAAATATTATCCTCTCACCCTCTCCCATTTCCACTACAAAAACTTCACTATCATCTAGTTTAATAAATTTGCTCCATGGCTTTAGCGGACTTTCCTTTAGTAACTGCTCTTCATCATACATTATTAATTTCTTCATAGAAATTTCACCTCATAACCATATAGTGCTATAATGTTTATATAATATAATTTTTAATAGATTAATATACTATTTATATCGGTATAATAACAAAGGAGGTTTTAGCTTGAGCAGATATAAGAGAAGAAGCTTTATAAGAAGTCTTTTTTTCCGATACATAGATGATGAAATAACTGCTATGGCCTCGCAGCTGGCTTACAGCTTGTTGCTATCTTTTTTTCCTTTTTTAATCCTGCTTATTACATTAATTGGCCACAGCTCTATAAAAAGTGATGAAGTGCTTGTTGCTTTAAGCACTATTCTTCCTAACGATGTTATGAAACTTGTAAAAAGCGTAATAGTTGAAACGGTAGATACAAGACGAAGCGGTTTATTATCCTTTAGTATAGTTACTACAATATGGACTGCCTCAAACGGTTTTAATGCTGTAATCAGGGGATTAAATAAAGCCTATGATGAAAAGGAAAAAAGACCTTTCTGGAAGGTACAGCTTACAGCAATTTTATGTACAATCGGTTTGATTTTAATTATTTTTATTTCTCTTCTACTTTTAGTATTTGGAGAGATTGGTGTAAGATTCCTCATAACCAAGCTTCACTTTACCCCTTCAGCTGAATTTATAATCGATTTAGGCAGATATTTAATAGGCTTGTTAGTTATGATATTTATATTTACTGCGGTATACAGATATACGCCCTCTAAAAGGCTTAATTGGCGCGAAACCATTCCAGGCGCAGTTTTCACCACTCTTGGGTGGACTATTGTATCCGTAGGCTTTTCCTACTATGTTAACAACTTTGGCAGCTATTCAAAAATTTATGGCAGCATAGGTGCAATCATAGCACTTATGTCTTGGCTTTTTATAAGCTCAGTAATCATACTCATAGGCGGCGAAATAAATGCAACAATTGCCTATAGAAAGCTAGATTTAGAAAAACACAAAGGCGACAAATACTAAAATAAGCCTGCATTTTGAGTAAAAATGCAGGCTTTAAATTTAATTACATATGTGAACCATTTTCACTTTGTCTTATAGCTCTGGCTTTAGCATGAACCTGTGAGTCATTGCCTGTATTCTGAAAGCCTGTATTAGAATTTAAACTGTTAAAATTCTTATCGAGCATTGATTGAAGCTTTGCATCTTCAACTGTATGTTTTCTCTTCTTCTGAACCATGAAATCATCTCCTTATAAAAATTAAACTTTCCCTTATTGGGTTGCCCAGAAAAAGATTATTTTATACAATTTACATCTAATATATGTAGCTGATAAACTTAAGCAAAATAAGAATTTGAATAACTAATAAAAAGGGTATGCCATAGACAAATTTAAAATGCCTAGTTTTATGTCTAAAAAGTTTCATACCTGCTAGTATTCCGGCACTGCCAAATAAAAGGGCTATGATAAAAAGCTTTTCCTCTGGAATTCTCCAATAGCCTTTTCTAGCTTTTTTCTTATCGGAATACATAACAAATATTGCGAACCCATTTATTGCAAGCAAATAAAGAAATATAAGTATCATTTTTTCCCCCACTTAATAAAAATACTTCTATTAACAATTATATGAATATACCGCTATAAAATATCTATCTTCTTATTAGATAAACAGCATAAAAAACAAGACTAGCTCCCATTGCCTGTAATAAATTTATCTGCTCTCTCAAGATAAAGAAAGATAAAATCATTGCTGTAGGAGTTTCTACATTTCCTATGATTGATACCTTCAATGAACCAATATGCTTAATTGCAGCATACATAAGGGTCAAGGGAATTATTTCACAAAAAACAGCCAATATGGATGTATAGGTTAAAATACTCAGAGATACTTGTCCCTTTAGTATAAAGGTTGGAAAGCTGTAGAGCATAAGAGAACCCAATGAAAATAGAGTTGAATAAGCGTTTATAGTAAGGGGCTTCACATTTGCCAACTTGCTCTCCGAATATATATTCATAAAGGCATAAAAAACTGCCGAAAGCACTCCATATATTATTCCCTTAAAAGAATATTCCAAACCCTCGCTTAGTAGTCCAAGGGCTAGTACACAACCTACAAATGCTATTATAAGCGCTATAGTTTTTGTTCTGCTAATCTCTCCCTTTTGAAAGAAAACAGAATATAAAAATACCATTATCGGATAGGTATATAGGAGTATTGTTACCATTGCCATGGGCAAGTAATGATATGCTGTATAATAAAATACAGTCATAAATGTATTTCCTGCTACCCCAAGTATAAACAAGTGGTATAATTCCTGCATAGAGACCTTAAGCTCTTTTATGTTTTTTATCAGCAAAATTAAAAACATTATAGCAACGGCAATTATGTACTGAAGCGTGAGCAGTCCTATAGAGTCTATTCCCTCTACATAAGCCAGTTTTACAATAAGCCCCGCACTTCCAAACAATACAGCGGAAACTATTGAATATATATATCCTTTTTTCAAAATTATCACCACATATTATTATTTTTTATTCACCATACTACCTGCAGCTTCATATAATAAATATTATCATAGCTTACGGGAGGAACAAAATTGTTTAATGCTCTAGAATTAAGCGACCCTAAAAACATAAACAGCTTTCTAAGCTCCCTGGTACTTCCCATGATAGAAACCTATAAATATAGAAGAGAAGTTAAGACCTTTCTTAAATATACGGCAGTAAAAGCCAAAAGATTTCCACATATAATAAAGCTTAAATGCTTCAAATTTAAGTAAAGGACTTAAGTACAACTATAAACTTATGCAAGTTACAAAGACTAAGTATTTTGCTGTTTTGTAACTTGCATAAGTTAAGTTTTGCAATTAAACCTATGTAACCTTTTTACGCTGCATTAGTCTGAACAAGGTTAATATAATACCTAATAAGCATATTAAAGCTGCAGTTCTATATACAAATTTCATAGCATAAATAAAAACATCTTCTCTGCCTTCTACAAAGCTGTCTACTGAGTATCCAATTTTGATGCTCATTCTATTATACAGTAGAGTTAATGAAAAGGCTATACCAAAAACCATGCCTAAGTTTCTTGTGAGTGCATTAATGCTAGCTGCAATTCCCAGCTTGTATCTTGGCACAGTAGACATAACTAAAGAGTTATTTGGTGATTGAAACAGTCCATTTCCAATGCCTAGCACTACTACTCTTAAAATTATTGATAAATAGGTTGAATCCAGTGTAAAAAAGGACATAGACACAAGTCCTGTAGCGGTTAGAGCAAGACCTAAAAGAGTTAAAACCTCGCTACCTATCTTATCAGACAGATACCCACTGATTGGAGCAATTAAAGCTATGCTGATTGGATAAACCATCATTAAAAGCCCTGCCCTCTCAGGAGATAACTTTATAGCGTTTTGTAAGTAAAAAGGATGAATTATATTTGTGCAGAATATAACTAAGAATGAAATAAAGGCGCAAATAATACTTACTGTAAAGAGCTTGTTATGAAATAAAGTAAAGTCTACCATGGGCTGATCCACTTTCTTTTCCCAAAAATAAAATGCAATGAGCCCTGCTAAAGCTACTAAAAAGCCTGCTACTATAATTTTATTTTGCCAGCCCATGCTTTCTGCACTAAGCATAGCCCAAAACAGTGCCACTATACTAATTAAAAATAAAATACCCCCTAATATATCAAAGCGTTCCTCATTCTTCTTTTTATCCTTAGGCAGCAGCTTCACTCCTAATATAAATGCAATTACACCAATAGGAACATTAATTAAAAATATGGATTCCCAATTAAACAGACCAACCATAATTCCACCTAAGGGTGGTCCTATCATTGTACCTAAAGCAACTGTCGTGCCTGAAAGTCCAAGTGCCCTTCCTCTTTCGTTCGCTGGAAAAACATTGGTTATTATTGCTTGACTGCAAGACATAGTCATAGCAGCCCCTACCGCCTGAACAATCCTTGAAATAATTAGTGTTGTTATAGTACCTGAGATACCGCAAAAGAGAGAGCCTATAGAGAATATTAGAAATCCATACTGATAAACCGCTTTCTTACCTTTTAAATCAGCAATTCTGCCAAACATTAAAATTGTTGAGGATATAAGTATTAAATAGCTGGTAACTACCCATTGAATGGCTCCCATACCAACTCCCAGATGTTCAGCCATAGTAGGGAGCGCCACATTTACTATGCTGCTGTCTAAGGTTGACATAAATGGGCCAATCAATACTACAGCCAATATAAGCCATCTTTTATTTCCTATTTCCTGTTCAGCATGTATCATAATACTCCTCCTTTCACTGATAAAACTGAGTGATTCTAATTCGCTAGACTACCTGTTAAAGCCCCTCTAGGCCTTGGACTTCCTCTGGAACATCAAATTTCATTTTGAATATATTCTTCCACCCACCGCATTAAAAATTCACAGCTCTTTTCTATTTCTACAACTTTATGTTTTAGTGAATATTTGTATTTATTTATCCCATTCAAATACATAGGGTCATAGTATTTTATCATAAGCTCTTTAGCTACTTCTTCATATTCACCTTCATTCACTAAGGTTGTGTATTTTTTAATATTCTCCTGACTTATGTGCTTGCCAAGGAGCTCTAAGGCGCTTAAAATATCTTCCACAGCATTTTCCGAGTTAAGATATTCTTTTAAAATAAGCTTAGCTCTAAAATCCAAGTCCGCCTCAACTAAAACATGGATACCATTTATCATACTGTTAAAAATATATTCAGGTATTATAATGTTACCGATTCTTCTGCTCTCCCCTTCGACAAAAACATAATCAGTCCTTCTATTTTTAAGAACTTCATATACTAAAGCTTCAAACTGCTTTTGGCTTCGAACCTTTCCTAGGCCAACGCTTCCTAAAAGAGATCCCCTGTGATTAGCGGCTTCTTCCAAATCTAAAACATCCATACCTTTATCTTTCAGGCATTTTAAAAGCTCCGTTTTTCCTGTTCCAGTTTTTCCTCGAAGCACAACATATTTAATTTTCTCGTTAACCTTAGGAAGTTCTGTATTTATAAAGCTTCTATATCCCTTAAATCCTCCTCCCAGCTTGTAAGCACTAACACCTAATTCCCCTAACAAAGAGCAGAGACTTGAGCTTCTCATGCCTCCTCTGGCACAAAAAAATATCAACTTGTTATACACTTTGTCTAAAGCTGTAACTTGTTCATATAGCATGGGAAGCCTTCTGGATACCGCTTCTACACCAAGTTTTTTGGCCTTCTCAGTACTTTCGTTTACATATACAGTACCAATGTTCTTCCTCTCTTCATCATCAAAAAGAGGAAGGTTTATAGCTCCCGGAATGGTAGCTTCCTTGTATTCCCCGGGACTTCTTACATCTATCAAAACATAATTTCCACTTAAATCTCTATAATCAACTGTCCTAAACATTTTACCTCCAACAATGACAAAACTCATGATTTTCTGCACTATAGTATAGTCTTATTTTTTTGTATTGTCAAAGAGCTAATAAAAAAATTTTAAAAAAATATATGGCAGAGGATATCCTCTGCCATATTCTTTCATCTATGAAGTATAATATTATCTTCTTCAAGCCTTGCTTTTATTTTTTTACCAGCCTTTATTTTTTCTAAAAACTGCTGCGGAATTTGCACTCTGCCATGCCTGTCAACTATTAGGAATTCTTCATGAGTATCTGCTGAGTTTATGTCTGAATAAAGCTCTCCAATAGTACTTAAAGCAATATCGTAACTTTCTTTAGCCAGAAGCTCCTTTGAAATTTTCCCATCGCTTATGGAAACAACCCTTTCTACCTTATGGGCGACCTGCATATCATGAGTTACAATAACTATAGTCAAATTCAACATTTTGTTCAAATGGCTGAATAGCTCAAAAATACCCGAACTAGTCTTGCTGTCTACAGAACCTGTAGGTTCATCCGCTAGCAGTACCTTTGGGTTATTGGAGAGTGCTATGGCAATAGCAATTCTTTGCTGCTCTCCTCCGGAAAGTTCTCCAACCCTATTGTTTTTTCTATGAGACATTTCCACATGTTCTAGAAGCTCTAGAGCTCTTTTTCTTCTGTTTTTATGATGCTTTGAGAAACTCATAACCATTTCTATATTTTCCAGTGCGGTTAAGTGGCTTAAAAGATTCCTTGCATTGTTTTGCCATACAAAGCCAACAGTATCTCTTTTGTATTCCATCATCTGCTTCTTGTTTAACGTCATCATGTCTATTCCATTAATAAACAACTTCCCTGTAGTTGGCTTATCAAGTCCCCCAAGCATATTCAATAGTGTTGACTTTCCACTTCCGCTGCTCCCTATAATTGCCAAAAGTTCTCCCTCTTCTACTGTTAAATCCAGCCCGGAAAGTGCAAATACCTCGATATCCTCCACTTTATATATTTTATATAAATTATCACACTCTATAATTTTTTTACTCATTAACAATCTCTCCGTCTTTAAGATTATATACATAATCTGCTATTGGAATTAACTTTGGATCATGAGTAGTCATTATTATTGTAGTACCTTCTTTATCAATCAATTCCTTAAAAAGCTTAACTACCCTTAACCCTGTATTAAAATCCAATGAGGAAGTAGGCTCATCTACAAACAAAATTTTTGGCCTGTGAGCTATTGCCCTTGCTATTCCTGCCCTCTGCATCTCCCCACCTGAAAGTTCCTCAGGATAATGGCTGATTTTCTTTGACAGACCTACTGACTCTATACATTCCAAAACTCTACTTTTCATTTCCTTTTTCGGATACTTTGCAAGCCTCAGAACCAACTCCACATTTTCGTATACCGTCATATTAGGTACTAAAGCACCTGATTGAAAAACAAAACCGAATTCCTTTTTTCTAATATTATTTTTTTCTGCTTCACTCATACCATTGGTTTGTTTATCTAAGACAGTTATTGTTCCTTCAGTTGGATTATCTATAAGTCCAAGCAGGTTTATGAGAGTTGTTTTCCCTGAACCTGAACGTCCTTTAAGTATGGTTAATACCCTTTCCTGAAAGCAAATAGATATATTTCTAAGAGCATGTACTGATTCCTTTCCTACATAAAAGTCCCTTGAAACTCCTTCTACCTTAATTATCGATTTCACATTAATCCTCTCCTAGCTTTATAGCCTGATTAATCTTCAGTCTTTTAATATACCTTGCCAATATAACAAAGGAAACTATAAACATTAATGCAAATACTGCACCAAGCTGTATATATTCATTTATGTACTGCAAATTGTTAGCTGGTATAACATATCTGTTCTCATACCAAAGTCTCTTTATAAGTGGAATAAACATTTTTCCAGCCATATTTCCCGCGAAAATTCCTATTAAAACGGACATACCTAAGGTTAAAAATTGTTCAATAACAAGAATACCCGTTATCCCCTTTGATGAAAGTCCTAAAGACCTGTATATTCCAAAGCTTAAGGTTCTTGCCTTTAAGGATAACACCCAGTAAACAAGAAATCCTAATACAGTTATTGCGCCTATAGATAAAAACCCTAAATTAAGAACAGAATTTGTACCTTTAAGAAAAATATCGGTTTTTGCCATATAGGTTTCAATTGAAAGGTCTTTAAAATTTATTACGGGTATATTGTTACTTTTGATAGAGCTATAAATAAACTCGTTAGAGACTTCAGCTCTTTTCCTCATCCATATTTCATAAGGTCTTATTGGCATCCTAGAAAACATATAATTGAAATTAGCTATGACTACATTCTTGCTCTGCAAGTCGCTGAAGCCTGGCCAATAGTCTACCACATCAATTACTATTCCTTTGAGAAGCAGTCCCCCTTTAGCCTTATAAAGAACTGAATCCCCTGGCTTAATACCAGCTGAATTGCTCAATCCTCGTGAAACTAGCACCGAATTTGGTTTTTTAGTCATATTATTCAGATAATCATACCAGTGAGTTTTGAGCAAGCTGCTGTCAAAATAGGCTATAGTTCCAAACTCATGAGGTATAATCGCTATAATACTGGAAACATTTGTTATATTGCTGTTTAATGAAGCTTCGCCTTCATCATCCTTAAATACCTTTGTAAACTTATCAACACCCTCTATTTTTGAATAATGCTTATAGGATGGTTCTATGTACCCATTAATCTTTGAGCTTATATCAGCATTTACATTAGGCTCTGCATTTGTTTTTGAGTCCATTGATTCATATGTAATCTTATTCCATTGCTCCTTTATTATCATATCTGCCCCAGTTGTATATTTTACAGTATTCATATAAGAAGTATTAATGTCTTTAGCAACATGTATATTAAAAACTCCTATAGCTACAGTAATAACAACAAATAACATGGCGGTACTTTTTTTGAGGTGATATCTCATAACATTGATAATTGAAATATATAAAGAAGTATGGTATCTGCCTTTTCCAACTTTAAATACAAGCTTTATTGCATATCTATATATTCTAAGAAGCAGCATTCCTACTGCTACAATAAAAATTGTGGATAGCACGTATAAAAGGGGATCCAAAGGAGTACTACTAGTTTTAAGCTCAGCCAAAGCAGGTACATTTTTATTTACTCCATAGTTGTAGTACCCATATAAGGCAACGGCCAGCAAAATAAAATCCAGGTATCTACTATTAAATATCAATTTAATGTATCTATTTTTGCTTTGTTTTACTTCCACTATAGATTTCTGAGAAGCAAAAAATACAGATGTTAGAAGTGTTGCTAAAAGTATTATTACTGTTATAAATGCATACAGATACGCCTTGCTGTTAAAGGATATTTTTATACCTTGCACAGCGGTAAAAATCAAAAATCCATCCGAGTAGCTAATAGCCTTACATAAGGCTATAGCAAGTACAGGACCCACAATTAGGCCTGCAGAACTTAAAAGCAAACCATTATACAAATATTGCTTCAATATTTGAAATTTACTTCCTCCCCTACTTTTTAAAACCGCAATCTGTTCCTTGTCTGAATCTACAATAAGCTCTGATATCATCCATATATAATATATTACTACAACCAGTATAGGAATTAAGAATATCCACATAACAACGGAGTAAAGTCTTTCATTAGCCGCATAAGTCTTCAATACTTCAGAAATTTCGTAATTTACATCAGTTCCAGTTCTTTTTATAAAGTCATTTTCAATGGCCTTTCCCATTTTATAAACAGCTATTGCATTTTTACTGGTGATTTTATTGTAATCATATAGGATTTCAAAATTTACTCCTCTTAAATATCTTCCAAGATCATTATTTTCTTCAAAAAAGTTTATCAGGCCCTCTTCTGTGGCCATAAACTTGCAGTAGAAATTAGTATCCTTATCAAACCAATAAGGCTCATTTATGTCCTTTATGTCAAATACTCCAACGACTTTCATTTTTGGCGCTGCTTTCTTGCTTATGTGGAGAAGCTCGTAGGTCTTATTAATTTCTAAATTAAAATTATCAAAGGTCCTCTTGTCTACGATTACTTCAATTGCATTGTCCGTTGATATGATGCTTTCCGGAACCCTTCCGCTTATTATGCTAATATGACTATTTATGTCTGATATAGATAAAATCTTATTGTTGATGGAGTCATAGCTATTACCCTCTTTTGTGTAGGTATATCTAATGCTGTCATAGATTAAATAAGTTTTTTCAGTTAGAACAGGCACTGGTATTTTACTTGCTTCAGAGAAAAACATAGACTTAAAAGCACTATAACTTTTGTTAAAGGAATCATACTCCATACCACTGCGAAAACCAGCTGAAAAATAAGCTGAAGAAGGATATATATACTTTTCATTCCCCTCAACAACCTTATTTTCAGCTTGTACAAATATATTGTTTATGTAGTTGTTCAACACGCTGTCAATATATATAGGCACAGCACATACAATGGCAATAGAAAGGATAAAGCCTGCTGCAAGACACAAATGAAGCAGCTTGTTTTTGAACATATTTTTTAATGTAATACTCAGCATAGCATACTATCTCCTTCCTAATTTAAAATAACAATTTCACCTTCTGAAAGTCCGGTAGTTATCTCAACATTGTTTTCATCTTGTATTCCTTTTTCCACATATCTTTCTATAATATCTTCATTCTCGTATACCTTTACAAAAGCATGTCCATCTTCTCCAGCCCTTAAAGCCTTATTAGGTATTACTAATACGTTATCTTTTTTTTCAAAAGTGCAGACCACAGTAACTCCATCACCAATATTTAAATTTTTAGGTTCGTCTAAAAATTTGATTACTACTCTGCTGCCTTGAGAATTGCCATTAGCCTGATAGGTATTAGTAACTACCTCTCCGTTATAGCTCATGCTTCCCGATTTAATTACAGCTTTGCTTCCTATGGCAAAATCAGACATGTTGCCATCAATTTGAACTTGAATTCCATTTGTGTCTGCAATGGTTAAAAGTACTTGATATCCACTTATGAATTGAGAAATCTTTATATCTGCAACATTAATAACTTTTCCCGAGATATCGGCGGTTAGAACAGAATTTTTCAAATCCTCCTGCAGTTGCTTTAATTTCAGATTTTCAGCATCTATATTTAGCTGTAAAATTTGCTTTTGTATATCAGAGGCTCCATTTTGAGCCGCATTCTCATAAGAAAGCATAGCTTGTTTAAGCCTTATCTCTTCTTCTTTAATTGCATTCCTTTTATCAGTGGTATCTAATTCTGCAAGCACTTGACCTTTTTTTACCATGTCTCCTGCCTTTACATTTAGAGTTGATAGATAACCTCCTTTGAATTTAAAGCACATATCCATCTTTTTAACAGGGATAATATATCCTGTTTTATACCCTGTCCTTTCTACCCTGCCCTTTTTAACCATTTCAGTTTTAATTTGTTCAGTTACAGGACTTATAAGTGTCGGAACAGTCTTAGTATCATTCCTTCCCTTTACGCTGCATCCTATAATACAAAAGGATACCGCAAGGCATGTCCCCAAAACCAATGAATATTTCATAGGCTTATTCATTATCATTACCCCCCGCTATAGCAAATTCATCCTCTTTAAAACAAAAATTACACAAAATAACTTTACCACAATATAGGTTATATGTAAATTATTATACTGTTAAAATCTGCAAAATGAAAATACCGCAAAACTAATTAAAGTTATACGGTATTTTTTATACTATCTAAGCTTTACTGCCTTACCAATAGTGCCATTGAGATAAGTGCTCCATATATAATTATGGTCATCCACGCATTTGCTGAAATCCTGTTTTGCCCATCTGTCTATCATTAGAATTATTTTTTCATCTTTTATGTTTAAGTTTTTTAAAGCATTTTGAACATTTTGAACTCTAACCTTAGTCATGGCTTTTAGTCCCCATACTTCCCCATCAGCTGCTATAATCTTCGTGTTAGCCATTTGATGAATTGTGTTATAAAGTTCAGAAGCATTCGAAACTTCTGCAGGTATTGCTACATCCTCTGAATTGAAGTCCAAATTGATTATAGCCAATTGATCTGGTGTTGGGTTATCTTTGATTTCTGATAATGAGCTTGTTGCCTCTACTGTATTTTCATTAAATGAAAACAATTTAGTTACCAGTAAAAATAAACCTCCATATGAAACAGTAATAGCAATGGCTATTGCCGCCAATTTGAAATACTTCTTTATGCTATCAACCTCCAAAATATTATCTATTAATATTGTATTAACATTAAACGCTATATAGAAAGACTAGGTAGTAAATATTTTTTATTGTAGAGATATTATGAATATGATAACCTATAGCTATAAAACTTTTTGCTAGAGAATTGACTTGTTATTTATAATTAGTATTGGAGGAATTAAATTGAACTGGAAAAACTATTTTAGTAGGATTGCCTATTATTTTAGAGATTCTTATGGCTATGACAAATTTTCCAAATTTCTTCTTATTGCAGGGATTATACTATCTTTTGGAAAATATATAGCTTTACTAGGATATGCAGTAATTATTTATGCAATTTGGAGATCCATCTCAAAAAATAAATATAAAAGGCATCAGGAATTATTAATCTATGAAAATTATCTTTTAATATTTAAGCAGAAATACTACAGTTACAAAAACCATATTGTGGAGGGCCGACAGTTTAAAATATTTAAATGTCCAAACTGTTCTCAAAAGCTTAGGGTTCCTAGAAAGAAAGGCAGACTTGTTATTACCTGCAAGAAGTGTGGTACCGAATTCAGAGGTAAGTCATAACTGAATAAAAATGTTTATCAATTTATTATTCATCTATTTTATGATTGCTTGTAAAGAAGAAAACCCTACTAAGCCGTCTATAAAACTGACTCAGTAGGGTTTATCTACGTGCAGGATAACGATGCTGTGTAATCCCTGTGATGCTAGGTTAATCCAAGCATACTCACCTAATATACTTTACCATATATTTGCACACTTGTAAATAATTTCGTTAAAATTCTGCAGTTCCTGTAGTTCTTGGGAATGGTATTACGTCTCTTATGTTAGACATTCCAGTCAAATACATAAGAATTCTTTCAAAACCAAGACCAAAGCCTGAATGAACTGTTTCGCCATATTTTCTAAGCTCCAAATACCACCAGTAGTCTTCCTTGTTAAGTCCAAGCTCATTCATTCTAGCTTCAAGAACACTTAATCGTTCCTCTCTTTGGCTTCCGCCAATAATTTCTCCAACTCCAGGAACAAGAAGGTCTGTAGCTGCGACAGTTTTACCATCATCATTCACTCTCATATAGAAAGCCTTAATATCCTTTGGATAGTTAGTAACAAATACAGGCTTTTTAAAATGCTTCTCTGTTAAATATCTTTCATGTTCGGTCTGTAAATCTATACCCCATTTTACTGGATACTCAAATTTCTCTCCACATTTTTCAAGAATCTCTACGGCTTCTGTATAAGTTATTCTTCCAAAATCAGAGCTTATTACATTATTTAATCTGTCAAATAAGGTGTTGTCTATAAACTTATTAAAGAATTCCATTTCTTCTGGAGCATTTTCCATTACATAGTTAATTATATATTTAACCATTTCCTCAGCTATTTCCATATCATCCTGAAGATCTGCAAAAGCCATTTCAGGTTCTATCATCCAGAACTCGGCAGCATGTCTTGCTGTGTTGGAATTCTCTGCTCTAAAGGTTGGTCCAAAGGTGTAAATATTTCTAAATGCCAGTGCAAAGGTTTCACCGTTTAACTGTCCGCTAACAGTTAAGTTTGTTTCCTTTCCAAAGAAGTCCTTGGATGTATCTATTTTACCTTCTTCAGTTCTTGGTATGTCGTTTAAATCTAAAGTTGTTAGTCTAAACATTTCTCCTGCACCTTCAGCATCGCTTCCAGTAATTATTGGAGTATGAACATAAACAAAGCCTTTTTCTTGGAAAAACTTATGAATAGCATAAGCAGCTAAAGAACGAACTCTGAACACCGCTGAAAAAGTGTTGCTTCTTGGTCTTAAATGAGCTATAGTTCTTAAATATTCCAAGCTGTGCTTTTTCTTCTGAAGTGGATAATCAGAAGAAGAAAGACCTTCAATTATTATTTTCTTTGCCTTAATTTCAAAAGGCTGCTTTGACTCTGGAGTAAGCTCTACTAAGCCTTCAACAGTTATAGAAGAGCTTATAGGAAGCTTTGACACATCCTTATAGTTTTCTAAATCACTTTCAAATACTGTCTGAACATTTTTAAAAAAGCTTCCATCGTTTAGCTCTATAAATCCAAAGGCATTAGAGGCTCTCACTGTCCTTATCCAGCCTGATATGCTTACTATTTGTCCAGCATATTTTTCAGTTTCTCTGTACAATTGTTTAATTACTACTGATTCCATTGCGTTTCCTCCTCTATTGATTTAAATATTATTTAAAATAAAAAAACCTTCATTCCATTATAAAATAATGGGACGAAAGGTTATATTTCGCGGTGCCACCCAAATTGCTGAAATAAATCAGCCAGCTCAAAGAAGTACATTTAATACTCTCCAATCTGTAACGCTTTGGCTGCGTCTAAGCCTACTTTCAATTGATTTCGGTTAGAAACTCAGAGTTGTTCTTCACTATAGGCTTCATACCAGTCTTTCACCACCGCTGGCTCTCTTTAAATCCACATTATAGCTACTCTTCTCTTCAAAGTTTTTATTTGTTTTATTGATTACATATTATATACTATATATCAGTATATGTCAACTGCTAAAATTTTGTAAGAAGTTAACAAGCAGTTTCCTTCAAGAACAGATGAACGTACAAAGTGCAGACACCAATCAAAATTCCTGACATTGCAAATAGAATTTGCATATTTCCGAAACTAAAAAAACTTATGTTAAAGTAGTTTCCTTGAAGTCTACCTAATACTGCAGAACCCGCTATGGTACTTAAAAAGCCAAGCAGCCCTCCATAGGCAGCATTTGCTCCCAAATATATAGTTCTTCCTTCTCTTGGAGAAAAAATGAACTGAATATTAAATAAGGCCATATTTATGCCGCCCCAGGCAATACCGCTGAGTATGTGCAATGCAGGCACCATTACAAACGCAGTAGTATGGTTAACAAAAAACCATATTGTATGGACAATAGCTAAAAGACCTATAGAGTATTTAGTACAGGTTATCCATGACTTATTGTCTGCCAGCTTGCCCCAATAGGGAACCATAAAAATCCTTGCAACAGAACTTAATACACCCATAATCATAATATAACTATAACTTAGCTTTAAGCCCGTAACCATATACACTGCGAAGAAAGGACCTGCTATCTGGAGTCCTATGTTCCACAGCAAAAAAAGTATTATAATTACTCTAAAGCCTTTATCCTTAATTGGTTTTAAAAATATATCACTTAGTTTAAAGGTATAGCTAATTGCTTCAACCTTAGGCTCTTTTATTGAGGATAGAAAATAAAAATTAGATATAGCCATTGACATTACTATAATGCCCAGAAATATAAAACCCAAGTACTCCTTGTTGGCTTGTCTAAATATATCCAAAACCTTTCCTACAATAAGAGTTATTAAAGTAAGGAAAGCAAGAGAATAGGCATCCTTTTTAGCTAAATAGCTGCCTCTTATATGTTCTGGAGTAAGACTTACAATCCAATTACTAGCAGGAGGCGATATAAAGGAAGCAAACAGATAAGCTAGTCCATAAGTACTAGCTAACATGGCTAGTCTTATATTTGTACCTTTAACTACGAAGGGAATAAAAAACATAGTTCCAAGCAGCAGCCTAAAAAATAAGCAGGATATGCTTATTAAAAACTTTCTCTTTTCTAGCTTTTCAAAAACGATTCCAGAAAAAAGCTGAACCACACCTGCAAAAACTGGAACAGCCCCAATTATTCCGTTAAACTCATCAGAAGCCCCCATATAATTTGCCAGACCCGCTAAAAAGGCTCCACTAGTGAGTGAAAAAACCCCTACTGCAAAACATCCCTCATAAAGAAACAGCCTTCTGCCCTTCTCAAAATCCTTTCTTTTTAAAGGAGTTGAATCAAAATAAATGCTTTGTATTAATGTACCTAACTTCATAACTTATACCCCAAAGAAATAATATTTTTATTATTAGAAATAGTATAATATATACTTCATCACTTTACTATTATTTTTAACTTTTTACAATAAAAAAGGACTAAGCATAATAAATAATGCTTAGTCCTTACTTTTATACAAGTTTACCTAATATTTTATTGCTTCTATCAATAAATTTGGCCATAGCATCGGCATCAAGCTGCTTGTTACCAATAAGAGCTAGATCGTAGATATGTTCACAAATCATCTTAGCTGTTTCTTTTTTACTTTCGTCTTGATTCATATGGATAAGTGAATTTATTAATTCACTATTTCTATTAAGAACCAATGTTTCCTCGTTAGGAAACATGTTCTTCACATCCATGCCGCCAAACATTGCACTCATTTCCTGCATTCTTCTGGACTGCTCTGACAAAAGCATTATAGCTGGAATCCTTGTGGCCTTTAAGCTTTCTACCTTTATTGTTAGTTTGTCATTTCCTAGGTTAGCCTTGAATATTTGCTCTAACTCCTTTGAAGTATTTTCATCATGTCCTGCTTCTGCGTCCTTTAGCACATCAGTTAAATCAGAGTCAATTCTGTTAAACTGAACGCCATTTTCCTTCATTTCAAGGAAGTTAATAAAGTGGCTGTCTATTGCAGAATTTAAAACTATAGCCTCTAAACTATTTTCTTTAAACAGCTTTATATATTGAGCCTGTTGGTTTTCATCGTTAACATAAAATACCTTATTCTCATGCTTTTCCTTATTGTTTTCAAGATACTGTTTTAGGGTCACATATTCGCCATTGGTGGTTTTAAAGATCAATATATCCTTAACCTTGTCATAGAAGCTTTCATCTCTCATGCAGCCGTACTTGATGAAAACATTTATGTCGTCCCAGAAGGAGTTATACTTATCTCTTTCCTTTTTAAACAGCTCAGTAAGCTTATCTGCTACCTTCTTAGTTATATGCTTTGATATTTTAATTACATTGGCATCCTTTTGAAGAAAGCTTCTAGAAACATTAAGAGGCAAGTCTGCGCAGTCAATAACACCCTTTAAAAGAAGTAGAAATTCAGGAATAACTTCTTTTATATTATCTGCTACAAACACTTGATTATTGTATAGCTTAATTTGTCCTTCGCTTGCATCTAATTCATGCTTTAGCTTAGGAAAATACAGTATTCCCTTAAGGTTAAAAGGATAGTCCACGTTTAAGTGTATCCAAAATAAAGGCTCTTTGAAATCATGGAATACCTTGCTGTAAAATTCCTTATACTCTTCATCAGTACAATCCTTTGGGTTTTTAAGCCAAAGTGGATGAGTATCATTTAAAGGCTTTTGTTCCTCTTTCTTTTCTTCCTTTTCATTTTCAAGATAAATCTCTACTGGAAGGAAGGAGCAGTGCTTTTCTATTATCTCTCTAAGCTTGAATTCATCTAAAAACTCTTTACCTTCTTCGTCTAAAAATAAAGTAATAGTAGTTCCTCTTTCCACCCTGTCAGATGGTGAAAGCTCGTATTCCGTACCGCCTGCACAGTTCCATTTAACGGCTTCTGCTCCATGCTGATAGGATAAAGTATCTATTTCAACCCTCTCAGCTACCATAAAGGAGGAGTAAAATCCTAGTCCAAAATGTCCTATTATTTGATTTGCTTCATCCATCTTATCCTTATACTTATTTAAAAAGTCTTCTGCACCAGAAAAGGCAACCTGATTTATATATTTCTTAACCTCTTCTGCTGTCATTCCAATTCCATTATCGATAAATTTAATGGTATTATTGTCCTTGTTAAAAAGAACCTTAACTTGAAACCTTGTGTCTTCATGTATTTTTGTCTCACCTATGGAAGCCAGTCTTTTAAGTTTGCTTATAGCATCACTGCTGTTACTGATAAGCTCTCTTACAAAAATATCCTTATCTGAATACAGCCACTTTTTAATTATAGGAAAAATATTTTCTGTATGAATGGATATGTTTCCATTTTCCTTGTTCATAAAAAAACCTCCCTTTTATCATTAGTTTTCAATTCACTATTTTATAACTCTTATATTTGCATGTCAATATATGGGTTGCCAAATAACTGTGAAGGTACTAAAGCAGGGGTACAAACCATTCTTTCCCCTGTTTTATTTAGCTCTTTTTATCATAAAGTATTTGGTCTATTACTATTACCATAGCCAACATGAAGGCTTGGTTTTCGCTGTCATCTATATCTGCGCCATAGGTGTCTGAAAAGGAAAACCACTTTTTACTTACGTAGGCAGCCTGCCTTCCGCCCTTTAATATCTCAAATTCATGTGAAAATATATCTCCATCAATAGTATAGCTTCCCATGTTGCTCTCTATGGTAAAGCTTGGTCTGAAAAAACTAAGCTCCTTTTTTACAGAAGCAGCATAACTTCCGTTTAGATATATATTATACCTTGGAAGAAGGTGAAACATTTCCTGTTCAATGTACACCAGCTCATTTCCAAACATATCGTATATTCTTAGCTTGTCACCGAAGGAAAACACCTTTCCTCGAACTTCATATCGGTCATTATCATACTCATCCTTAATTGTAAAGTTGTCCCCGAAGCTGAATATTCTTTGTCTTATTTTATACCTCATTACCCTTACCCCCTACATGCTTTTTAATAATATATTCTAGTGTTCAAATTCTATACCTGCCAGCTTCATTAAGTAAACTGCATTCCTCGTAGTTGATACCCCTTGCCTAAGCTTATAATCAAAGCATATTTCATTATTTTTATAATGTTCCTGGAAATGATAATTTTTAATTTTAGTATTTTTATTTTCAAGTTCTCCAAGTTCTAAGTCGTGAGTAGACACAAGACCTAAAGCATTTTCTCTGCTCAATTTATTTACAAGAGTCTCCGCTCCCAAATGCCTATCTAAGGAATTAGTACCTTTAAATATTTCATCTAGCAAGAAAAATATTTTCTCACCTCTTTTAACTGCACTTACTATCTTTTTAATCCTTATAATCTCTGCATAGAAGGAGGAAATGTTTTTTTCAAGATTATCGCTTATCCTCATGCAGGTGTATATATTCATTATAGAACAGCTAAAGCTTTTAGCACACACTGGCGCACCTGCATAAGCTAAAACTAAATTTATGCCTATTGTTCTTAAAAAAGTACTTTTTCCTGACATGTTTGAACCAGTAATCAATAATATGCTGTGGGACTTGCCTAACTCTGCATCATTGCTTACTCTATATTCTGAAAGCAGAGGATGTGCAATACCCTCTGAGCTTATAACCAGCTTTTCTGCTATAAAATCAGGCTGAGCCCAACTTGGGTTATCAAAAGCAATAATAGCTATGGATGCCAGTGCCTCATAATCGGCTATGCACTGAAGCCAGCCTTCAATTGCTTCACCATAGCTTCTTTTCCAATTTTCAAGATTAATTACTAAATGATAATCCCACAGAAATAAAAGGTTTAAAATTATGCTGAATATATTGCTCCTGTCAGAAATTTTATCTGTTATTTTAAACAGCTTGGTTATGGCTTGTGAAGCACTGCAGTTGTCTTTACCATGAAGCCTTTCTTGTATATCTTTAAGTAAATCACTGTCAAATTTCTTATGTTCAATATGCTTAAGTATTTTATAGTACACCTTGATATTTTTCTTATAATCGTAAGCAGTATCTAGGACTCTACTTCTCACTTTTGCTCCAAGCTTTAAAGCTATTATATCAAGAATAATAAATATGCCAGGAAGAGAGTAGCCTATGGTTGGTTTTACTGCATAGTAGGTTATTGATGCAATTGTTAATATAGGCATTATCATTAAAGCTGCTTTAAAGTAAAGCCTGTCAACAAGTCCCTCTCTTTTTTTAGCCCAATTAATAAGCTTATCAGTATCTTGCCTTTCTTTTGGCAGCATTTTGCATTCTGCTTCAAATCTTTGCCTCCAGCTGATGTGCCCAGCTAATTCCTTTATAGCCTCTTGTCTCTTGAGTATATCCTCAAGCTCTAAACTGGGATTAGATAAAACTTCCTTTAGCTTTAACCTTCCCAAAGTAGTAACTGCTGTATTTATCCATTGAAAAACTGAGCTCTTCCCAAACACATCCAAATCCCCCGAAAAGGGGTGCTCAGTATCTTTAAATTCTTCACCAGAATCAAAGAATTCTTTCCAATCACCCTTTAATCTTTTTACAGATTTTTTATTAACCTCCAAAAGCTTCTCAGTTAAATTCCTATGGCTAATAACTGCATTATGTTTTATAACAAGAATAATAAAAGCTATAAAAGTTACTACCATAAGGCTTGCGGAAAAGTAATACCTTCTGTTTATATAAAAAAATATAGAAAAACCTACACCAGCAGCAAAGATTATGAGTCTCAGTACGCTTATGAAATTAATAGCTTCCTTCTGCTTCTTAATAAGCTTCTCAAAACCGCCAATTCTTTTTTTGTAAACTTGTCGTGAATTTATCAAAATCATAAAACTCCTTTCCTGATTCCTTATAACTATCATTATAGTAGAAATATTTAACAATAAAAACCCATATCCTTATTATTTTAAAGATATGGGTTAAATATATTCTTATTTTAAGCTATTATAGATCTTTTCCAGATTATCCTTCATGCTTTGAATGTAATCTTTGCCATCTTCCTTGCTTTCGATAGTATATATCTTTTCCACTTTAGCTCCTACTTCCTTTGCAATAGTCTTAGAAACTTCAGGACTAGCAAGCTCCTCCATAAAAATAACCTTTATATTGTTAGTCTTGCCAAAGTCAATTAACTCCTTGAGCTTTTGAGGAGTAGGCTCGCCTTCAGCAAATACGCTTTCTACACTGGACTGCTTTAGTCCAAAATCTCTGCATAGATAAGCAAAGGCTGCATGACCTGTTACAAAGTTTTTATTTGCTATACTATCAAACTTAGTTTTATATTCTTCATACAGCTTATCTAGGCTGCTTGAGTATGTTTCATAATTTTTTTCATAGTAATCCTTGTTATTCGAATCCACCTTTACAAGCGCATCCTTTATGTTCTTTGCCTCATTTTTAGCTTCCTTTAAACTTAGCCAAATATGTGGATCATAATCACCGTGATCATTATTTCCTTCTGTTCCTTTAATCAAAGCTGCACCCTTTGAAGCATCAACCACTTCCAGGCCTTTATTATCTATTGCCTTTAGTGTTTTTTCAGTCCAGCCTTCCATTCCTAAGCCGTTATACACAAACACATTGGCTTTGCTGATGCTTTCCATATCCCTAGGCTTTGGCTCAAAATCGTGAGGCTCCATTCCTTCAGGCACTATAACTTTAACTTCAACCTTATCACCGCCCACTGCTTCTGCAAATTCTCTTAACGGATTAAAGGATACAACCACAGATATTTTGTTTTTTGTTTCCCTATTTAAAGTACTTCTATCTTTACCTTCAGCAGAATTGCTGCAGGCTGCGAACATCATTGGTAATACAGCAAATAATGCAGCTGCTATAAATTTTCTTGACATGCTTCTTCTCCTTAAACACAGTTCTAATGCAAATGATTTGCAACTACATATACTATACTTATATTATAAGTCTTTGTCAATAGAAAAAATAAAAGTGGGCATTTTAAATAGATGTCAAAGAAAATCAGCCTGTTTTTCTCTAAAAGCAGCAATTTACTATTTAAATCTATATAATGCCCACACACTCATTTATTCCCACTCTTCTATATTTTCTGCTCCATCAAATTGCAGCACAGCCCACTCTATTGCCTCCATGCTCGTTTCAAATTCTTTATGGGTATTGCTAACATAGGCATAGCCTTCCTTGTCATCTACAGACTGAATAAATACATCTAAATCCTCACCGCTTATAGTAATCTCTCCAGTGTCCTCAAGTGTTTTTGCCATTTCCTCAATTAATAGTTCCTCGTCCATTTAAATTCCCCTTTATCATTTATTATGTACTAAAACTTGTATATTTTTATAAGGTAATTTTCTTATATATATTACATAATTTTTCTAGATTTTATACATGCCTAATCATAAAAATAATTTTTGGTGGCACAATAGATGTGTGAGAAATAATTTAACATGGAGGATTTGGAAAATGAGAAACCACTACAGCGTTGTACTTATGTATGATGCACATAATTGTGCTGTAAAGCAAGTAAGCAAAAACACCTATGATCAAATAAAGGATATGCAAAAAAGAGGCAAAAGCGACGAAACAATAGTAAAAAGCTTAACTGAAATAAATACGATGGAAGACAATATAGTTCTAAACGGTGCTACAATTGAAGAAGCGGAGGCACGTGCACTTGAGGTAGGAGAAAACTATGTTGTAATCCAAGGCTTTATAAGCTGAATATAACCCGAGGAAAACTTCCTCGGGTCTTTCTATCTATGTCTTCTTCGCAGCCATACCATAATTCCTGCAACTATTATTGCTGATGGTATGAGTATAACTACTATAGCTGAAAGAGTTAATCTTTGCAGGTTTGTCATTGTTAAGTTTTCTACCTTCAAGCTCTTTGGCCTTACTGAAATCCCGTCCTTTTTATCTTGAAGCCAGTTTAAGGAGTTCATTACAAAATCTAAATTTGCTCCATTGGTTGCTGAAATAATATTAGAATTCATAAAGGTTGAACTTCCGACCACCATAAGCTTTGCAGTTTTGCTATCAACCTTCTCTGTAATTGCTGCAGCAATATTAAAGGGTCCTGTCAAGTCTGCTGCTTCCTTAGTTAAAGTGTTAGAATTTAAATTTACCTTTGCCCAAGAATTTGATGAAGTTATAAGCAAAGGTTCAATTTTCACAGTATCGCGCTTTGATTTTTGCTCTTCAATACTTTGGGCAACTGGCATGAAAATAAGCATTTTCTTTGCTTTTATAGCATTAACTATTTCATGGGACTGTATTTCTGGAAGAAGCTCTAATTGACTTTGTGCAATTCTCCCAGCCTGTCCCTCAACTACTACAGCATTTTGAAGCCTGATACCATAGTAGCCTAAAAGTTCTTGAAGGTTAGGAAAAATCTGCTTTGCTATATCAATAAAGAAAGCTGCTCTTCCTCCGCTTTTCAAGAAAGTTCTAATTTTATCAGCTTCTTCATTAGATATATCTGTTTTGGGTGAAGTGATAATCAAAATGTCTTCCTCATTAAGCTCTGTATTATTCTGCAAAAAATTAAGCTCCTTTACAGAATAGTTTTCCACCTCTAGCTGTTTTATAACATCCGAGCTTAAGGGCCCCTCCCCATGCCCTGAAAGTGTATATAAAACCTGTTCCTGTTCTGAATTTACATATACTATTGCATTAGTTATCTGTTGCTCCGCAGCAAAGGAATCTATATTTTCTTCTCCATATTCTCCAAAACTATAGTTAAAAAAGTCATCGTAGATTATAGTTTTAAATTTATTTCCACATTCAACAACTATTGAACCAATACCAACATTCTTATCCTCCTTGCTGTATTTTTGTGCAAGCTGAGGCTGCTTTATTGGATCTCTTTCCTCAATAGTAAGTTTATTCGAAGCAGATTTATATTTATCAATAATAGCAGATATGTATGGGTCATTTTTACCTGTTTCAAAAAACATAAATATTTTTATATCATTTTTTAAATTCTTTAGAATATTAATGGTCTCCTCAGTTAGAGTATAAAGTTTGTCCTGGGTTAAATCCTTTTTTATATCAAGCTTTGCTGCTGCAATGTTTATAGCTATAATTGCCACAAGAAATATTGCTGTAACGGCAGTTGAACGAGCTCTATGCTTAAAGCTTCCGCCTTTAAAAGGTTTTTTAACATTAAATTTCTTCATACTGGTTTGCCTCCTTAGCTCCATCTTCTTTTCTCTATATTTTTAATAGATAAGTAAACAAAGGCTGCTGCGTAGGTCAAATAATAAACTATTGAAGTTAAATCCAATATACCCATACTGAAATTTTTAAACCTGCTTACCAAAGAAAGCCATCCCAAAAATCTAGGCATAAACCCTTCAAACAGAACAGAATTTTTCAAGAAAATTATTAGTATTAATGATGCTCCAACTATCAGCTCAGTTATAGAACCAATTATATTTCTTGTTGCTTGATAAAGTATTATCGCAATACTAACTACTATAATTGCTGCAAACAAAACTCCAGTGGTACCGTCAGCAGGAAGACTCTCCTGTATCCAGTCTATAATCCATAAAAACAGCAATAATCCAAAAGAACATACTGCTGATACTACCTGATTTTCAGTTAATGAGGATACAAAAAGCCCGATAGCTATAAAAGCAGCACCCAATAGTGCAAAACCTATGTAAACAGACGCTATCTCACCTATCGCCACAGGTCCGTACCAGCTTAGCATAAAGGGGTATAAAAGCGTTGCTGTCAAAGTTAAGTAAAACAAAGCTATCGCTGCCAAATATTTTCCTATTACTATTTGAGCAGCACTTAGAGGTGAGGTTAAAAGCAGCTGATCAGTCTTTTGATGCTTTTCCTCCGCCAGCAGTCTCATAGTTATAATAGGTACAAGTATCAAAAATATAAATATCATGCTTGAAAGCACATTGCTGTAAAGCGGACTTGCAGGTATCAAATTGTAATCAGCAAAAAATATTCCCCCTATCAAAAGAAACACCACCATGAACACATAACCTGTAGCCGAATAAAAATAAGCTTTTAATTCCTTGCTAAATATGGCTAGCATTTATAATTCCTCCTCTACTCCCTAGTAACTTGAAGAAATACTTCTTCCAGGGATAAATCCACTGGTTTCAATAAAAGCACCGGTATCTCTGCCTTACTCAGCTTCCAAAACAGTTCTTCTCTAATATCCTTATCCTGTTTCACTTCAATCAGCAAATCCACAGTATCCTTCTCCACGGAGCCTTGAATAACTATGTTCTGAATATTATTTAAGTCCTTAAGCTTTTTCACCGCTTCCTTGATATTGCCTTTTATTCTAAGCAAAATCTTGCTGCTATAGTTTAATTTTTTAGCTAGCTCTTCCGGGCTGCCGCTTGCAACAATCTCTCCTTTATTTATAATAACAACTCTGTGACAAACCGCACTAACCTCTGAGAGTATATGCGAGCTTAAAATTACAGTATGATTTTTGCCTATTTCCTTAATAAGGTTTCTAATCTCTATGATTTCCTTTGGATCCAAACCTACAGTAGGCTCGTCCAAAATTAACACCTCTGGATTTCCTATTATGGCTTGAGCAAGTCCAACTCTCTGTTTATATCCCTTAGAAAGATTTTTTATGAGTCTGTTCCTATGATGATTTATTTTAGCAATATCGCCTGTGCTTTCTATAGTTGCAGAAATTTCTTTGCGTGGTATCCCCTTAATCTTGCAAACAAACCTTAAATATTCTCCTACAGTCATATCCATATATAATGGCGGTAGCTCAGGTAAGTAACCAATCTTCTTTTTAGCCCTTTTGGGCTGCTCTAAAATATCCAATTCATCAATCTTAACTATTCCTTCTGTAGCTTCAATATAACCTGTGATTATATTCATTGTAGTGGATTTTCCGGCGCCATTGGGACCTAAAAGGCCAAGAATCTCACCCTTGTTTACGGTTAAATTCAAACCATTTAAAATAACCTGCTGTCCGTACCTCTTTACCAAGTTCTCAATTTGAATCAATTGCAAAACCTCACTTTATTAATTTCAATACTGGCACATTTCTATTTATTGGTAATTCAATTAACAAAATTTATTTTATCACAGTAATATGGCAAAAATATGTAATTTTTTATACTAAAAGTAAAAATTTTCTTTATATTTTATGAATAAATTATAAACATTAGAAGACATGCTGATTTAATCGAAGGTCATATTGTATTAACTTGCTTTATCTGTCTTTTTTGCTATCACAGAAATCAAATCTGAGAAGTATTATATATTATAAATAATTTATGGAAGGTGGGTGCGGTGAGAATTTTAAAAAAGAATGGATTAGATGAAAAGTTTGACATTGATAAGATTAAGACAAGCATCGCAAATTCCGCAACCGACATTGGACTACCTTTAACAGAATCCGATCTAAATATATTACTTAGCGAAATAGTAAAAGAATTATATAAAGCAAAAGATACTTCCCTTATAATATCAAGCCATGAAATACGAAAAATCGTATGTAAGATGCTTATAAATTACGGATTTCATAAAATTGCAAAATCCTATATGGATTTGGATGTATAAGTATTAGAGCAAGAAATACCTTTGATATTTTTACTTTATGCATAATAAAGAGAACTAATTCACTTTGGCTGTGATTTAGTTCTCGATTTTACTGCAAATAATTAATATAAACAAAAACACATATATGATATTTAAAAATTTTTAGCGATAAAAATCGTGATTCCCTATGGTTTTAAAGAGTGTTTTATTTTTCATTATCCATGGACTAT
>CAZMQY010000013.1:0-25824 GCA_964568335.1 uncultured Clostridium sp.
AATTCCTATATAACTAAGAATGAAGAAAATCATGTTTTATATATAAAACATGATTTTCTTCATTTAGATATCTATTTAATTTCTTTTTTATTTTTATAAATGAAATCTATTGCCCCTCCACCTAGGCAGACCTCATCTTTGTAAAATACAACTTCCTGCCCTGGTGTAACAGCCCTTTGCGGCTCATCAAAGACAACTAGGCATCTGTTATCTGCTTTCATATGAACAGTAACTCCTTGATCAGGCTGTCTATATCTAAATTTAGCGGTGCATTTAAAAATACCCTCTGGCTTTACATCACTAACCCAATTTAAATCAGAAGCTTCTAATCCATAGGATAGTAAAGCCGGGTGATCTTCTCCCTGAACCACATATAATATATTATTTTTTAAATCCTTTTCCACAACAAACCAAGGTTCGCCTGTACCTATTCCACCTATGCCAAGTCCTTTTCTCTGACCTAAGGTATAATACATTAGACCATCATGCCTTCCAAGAACCTGCCCTGTAAGAGTTTTTATGTCACCAGGCTGTGATGGCAAGTAATTGCTCAAAAACTTATGGAAATTTCTTTCTCCAATAAAGCATACACCTGTGCTGTCTTTCTTATTAGCAGTTTTTAATCCATATTTTGCAGCTATCTCCCTAAGCTCTGGCTTTTTTAAATGCCCTATTGGAAACATGGTTTTAGCTAGCTGATGCTGTCCAAGCTGGCATAAAAAGTAGGTTTGATCCTTATTTGAATCTACTCCTCTAAGCATCTTGTACTCACCATCTCTAAAATCCACTTGAGCATAATGCCCAGTTGCTAGATAATCTGCTCCAATTTTTAGCGCATAGTCCAGAAAAGCCTTAAACTTAATTTCCTTGTTGCACATTACATCTGGGTTTGGAGTTCTCCCTTTTTTATATTCATCTAAAAAATAAGTAAACACTCTGTCCCAGTATTCTTTAACAAAATTAACTGTATAATATGGTATGCCTATTTGGTCGCAAACCCTTCTTACATCTTCATAATCTTCAGTCGCTGTACAGGCTCCATTTTCATCTTGCTCATCCCAGTTTTTCATGAAGATTCCTATAACGTTGTAACCTTGCTCTTTTAAGAGAAGCGCTGCAACAGAGGAGTCAACCCCTCCTGACATTCCAACAACAACCGTAGTATCCTTTGGTTCTTTCTTCATCTATATTAACAACCTTTCCTTATAGTTTAAGTTATTTATATTGTAGCCTAAATTGTCACTAAATAAATATTATAAGGAAATAAGTCATATAAATCAATATAAGTTTGATTTATAATTATTAATAGAGTTTTAAATTAATGCGAAGGAAGAGATACTTGTTATGGAAAATTCAATAAACAACCTCATAGATCTAGAAAAGCTGGATAATTCCTTAGTAATAGATATTCAATACGCCACTGCGGATAATTTTATGGGCAAAAAGCTTTATCGTGTAAATAAATGCATACTACAGTTAGAAACTGCAAAAAAGCTTGTTAATGCAAACAATTACGCAAAAAGCCTTGGCTATAAACTAAAAGTCCTTGATGCCTACAGGCCTATTTCAGTGCAAAGGCTTATGTGGGAAACCCTGCCTGACGATAATTTCGTCGCACCACCAACAAGAGGCTCAAAGCATAATAGAGGATGCGCAGTTGATGTCACTCTAGTAGACTTAGAAGGCAAAGAGCTTGAGATGCCATCCCCCTTTGATGATTTTTCAGAAAAGGCTTGGATAACCTATGATGCAGCACCAGCGCATCAGCTTCAAAATCGTGAACTTTTAGCAAGGATAATGATAGAGAGCGGCTTTCAAAGGATAAGGACAGAATGGTGGCATTTCAACGATCCAGACTTTAATCACTACCCTTTACTCGATGTCAGCTTGGAAAGCTTTTTATAAAGGTTAAGCCTCCCTCATTTTTATGAAGGAGGCTTTATACTGTCATTTTCTTATTATATCTGAAATTACTTCAAGAAACTTGATAGATCTTAATTTCAACTATTTCTGTTCCACTTTCACCAAAATATAGCTTTAAGTAATTATTAATATTTGAGTACACATCGAAAGCTGCTTCCTTTTGAAGCACTTCACCTTTTGTTCCGTTAATGGTAATAGTTTCGATTAAACTATTGTTTGAAAATACCGAAATAGGTATTTGAGCTACTTCCGCAGCATCGGATTTAACTCTAAAACGTATAACGTATTTTCCCTTTTGGGGAATTTGAAGATGGAATGTAACTGTACCTCCTTTATCGGTCTTGATTTGGGAAACATCCAAAATAGCTTCGCCTTGCAATATTCCCGCATCTATGGTAGTTTCTGTACCTTCTATTTTTTGAGGTACATTTAATTCCACCCAATTTTCTTCTTCACCCTGACAACGTCTCATTACTGGAGATTTCAAAATAAAATTACAAATATTAGCCGCATTTCTCATAAGATGTACACGAGAAATATTGCCTTTTTTAAGCTCTTCATCTGAATTGTCCTTATTACTGTTGGCTTCAGAGTTTGAAACAACCATATACAAATCATTTTGAGAACGTATCATAGCTGCAGTATTATGATGGGATGCCGGGAAGCCTTCATCATTCATTTTAGCCCACCAGTCAGTCATAACAATGCCTTTAAACTTCCATTGCCTGCGAAGAACAGTAGTCAGCAAATCCAAGTTTCCAGCTGTCCAAATGCCGTTCACAGCTCCATAGCTGGTCATAACACTGCGTGCTTCCCCCTCTTTTACAGCTATTTCAAAGCCTTTTAAGTAAATCTCTCGAAGAGCTCTTTCTGAAACAATGGAGTCTATTTCCGTGCGCTTAAACTCCTGATTGTTGCAGGCAAAGTGCTTAATTGTCCCTGTAACTCCATATTTATTCATACCTTTAAGCTCAGCTGCTGCCATCTTTCCGGTAACATAAGGATCTTCAGAAAAATATTCAAAATTTCTTCCATTCAGTGGACAGCGATGTATATTCATTCCCGGGCCGAGTATAGTATCTATTTTATTTATTCTAAGCTCCATTCCTAGCATTTCAAACAGTTTTTCAACTAAATCCACATTAAAGCTTGAGGCAAGAGCCGTTCCATTAGGCAGGCTAAAGGCTTGGCTTCCATTGTCCATTCGGATACCCGAAGGGCCATCTGCGCAGCAGGCAGCAGGAATACCAAAATACTGAAGTCTGTTAGTAACTCCGCCAAAAGCACCAGCTGTTCCCGGAGTTACTTTTGGTGAACACATCCCTTCTCCTCTGGACATGCAAATCAAATCATTGTCTGTTAGTTGCTCTAAAAACTTACTCAAGGAAACTGTTTTCTCATAAACATCCTTTAATTTGTATCCTTTGTCACCAGAAAAGGAACACTGTCCATTACTTTCATATTTTAACCTTTCCTTTAAGTCTACTGTTCTTGTAGGAACCTTCTCTTCTACCATAATGTAATTTCCATTGATGTATTCCGATGGTTTTAATCTACTGAAATTCTGAACGGGTGCAAGGGCTTCCTGCAGTTCTTCTACTACTATCAACTTCTCTACAACATGCTCTCCCGCTAAGCAGGTATTTCTTACATCAAAGCCTGCATGTATCTCATATATACCTTCTTCAAGTACGTAGCAGGACTTATGATTTGTTACTCCCGAATCATCATAGGAGGCCAGTTCCCTTATTTCAATTTCAAAAGAAACTGTTTCACTTTCGCCAGGATTTAAAACCTTTGTCTTTGCAAACCTTATAAGGTTTTTAGCTGGCTTTCCAAGCA
Source organism: uncultured Clostridium sp. (assembly GCA_964568335.1). Lineage (GTDB taxonomy): Bacteria > Bacillota > Clostridia > Clostridiales > Clostridiaceae > Clostridium_AT. The sequence continues at coordinate 3,766 of CAZMQY010000013.1, forward strand.
ATCCTTGTGGAGGACATGCATAGACTTGTACCGCTTGTTTACCTTGAACACTTCCCGTATTTGTAATAGTAACATTAAAAGATATTATTTCTTCAATTGCTTTATAAGAACTTGTAGAATAGTCAAAGGTTGTATAAGAAAGTCCATATCCAAAAGGATACTTAACCTTTTCTTTGGCAGCAGTTTCAAAATATCTATAACCTACATATATGTCTTCCTTGTAATAGTTTCTTTGAGCATCTCCAAAGTTTTCAATAGATGGATAGTCCATGATATCACGAGCGATAGTATTAACTAATTTTCCTGATGGATTAATCCTGCCTGTGAGAATATCACAAATGCCATTTCCTCCCTCGCTGCCTCCCTGCCAAGCATAAAGCACCGCTTGAGGATTATATCTGTCAACCCATCCCATATCTATTATATTTCCTACATTTAGTACAACTGCTACACGTTTAAAAGAGCTGCACACCTGCTGCAGCATTTTTTCCTCTTCATCTGTAAGAAAGTAACTTCCTTTTGAAGCACTGTTATCCTTATCCTCACCAGCTGTTCGACCTATAATCACAACTGCAATATCAGATTTCCCGGCAGCTTCTTTAACCAAATCCTGTGTAAGAGGCATTTCAACTTGAGACCAAGGCTCCTGTGCCCAACCCTTTCCCTTATCAAAAGGGTTATCCCTAGTCCATGTTTCATATACACGAAACAGCTCTTCATAGATAAATATATCTTCGCTAGCTTGAAGTGCTTCCAAAATAGAAACTACGTAAGGAGCATTCACCATTCCTCCAGAACCTGTACCACTATTGTAATAATTAAATTGTATTCTTCCAAATACAGATACGGTTTCACCTTTGTTTATTGGAAGAGCATTATTTTCGTTTTTAAGCAGTACACACCCCTCTGCTGCAGCCAGCCTAGCCAAGTCAGAATATCTTTTCCAATCAAATAGATAGCTCATAATTCCTCCTTCTGGTCGGAAGCACTGAGTAATTAAAGACTCTCGCTCCGCTCGAAAACTACTCGTTAAAGCCCATTTAGGGCTTTAACCTCATCAATCACTTCTAAGTATAAATTACAGTGCAGGCAATATTATTTCCAATACTTGTACGCATCGGCTGTCTAATTATTCGTGAAAACATCTTATAAATTGTCCTTCACTAACCTCTCTTGCTTCAGGAAATTCCTCAACACATCTCTTTTCAGCTACGGGACATCGGCTTCTGAATGGACATCCCTTGCTCTCTGGAGTCCATACTGTAACTTCAGATTCTTCATCTCTTAAAACAGGAAGCTCTAATGCTCCTTCTCTTTCAGGGTCTGGAGCTGCTGCAATTAATAATTTTGTGTAGGGGTGCTGAGGGTTAAGAATAACATTATTTACCTCTCCCCACTCTACCATATGCCCGGCATACAAAACAATTATTCTGTCAGCAAAGTATCTGGCAGTAGCTATATCATGAGTAATATATATAAACGATTTTCCATTCTCGTTTTTTAACTTGTTCATCAGATTGAGAATTCCCAGACGTATTGACACATCCAGCATAGAGGTTGGTTCATCAGAAAATATTACTTCAGCACCTACAGCCAGTATTCTTGCAAGATATGCCCTTTGTCTTTGGCCGCCGGAAAGCTGGTATGGATGCTTGCTTCCTTGCTCCTCAGGTGGAACAAGTCCAACCATATTTAAATATTCATCCATCTTTTCCTTCATTGTCTTTCTATCGCTCGGATGATAAAGCTTAAGAGGTCTCTCCAAATGATAGTAAATATTATGCAGAGGGTTAAGGGAAGAAAATGGGTCCTGAAAAATCATCTGTGATTTTTGGCGATATTTTTTTAGTCCTTCTCCCTTTAAAGCATGAATATTATCATTTTCAAAGGTCATTGTTCCACTTGTTGGATTGTAAAATCTCATTGCGACTCTACAAATAGTAGACTTACCACAGCCTGATTCTCCAACAATGGCTAGAGCCTCACCTTTATATAATTCAAAGGATATATCATTTAAAGCGCGTAAGGTTTTTTTAGCTGACCAAAATCCTTTACCACCCACTTTAAAATCCATAACAACATTTTTAACTCTAAATATTGGTTGCTTTTCTTCTTTCATATCACACCTCATACTATGCTTCTAATGGATTGTGGCAATAGAAGAATGCCTCTTTGTCATAAGTAATTCCTGGTTCTTTTACAAAGCAGTCTTTTCCGGCTTTAAAGCATCGGTCCTGGAATCGGCAGCCTTTAGGAATACAATTTAAATTTAGCGGTGCTCCTGGTATTCCTTCCATATACTTAATTTCTCCCTTTAAGGAGGGGAAGGAGTTTTTAAGACCATAGGTATATGGGTGACTAGGATTACGCAAAATTTTACTTGCAGGTGCCTGTTCTACAATCTTGCCTGCATACATAATAGCAATTGTGTCACAGAACTCCATCATGAGGCTAATATCATGTGTAATAAACAGAATTGAAAAGTTAAATTCCTTTTTAAGTTCATAAATGCGTTTTAAAATATCCCTTTGAACTACAGTGTCAAGAGCAGTAGTAGGTTCATCCAGTATTAAAAGCTTCGGTTTAAGTGCCAAAGCCATAGCTATGACAGCACGTTGACGCATGCCTCCTGAAAACTGATGTGGATAGTCTCTTAATCTTTCTGCAGGTATACCTACAATTGATAAAAGCTCTTTTGCTTTTTGACCTGCAACTTTTTTATCGTTTGTAATACCGTGAAATTTAAATATTTCAAAAAACTGTTTTTCCATAGTTACTACAGGATTAAGACAATTCATAGCCGACTGGAATACCATGCTTATATCCTTCCAGCGGAACATCTGAAGTTCCCTTTCTGGCATAGCTAAAATATCTTCTCCATCAAGATGAATGGACCCGCTTGATATTAATGCTGGAGGTCTGTGCAGCCTCATTAAGGAGTATGCAATGGTGCTTTTACCACAGCCAGATTCACCTGCTAGCCCAAGGCTCTGCCCTTCTGCTATAGAGAAATTCACATTGTCTACAGCTCTTACATAGCCTCCATTTCCTGTTACATAGTCAACACAAAGTTTTTCTACTGTAAGCAAATTACTCATATTTACATACTCTTTCCTTCCTGTATTTTTGTGTCATCAAGATTTATATTTTTTAGCTTGCGCTTTCTTTTCATAACTCTATAATAAGCTCTCATAGTTCTTTGAGCTCTAAGTTTTGGGTTTGATATCTCATCAATAGAAAAATTGATAAGTGTAAGACCTGCTCCGAATAAAACAATTCCCCCAATAGGTCCTAAGAGCTCCCACCACATACCGGCTGTCAAGGCTCCTGACTTCTGTGCGTTATAAAGCATAGTTCCCCAGGTGACAGATAGAGGATCTCCAAAACCGATAAATTCTAAGGTAGCTTGAGCCATGATAGCATAAATCAGTGTGCTAACAAAGGAAGAGCTTATCATGGAAAGCATATTAGGCATAATTTCCACAAACATAATTCTCAGTTTTGTTTCTCCCAAGGTTTCAGCGGAATATATAAATTCTCTGTTTCGTATGCTCATGGTTTGAGCACGAAGAACACGTGCATTCCAAGGCCATGAGGTCAGTCCTATGATAAGGCATATAACAACTGGTGATACTCCTCCTAGGAGAGAAGTAATTATTAAAAGCAGCACTATGTTGGGTATGACCATTAGTATGTTAATGATTGTAGTCATTACGCTATCGTATATCCCTCCGAAATATCCGGAGCTGATACCAAAAAGCAAGCCTAAAAATACTGTAATTGCACCTGCAAAAACACCAACTGTTATAGATTTACGTCCCCCATATAAGGTTTGAGCAAAAACATCGTTGCCTAGCTGAGTTGTACCAAGGATATGAGTGGCAGAAGGAGTGCTGTGATACTCTCCTATATATCTGTGTGTTGGGTCATGAGGCGTAAAAAGACCTGCTCCTATAGTAAGAACTATTATTATTACAATAAGCAGAGCTCCAAGGGTTGTCTTAGGGCTGTCTCTAAAAAAGCTTACTATTTTACTGTTCCATATTTTATTCATAACTTTTTCTCCCCTCAACATTAGTTTGTACCTGCACCCTGTCTTCGAATTCTTGGATCTAAGAATGTTATACTCATATCAGCAATAAAATTAGCTGTAAGCATTAATACTGTAGTCATTAAGAGTATTCCCTGCATAAGAGGATAATCTCTTCTATTTATAGCATTTACCATAACCTTGCCAAGACCAGGATAGTTGAAAACCTGCTCTATAATTAGAGAACCTCCCAGTAGAAAACCAATGGACATTGCAAGAGAAGTAACAACAGGCAGCAGTGCATTTTTAGCACCATAGCCAAACATTATTTTTCTATCAGGGACGCCTTTTGCAATTCCCATAACAATATAATCTTCACCAAGCTGATTTATCATGTTAGCTCTCATACCCATAATGCCACCAAGTCCAGTAATAAGAATTGAAAGTACTGGCAGAAAAGCGTGGTAGGCAACATCTTTTATATATTGAAAGTTATTTTCCGGTATGAATAGGGGGGTAACTGCGTACCCTCTAGGGAATACTCCGGTAAAGCCAAGCGCAAAACTTAAAATTATAGCAACAACAACAGAAGGTATATTTGCTAAAATCTGCCCGCCTACAGTTAGTGTTGTATCCAATCTGCTCCCACGTTTCCAGGCAGCAAGAATACCAAGAAGAGTATTTATTATAAATCCAAGAATCAGCGCTGTTCCCATAAGAAATACAGTCCATCCCAGTCCTCGTTTAACTGAATCTAAAACGGTTTGAGGATAATAGGTAAAGGAAACTCCCCAATTGCCTTTAAATATACTGATAATATAATTAAAGAAGCTTAGGATTAACGGCTCCTTTTGATTATATCCAAACAATTTCTCTATTGCTGCAATAGTATCAGCATCAATTTTCCCTCCTGACTGATAAAGGGTTGCTATATACATTTGAACAGGATTACCCGGCATCATACGAGGGAGAAAAAAGTTCAGAGTCAACGCTCCAAAAAAAGCTACAATATAAAAACCTAATCTTTTTAAAATATACTTCATCACTTTCCTCCAGCTCCCAGTCAACTGGCTTTTCATGCTAAATTGACCGATGTTTGTAATAAAGTGTGGCATGAAAGCAAAATCATGCCACACCAGTTTGAAAATATAAGATTACTATTTTTGTACAGGTTTTAAATCCATAAGCTGTAAAAGTTTTGAGTCGTGGTTGCAGTTTGCAGGGTTGAATTTTGGATTATCCTTTGTTGCCCAGCCAGTAAATCTGCTGTCGTTATAAACAAACCAGTTACCATTGTGAAGTATTGGAATGTTAATCATGTTTTGCGTAAAAAACTGTTCAACCTTGGCGGTTATTCCCTTTAATTCTGAGTCAGATGCACTTGGCATTTTAGCAATTAAATCGCTCATTTCCTTGTTAACATAGTTGTTTTGAGTAATTGACCACCAGGTTGAAGTTAGAACTCTGGTTGTATCGCCAATTGTATCAAAGTAGTACTTCCATATATCTGGAGAACTGCCATATGCAGTATAAAGAACGTCATGGTTTCCTGTCTTCCAAGTTTCAGTTACTAGAGAAAGATCAAGGGCTTTTGCTTTTGCATTTATACCTATTTTTTGAAGTCCTTGTGCAGCTATTGCAGCGCCGTCATTCCAGTCACTCCAGCCTGCAGGTGATACGATTTCAAAAGCAATCTTTGTTCCGTCTGAGTTTTCTACAAAGCCGTCGCCATTTGTATCTTTAAAACCAGCTTTAGCAAGTAATGCTTTAGCTCCCTCTATATCAAACTTAGTGTATTTTGCCATTTCTGCTTGTGCTGCAGAATCCTTAAATCCGAAAAGTGCTGGTGGAAGTCCTGTATTTGTAGGAACTTCTTTTGAAAGATATCCATAAACTGCTGAGTCAATGATAGTACTTCTGTCTACTGCCATGGATACAGCTCTCTTGAAATCTACATTGTTGAAAGCCTTAAGATTATCCTTGTTCTTTGTCATATAGTTGAAGGAAATACGTACGGAGTCGTTCATTCCATACCAGAACTTGCGGTGTGAATCTCCCTGTACATAGTTCTTTTCAGCATCAGGTATAAAGAGGTGAGCCCAGTCAATGCTTCCGCTTTGTAGAAGCGCTAGACCAGCATCATTGCCATTGTACTGAGGAACTCTAAGCTCATCAACTTGGAGTTTATCTTTTTGCCAGTAGTTTGGGTTACGACCTAAAACAACCATCTCTGGCTTAAAGGACTTAACTTCAGAGAAAGCTCCTGTAACAACAGGATTCTCTAATACATAGGTAGCAGGATCTTTTATTGCTGAGAAAATGTGCTCAGGTACTATCCATTTTTGGAAGAATACTGAGTTTCTAGCAAAACGATTAGCGGCCTTCATTACAACTTGTACAGTGTACTCATCTACAATCTTCACAGATTCGATCTTTCCATTCTCTCCCCAGTCACCGTTCCTATCAATTTCAGGGTGATCTTTTGAATACGTGAAGGAGAAGGCAACGTCTTTAGCAGTAAGGTCTTTACCGTCACTCCATTTTACACCTTTCCTTACTTTTACAGTAAGAGTTTTGTTGTCAGGTTCTGTGATAATGTTTTCAGCAAGCCACATATGTTCCTTGTTGTTGTTATAGCTGTCGAAAACAACCAGCGGCTCATACATAAAGCCTTGTTCAAATTGATAAACGTTAGTAACAAATGGATTGAAATTTCTTACCCAGCCGTCATTCATTTCCATAAGGGAAGTAAGAACTGCTGGCTGTCTTTTAGTTTCTTGTGTATTTGTAGTGGTTGGGTTAGTCTTACTGGTGCATCCAGCTATAGAAGCTGTTAAAGCAAGAGCAAGTAAAATTGATATAGACTTTTTCATTTACATGTCCCCCTTTTTATTTTAAAACCATATGGTTTTAATTCAGAAAACTCAAGAAGTGTTTGTCCTACAATAGTTGTCCAACTGAACCCTCCATTAAGAGCTCGCCCTTTACCATAATTGTATCTGGCAAGGTTGTTTTCGGTTTTTCAATATGTCTTATCAACTGCTCTGCAGCCTTTTGTCCGAGTATCTTAGTATCCTGTTTATAGGTTGTTAGCTTAGGACTTAATACTCTTGAAAGAAGTATACCGTCATAGCCAGCAACAGAAATATCTTTAGGAATACTGAGCCCTTTTTGATAAATTGCATTTATTCCACCAATAGCTGAAAAATCATCTGGAAAGATTATACAGGTTGGCTTGTTAGGAAGTTTCAATAGTTCTCTTGTGATATTCTCAGTTACCTTGGTATCATGATATATTCCTTGTCTTATATATGCCTCTGGGACATTTAATCCGTATTCCTCTAAGGTTCTATAGAAACTTATAAGACGGTTTTCTGTAACAGCAGTGGGTTCACCATGAATAAAGGCAATTTTTTTATGTCCCATGCTGTTAATATAAGCAACAAGATCATTAATTCCCGAAATATTATCAGAAACAACAGCAGATCTATTGTTAAATTTATGGTCTATAGTTACAACTGGTATGTCACTGTTAGCCAATTGTATTACGTCGGGGGAATTAAAATCTACACAGGAGATAAAAACTCCATCTACTCCTCTATATTTGCAATGCTCTAAGTAACTCATCTTTTTATCGCCGATATTATTATTTATAAAAGTTACATCATATCCTTTTTCTTCTACATTCACTTTAAACGATTCCAAAATTGCCGCAAAATACTCGTGGCCCAAGCCACTTCGTGTAGCATCGTTGAAAAGAACTCCAATATTGTAGGAACGGTTTGTCTTCAATGCTCTTGCAACAGAATTTGGAAAGTAGCCTAATTCTTCTGCAACATGTAGTACCTTTTCTTTTGTGATCTCGCTAATATCGCTATAACCATTTAAAGCTTTGCTCACAGTAGCTGCAGACACACCACAGTGATTAGCTACCTCCTTGATAGAAATCATTTGTCCAACTCTCCTAAACATAAGTTTACTAAATCGATTTAGTAAAAACTTAAAAAATATTATCAATTTGATTTATTTTCTTAACTAAATGTAAATTAATTATTTTAATTCAATTAATTATTTAAATATATGTTACAATATTTGGTAAATAATTACAACATACTTTTCGAAATATTCCCATTTATTAAAATTTTTATATAGATCTTAGTCATCTTTATTCTATAAATATATATTTTTTGTTATATTAAATATTTTTCGTTCCAAATAAACTTAGTTTCGCTTTTTACCCACTTACTATATAGTATTAAAATATATATTCATTTATGATATTATTTAAATTTAAAACGATTTCGTAAATCTAATCTATAGCTACCTACAAAATTAAAAATCAGTATAGGAACTAAATTCCCATACTGATTTTTAAATAACAACTTATATAAGGTATTTATACAAGTCTATGCATAATTTTCTCTTACTGCTAAAGGACATTCTAAACTATCCATTTTTCTTTGACATTTCTCTGGTTTTATCTGTGCAGGCTTTCATAGCTTCCATAACAGTTCCTCTGAAATTATTTTTCTCAAGAGTATAAACTGCTTCTATAGTAGTTCCTCCTGGAGAACAAACATTATCTTTTAGAGTCCCTGGATGAATCCCTGTTTCAAGCACCATCTTTGCAGCACCTAGAACAGCTTGAGCAGCGAAATTATAAGCTTTTGCTCTTGGTATTCCGTCTCTCACCGCACCATCTGCAAGAGCTTCTATAAGCATATACACATAAGCTGGTGAGGAGCCACTCACTGCTGGAATTGCATCCATAAGCCTTTCCTCAATAACCTCAGTTTTTCCGAAGCTTCTCAGGAGACTCAATACTTGTTCAAGCTCTTCCTTTGAAACCTTGTCATTTGAGCAAACTGCAGTCATACCTTCTCCCACAAGTGCAGGGGTATTAGGCATAGTTCTGATTACTTTAATTTCTCTCCCAAAAGCCTTTTCCATAAAACTTATAGTTATCCCGGCTGCTATAGTAACAATAATAGCATTTTCCTTGACATAATCCCTGATTTCTTCAATAACAATAGAATAAATGTGAGGTTTTACTGCTAGAACTAAAATATCTGAAAATGCAGCAACCTCTTTATTATTATGGGTAGTTAAAATATTAAACTTTTCCTTGGTAATTTTTAAATTTTTCTCTCCACTATTGCTGCCCATTATTGCTTCTCCAGAAACCATATTTGAGTTAACTATGCCGCCTATAATTGCTTGCGCCATATTTCCGCAGCCAATAAAGCCCAGTTTCTTATTCATAGCCTTTCACACCTTTTTTATCTATATAATCTTATCCATCAATCTTATTTAATTTTTCCCTTACAAGATTAATTATGTATTCTCTATGTTCTTTATTATTTACATAATCTAAGTTATCAGTATTTATCTTTAGTATTGGAGATATATTATAGTAGGAAAAATACTCTTGGTATTCTTTATTAAGCTGCTCCCAATATTCTCTTTCAACTATTTGCTCGTAGTCTCTTCCTCTTTTCTTTATCTTGTCAATCACACGATCAACGCTTGTCTCCAAATAAATCATCAACTTAGGAGCTTGTACATGTTCAAGCATATTTGCAAGAAGCTCTTTATATAATGCATACTCTTCCTTCTCCATGTCAGCACCATCACAAAGCATCTTAGCAAATATAACATCACCATATATACTTCTGTCCATAATAGCCCCGTCGATTTCTGCCGCTTCCTTAAGCATAGCAAATCTTCTATTTAGGAAAAATATTTGCAGTGGGAAGGAGTATCTCTTTCTATTGTAATAAAATTTATCTAAAAGAGGATTATCAGTAACAGGCTCTAAAAATGGTTTGTACCCAAATTCCTCTATTAGTATTTCCATTAGGCTTGTTTTACCAACTCCAACTGGTCCATCTATAATAATAGCATTCATTATTTTTTCTTCCTTTCTACTGCTGCTGATTAGCTTAAAAAACTCTAAATATTCACTCACAATTTTGCTCCTTTCACTGGAAACCCTGGGTAATTTAGATCACTATCACTCGCTCTCAAATTACCCGGCAAAGTCTATTTAGGACTTTAACATCCATATATCTACAAATTAAACACAAATATAACAAGAACTATTATACCTTGCCTTAGTTTACAATTTCAAACTATTTTTTATGGAAAACTCATTTACACTTTACTTAAGTAAGAAAAGTCTAGAGGCTAAACCTCCAGCTTTTTTTCTTTACTTTCTTTTTTAAATTCCTTCTCATAATAGTTACAGTAGGACTTTATTGTACACTCGCTGCAGTTTGGCTTTCTAGCAAAGCAAGTTCTTCTTCCATGAAATATAAGAAGGTGATGAGCTTTAGACCAGCGTTCTTTTGGTATATTCTTCATAAGCTGCTTTTCTGTATCTTCAACATCCTTAGCATTTGCAAGTCCAATCCTATTTGAAACCCTAAATACGTGAGTATCTACAGCAATAGCCGGCACTCCAAAGGCATTGGATAGAACAACATTAGCTGTTTTCCTGCCTACTCCTGGAAGCTTAACCAGCTCCTCCATAGTATCAGGAACAGTGCTGTTATATTCATTTATGAGCATTTTACTCAGTGCTATTATATTTTTCGCTTTATTTTTATATAAGCCTATTTCTCTAATTTCTTTTTCAAGCTCTTCCTGATTTAATTTAGAAAAGGCTTCAGGAGTATTATATTTTTTAAACATCTTTTCAGTTACTTGGTTTACCTTTTTATCTGTAGTTTGTGCACTTAATACTGTAGCTATTAAAAGTTCAAAGGCATTTTCATGTATAAGCTCGCAATGAGCATCTGGATAGGTTTCTTCAAGTATATTTATTATTTCATTATAACGTTCTCTTTTTTTAATCAATTATATCACCTGCAGCTAATAATTTTATTTCTCGGGAAATACCCTTATTAAAAACTTAATGCTTAAATAAATGGCAAGAAGTACAACAAATATGCCTCCCATTCCTTTAGCCATAACCTCTAGAGAAGCCACAAAGATTTCGTATACACTCATCATTTAGGACTTTAACCTCCTTTCACTGGGAACCACTGTGTAACTTAAGACTGCTCATTCCATTGGCAAGTTACCTGTTAAGGTTTTATAATATTTAAAATTATACCACCAGCTATTACAGATGCAATTTGCCCTGCCACATTAGCCCCTACTGCATGCATAAGTATGAAGTTCTGATTATCCTCCTTTTGAGCCATCTTTTGAATTACCCTGGCCGACATTGGAAACGCTGAAATTCCCGCTGCTCCTATCATTGGATTAACCTTGTTCTTTAAGAATAAGTTTAACACTTTTGCAAAAAGTACGCCACCAATGGTATCAAAAACAAAGGCTATTAGTCCAAGTCCAATTATCATGGCGGTTTGAAGGCTTACAAAGCTTACAGCCTTCATTGATGAAGCTATAGTGATTCCAAGCAGCAAGGTAATTATATTTACTAAATCCTTTTGAGCAGTTTCAGATAATCTCTCTAAAACTCCACATTCTCTAATAAGATTACCAAACATTAAAAAGCCTATAAGGGCTACTGAGGTTGGAGCAATAAGTCCTGCTACAATAGTAACTACTATTGGAAACAATATTCTTGTTCTTCTTGATATACTAGCTGGTCTGTAAGCCATTCTTATCTGCCTTTCCTTTTTAGTAGTTACAAGCTTTATTGCAAAGGGCTGTATAACAGGTACTAATGACATATATGAGTAAGCTGCCACTGTAATTGGTGCTATGTACTTGCTATTAAAATAGTTTGCAACGAATATGGAGGTTGGTCCATCAGCTGCTCCTATTATTCCTATGGAAGCTGCATCCTTTAAACTGAACCCTAAAAGAGTTGCTGCTGCTATAGTAAAAAATATTCCAAACTGAGCTGCTGCCCCAAACAAAAGCATAAAGGGATTGGAAAGCAGCGGTCCAAAGTCTATCATAGCTCCTATGCCTATGAATAACAAAAGTGGAAATGCCTCTGTAGATATTCCAACTTTAAATAAAAAATCTAAAATCCCTTCTATATGAGTACCATTTACAACCTGGTCAATAGCACCAGACATAGGTATATTAACCAGTATAGCCCCAAAGCCTATAGGAAGGAGCAATGACGGCTCAAAATCTTTAGCAATAGCTAAATATATTAATATCCCTCCAATTATCCACATTATAACCTGCTCTATTGTAATTGAAGCTATACCTTGAAGTAAAAATTCCAAATGTTTCAACCTCCTTTTAGCCCTTAATAATAACCTAATTTCATTTCGCGCTAACATGTTTAGTATAGCTCAATAGTTTAATATTTAATCTTGATTTCTAGTAAAGCATATAGAAAATAAATGGCCTTTAGCAGTTTTATCTACTAAAGGCCCTAAAACTTATTTAATATTTAATTTTTCTCTTAGCTTCGCTAGCATATCAGTAGTCATTGAACCCAAATCATACTTTGTTTCAAAGCCCCACTCTATTTTTGCAGCGCTGTCATCTATTGAATCTGGCCATGAGTTTGCAATTGCTTGTCTAATCGGATCAACATTGTAACTCATTTCAAAGCTTGGTATGTGCTTCTTGATTTCAGCAGCAATTTGTTCTGGCTCAAAGCTCATAGCTGTTATGTTGAAAGCATTTCTGTGAATAAGCTTTGTTGGGTCTGCTTCCATAAGCTTAACGATAGCATTTAAAGCATCAGGCATATACATCATGTCCATATAAGTTCCTTCTGCTATGAAGGAGCTGTACTTGCCGCTCTTTAACGCCTCATAGTATATGTCAACTGCATAGTCAGTAGTTCCGCCTCCTGGAGGTGTTACATAGGATATAAGTCCAGGGAATCTAACCCCTCTGGTATCTACTCCGTATTTCTTATAGTAGTAGTCGCAAAGAAGTTCTCCTGAAACTTTAGTTACTCCATACATAGTTCCTGGTCTTTGAATTGTGTCCTGTGGAGTATTAACTCTTGGTGAACTTGGTCCAAAGGCTGCTATGGAGCTTGGTGTAAAGAAGGCACAGTTGCACTCTCTAGCTACTTCTAGTGCATTGAAAAGTCCTCCCATGTTGATTTCCCAAGCTAAAGCTGGCTTAGCTTCTGCTACAGCTGATAAAAGTGCAGCAAGGTGGATAATTGAATCCACTTTATGCTTCTTTGCTATATCAGCCATTTGCTGAGCATTAGTAACATCCAATACTTCAAAAGGACCGCTTTCAACTGTTGGGCTTCCTTCTAATTTTCTTATATCTGTAGCTACTACATTGTCGTTTCCATATATGCTTCTCATATGCATTGTAAGCTCTGAACCGATTTGACCTAATGCACCTGTAACTAATATCTTTTTCATTTTGAACCCTCCATTATTTATCCTTATATAATTCCAAGCTTCTTTCCTACTTTTGCGTATACAGCTATTGCTTCATCAAGCATTTCCTTTGTATGAGCTGCTGTTGGCATGTTTCTAACTCTTGCAGTTCCTAATGGTACTGTTGGGAATACTATTGATTTTGCATAGACTCCTGCTTCAAAAAGCTCCTTGCTGAACTGCTGAGCCTTCGCTGCATCTCCAATTATGCATGGGGTTATTGGTGTTTCGCTGTGTCCAATATCAAAGCCTAATTCTTTTAGCCCCTTCTTAAGATAGTCGCCGTTTTCCCAAACCTTTTTAACTAACTCATCGCTTTCAGTTAAAATGTTTATAGCTTCTATACATGCTGCTGCATCTCCTGGAGTATTTGCTGTTGAGAATAGGAATGGTCTAGCTCTAACCTTAAGCCAGTCTATTAAATCCTTAGAACCAGCTACATATCCTCCTACAACACCTATTGCCTTTGAAAGAGTTCCTATTTGGAAATCTATTTTTCCTACTAAATTGTGATGAGTTGCCGAACCGCTTCCATTCTCACCTAAAACTCCTGAAGCGTGAGCATCATCAACATAAGTTATCAAATCAAATTCTTCTGCTATTTTAACTATTTCAGGAAGTGGAGCTATATCTCCATCCATTGAAAATACGCCGTCAGTTATAACCATAAGCTTTTCATAAAGCCCTGATTCTCTAGCTTCCTTAGCTCTTGCTCTTAAGTCTTCCATATCAGCATGCTCAAATCTTATGATTTTCGCTCCTGATAGTCTGCAGCCATCTATTATTGAAGCATGATTTAAAGAATCTGAAAGTATAGCATCCTTCTTGTTCATCACAGCTGAAATTGCTCCCATATTGCAGTTAAAACCTGATTGGAATACTATAACAGCCTCAGAGTGTTTAAATTTTGCAAGCTTTGCTTCAAGCTCGTCATGTATATCTAAAGTACCGTTTATTGTTCTTACCGCTCCGGCACCAACCCCATACTTTTCTGTTGCCTTTACTGAAGCTTCGATTAATCTTGGGTGATTTGCAAGTCCTAAATAGTTATTTGATGACAAGTTTATAAGTCTCTTGCCGTTAATGTTTATAACTGGACCGTTTCCACCTTGTAATGAATTGATTACGTTATAAAGTCCTTTTGATCTTAAATCTTCTAAATTCTCAGTTAAGAATTTTTGTAAAGCTTTACTTCCCATTGAATATCCTCCTTGTACAAAACATTTTATATGAAAAAAATTATTTCTAGACTACATTTATAGTATATAAAAATGAATGATATTTTGCAATAAAAATAATGCGTGATGGTTTCGTTTCAATAAATGAAAAATTTAGCCATAAAAAATACAGCCTTATATAATGTTTTAATAATAAAACCTAAAACCCTTTAGCTGTATTATGTTTATTTTTATTATTTATATACTCCTCTATATTCTTCAGGTATAAGCTCTGCAATGGCTTTCATCAATGTTGTTAAAGCCCTCTCCTCATAGTCATGCCTATCTTCTCCCTGATTTTTCTTGGGGATTTCAAGAGGTTTTCCAATCCTTAATCCTACATTGGCATAATGGAAGCTCTCTGCCGCCATATCTCCGCTGTCGTTTATAGGAAGAAACTTTTCCGTTCCCCAAAGACCTAATGGAATAATAGTTGCCCCTGTAATCTTGGCAATAAGCAGCAAACCTCTTTTAGCTTCTATCATGCTTCCGGTTCTACTGCGTGTCCCCTCTGGGAAAATTAAGATATTATTGCCAGCCTTTACAAGATTGATTACCTTTGTAAGACCATCCTTATCTGCTGTATTTGGTTTTACTACAGTAGTTTTAAGAAGCCTTACTCCAATATTCGTAGTGGCGTTTTGAGTAAGCTTAATTCCAGCTACATAAGTAACATCGTACTGTTTTAATAGCTTGTCTAAAATAAGACCATCTGAGTTGCTTAAATGATTGCAAATAAAAATTACAGGCTTTTTTATGCCTACTAAGTTTTCTTCTCCCTTAATGTCCAAATCAACATATTTTTTTATTATAAAATCTACAATTTTTCTTGATATAAAGGTAACTAGTCCCTCTGGAAGGTATTCAATAAGTCTTGCTATTTTAGGAGAAATCACCTTGCCTCCACCTTTCTTATATAAGTCTAAATATATTATAATTCCAAAGCCTTTAAAAGTCTACGATAATAATCCTTTACATAAGTGGAGTTAATAACATTTTCCTCTATATCAAGTCTTTTATGTATTGCTGCCTTATTAATAAATGCATTCCTCTGTAATATGTTTTTTCCTCTCCAGCCGCAGGAGGTTACTGCATATTTTTCTTTAAATACTTTATTATCTATGCTAATAAGCTCTTCCAAGCTAGTATTCTTCATATGCTCATACGGCTTAAGCTCCTCTATTTTAGAGAACTCAACTACACTATTAAAAGGGCATACATCTTGACAACTGTCACAGCCAAACATTCTGCCCTCAAACTTTTTAAACCATACATCTTCAATTTGTTTTTTTTGAGTTATATAAGACAGGCAAATATTAGGGCAGCTGCCTGCTTTATTAATTGACTTAGTAGGACATGTATTTAAGCATAAACTGCAAGCTCCGCACATTTGTTCCTTGGGAGTATCCGGATCTATTATTAAATCTGTAATTATCTCTCCTAAAAACACATAAGAGCCATATTTTTCTGTTATGATCATGTTATTTTTTCCAACAAAGCCAATACCACACAAATAAGCTATATATCTCTCAGGCAGCGGATTGCTGTCAACAAAATATATAGCTTTTCCTCCTAAGTTCTCTATATAAGTGCATATCTTTTTCAAATAATTTGAAACTACTATATGATAATCTCTTCCTCTTGTATATTTTGAAAAATACAAGTCAGAGTTTTCTTCAAGGTCATACAAATATGGAAAAGCTATAGACATGATTGTCTTACCTTCTTCCATATGAATAAATGGATTTATTCTCTTTTCTATATCTTCTTCTTCAAATTCATTTTCAAGTGCCCTAAGCTTTCTATCTTCAAAGAAAGCCTTTGATTCCTCAAATCTTCTACACTTGCAAAAGCCTACTGTATCTAAACCTAAGCTGTAGCAAAAATCTATTATACTTTTTTTATCATCCATAAGCTTCCATCCTTTAAGGCCTTTTTTCTTTAGTATACCATTTTTCTTCTTAGGCTTAAATTATATTACCATTTCATTATATATTCTTTGTTTTCTACCCTTGTAATCCTTAATTTCAATAATAGTGTTTAATTTGGCTTCTATGATTTTCGCAGGAATACCTATTGCAGTTGCATTAGCAGGAACATCTTTTAAAACTACAGCGTTTGCTCCTATTTTTGCGTTACTGCCTACATAAAGAGGACCCAAAATCTTGGCACCTGCCCCTATAACTACATTGTTGCCAATTGTAGGATGTCTCTTTCCCTTATCTTTTCCTGTCCCCCCTAAGGTAACTCCATGATAAATAGTAACGTTGTCTCCAATTTCCGTTGTTTCTCCTATTACAACTCCCATACCGTGATCTATGAATAACCCTCTTCCAAGCTTTGCTCCAGGATGAATTTCAATACCAGTAATAAATCTGCTTAATTGGGAAAAAAGTCTTGCTAAAAAATATAACCTTCCTTTATACAAAGCATGAGCTATTCTATGCATTATAATTGCATGAATAGACGGATACAAAAGCAAAATCTCAAGTCCGCTCTTAGCGGCGGGATCCTTTTGCATTATATTTTTTATATCGTATTTCAAATTTTTAAACATCATATAACCTCCTTTCTTTTTTCAATGAATAAAGCGCTAGGCGCTTTATTCGTAAAGTCCCATAGAAATATATTTCTCTCCTCCATCTGGCGCTACAGTTACAATCTTCTTTCCTTTTCCAAGTTCCTTAGCAAGCTTTAGTGCTATTGCAACATTTGCACCTGAAGATATTCCTATTAATATACCTTCCTTTCTAGACACTAGCCTTGCAGCTTCAAAGGCTTCTTCTTCAGTTGCAGTAATAACCTTATCAACAACTTCCTTCACATATATGTCTGGTATAAAACCAGCACCTATCCCTTGTATTTTGTGAGGTCCTGGCTGACCTCCTGAAATAACTGGAGATTTTTCAGGCTCAACAGCTATAACCTTTACCTCTGGCTTAAGCTCTTTAAGTCTCTTTCCAACTCCTGATATAGTTCCACCAGTACCTACTCCTGCAACAAACATATCTAAATCATCAACATCTTTTATTATCTCTTCTGCGGTAGTTGTATAGTGCTTGTTGGGATTAGCCTCATTCATAAACTGCTGCGGAATATAGAAGCCTTTTTCTACTTCTGCAATCTCTTGAGCCTTTGCAATAGCTCCCTTCATTCCCTTAGCACCTTCAGTTAATACCAGTTCTGCTCCATAAGCCCTAATTAAGCTTCTTCTTTCTACACTCATTGTTTCAGGCATAACTATTATTACTCTGTAGCCCTTAAGTTTTCCAATCATAGCAAGAGCTATCCCTGTATTTCCACTAGTTGGCTCAACAATTGTATCTCCTGCTTTTATAAGACCAAGCTCCTCTGCTCTCTCTATCATTCCAAGAGCTGCTCTGTCCTTAACGCTTCCACCCGGATTATATTTTTCAAGCTTCAAATAGACCTCAGCCATATCTCCTTCCACTATATTGTTTAACTTCAATAAAGGTGTATTTCCTACCATTTCTAATGCATTATTAAATATCATAATATAAGCCTCCTATTTATATAATTTTTTTAATGTTTTTAAGAAGCAAAGTTTTTATAATATTAATGTGCGCACTTTTTTAAAAAATAAAAACTTCGCCTCTTAAAATAACTTAAGAGACGAAGTATAACTTCGCGGTTCCACTCTAATTGGATATAAAATCCCTCCTCAATCAAGCACAGTATTATGCTTTATCACTATAACGGGTGAACCCGATGCTTCCTACTTGTTAGATAAAGATATCTAAGTTCGGCGCATAACTCCGAAGGGCACTTCATATAAACTTCTTCATAGAAACCCTCTCAGCTATGGGAATCTTCTCTGTATGGTCCATTTATATTACTTTCCTTCTTCACAGTATTTCCGAGTAAATTAGTATGATTTATATACTTTTATTATATTCTATCTATATAGTTTGTCAATACTTTATTGCAATAAACTAAAAAATTTTTATTTGCAAAATCTATGGCTTCCTATTACTTTAATAACAGGTCTTGACCATATCCACTGATTTGTAGTCTTTGCAGGGTTGTAATAAAACACAGCGCCCCCTGATGGATCCCATCCATTCAAAGCATCTCTCGCTGCCTTAATAGATGAAGGATACATTTGAGCATGTATCTGACCGTCTACTATTGCAGTAAAAGCTCCTGGCTGGTATATTACACCTGCAATTGTACTTGGAAATCTTGAGTCCCTGGTTCTATTAACTATAGTAGCTCCTACAGCTACCTGTCCTTCATATGGCTCGCCTCTGGCCTCTCCATTTATACATCTTGCTAAAAGCTGTACATCTCCATCACTTGTGTTATTTGTATTTGTATTTGCTGCAGTAGTACCAGTATTCCATTGCCCCGCATTTATACCTAAGGCATTTAACGTTCTATCACCAGCAATTCCATCTACTGCAAGCCCATTTTTTGATTGAAAGCTTCTGACAGCCAAATAGGTTTGATAGCCATACACACCATCCAAACCTCCCTTGTAATATCCCCAAGCCTTCAGTCTTCGCTGAATTTCAGTAACAATAACACCCTTTGAGCCCCATTTATAAGCTATAGCTCCAACAGTATTATTAAATGGAGACAGATAAATAGAGCTAACTACATATGTAAGCATTATTATAGCCAGATATAAAGCTATTTTTTTGAAGCTAAATACTTTTTTAAACATAAGCTACCCTCCTTGCTTGCTCAATTCTAAACACGCAAAATGTATACTTCTAGTGTGCGCTTATAGTGAAAAAAAATACATATGCAAAGATTAAACCCCAATAGTTTCAACATCAATTGAACTATTGGGGTTTATAAAAAATTATTTAACTTACCTTTTTTGATCGTCTTCTCCAACTTGGAAGAAACACTTCATCTATTATATCTGACATAATTACTATTCCACATAGCTTCTCTTCCTCATCAACTACAGGAAGAGAAAGTAAATTATATTTAACGGCTGCTTCAATAACTTCGTCCATGCTTTCATCGTCTTTAATCTTTATAACTTTTTTATCCATAATATCTCTTAACTTGCTGTCAGGAGATGAAATAACCAAATCTCTTAAAGAAACCACGCCTTGAAGCTTATCTTCCTCATCCACAATATAAATATAATAAGCCACCTCGTCATCAGGCTTTAGCTCTCTAAGAAGCTCAATAGTTTCTTGAGTATTAATATTAATATTAAAGGCAATAAAGTCTTTATTCATTATACTTCCGGCTGTCTCGTCCTCATATTTCATCAGCACTCTGACTTCTTCGGCATCTTCCTTTTCCATGTTCATAAGAAGCTTTTCCGCAGTTTCCTCGTCTACTTCATCGAGAATATCTGCTATTTCGTCATTAGGCATGCTTTCTAACACTTCTGCCGCTTTTGTTTCGCTTATACTTTCAATTAAATCTCTTTGAATTTCTGGTTCTATCTCTTCTAAGGTATCCGCTGCTAAGTTTTCATCCAGGCTTTCGAAAACCTTATTTCTATAATCTTCATCCATTGCCTCAAGTATATCCGCTAGATCAGCTGGATGCAGAGTTGAAAGCTTTTGATATGGAATAGAAAGCTTTAGGTTATCATTAACCATTTCCAGAGATTCAACACTTTCCCACATAATAAGACTATCATTTATCTCCTTGTTCATAAGCCTGTAAAAGCCTTTTATTAAGCCTTCTACACCTGTTCTTCTACCAAGAGCCAGTACTCCCGTATCAACAGCAAGAACCCTAAGGTCTCCTGCTATCTCTCCCATTCTTAGATCATTAACTCTTACAACCTTCTTGCCATTTATGTCTACGATTTGTTTATCCAGCAAATGCTTTGACAACAAGTAAGAAAAGCTTCTTGGGATAATTTCTTTTGCATCCCTTACTTTTATAAAGTAGCCTTTATCACCTTCGCAAAACTCAATGCTTCTAAATTCATAGTTAAACATTTCACCATTCTTTTTAATCTTGTAGCCTATGGCCTTTGGGTATCCATCTTCAGTAGTTACATAGATATCCCAAAGTTTTCCTAAGGAGTCATCATACTCATCAAAAACCTTTTTGTAAAGAAAGCTGCTTAAAAAGAAATTAGTTAGTTTTTTCATATCCATTCCCCTTTCATATTACAGAGGAACGTTTAATACAAATGAATAAGCGCCCCCCTGTCTATATTCAGTTTTTGTTTTAAATTTGTCCTCTCGCATCGAGGGGCACCGTCCATTCATTTCACCACCTGATTTAAAAAATAATAAAAAAAGAGCGCAAAGGCTCCTCTAAAATTCAACAAAAGTTCTCGTTGAGTTTTAGCACTATACAGCGTATGACAAAAGTCCAGCTGCATTAGATAAAACCTTAATTCGGTAGTACCTGTTGACCCATTGGCATCTCTCGATATTTTTGGGCAGCAGCGTGTGTCTATATAGGAGCCTCACCTAACAATTAATATCTTCTTCTACTATAAATTATATTACAAAAATCTTTAAATGCAACTGTATTCAGCAAAATTTAATTAAATTTCGTTATATTTTTATAATAGGTTCAGCTTGTTAACGCTTTCGCCTATATTTCTCTTGTTTCGTCTGGTTTTTATGTATTTATATGGATATACCAAGGTAACTACATAATTATAAATACATTTCATAAAAGTTTGTGTTATGGTAATATATAATAGACTTTATGAAAGTGTAAATGGTGATTTTATGAAAAAACAAAATGAAGCCAAAATAAATAAATTTCTTCCAATCAGCAAAAAGGATTTAATAGAACGTGAAATAGAGCAATTGGATTTCGTGTTTATAAGCGGTGATGCTTATGTTGACCATCCTTCTTTTGGAACCGCAGTTATCGCTAGGATTTTAGAGGACGAAGGCTTTACTGTAGGCATAATAGCTCAGCCAGATTGGAGCAGCGCTGAGGATTTTAAAAGACTTGGCAAGCCCAAGCTTGGTTTTTTAATTAATTCAGGAAACATAGACTCTATGGTTAATGCTTACACCGCTGCTAAAAAGAAAAGAAGCGATGACTTGTATTCTCCTGGAGGAAAGTCAGGCTTTCGGCCTGACAGAGCAGTTATCGTTTATGCTAATAGAGCAAGGGAAGCCTATAAGGACGTACCAATAATTTTAGGAGGAATAGAGGCCAGCCTTAGAAGATTTGCTCACTATGATTATTGGGATGACAAAGTAAGAAGAAGTATTCTTCTTGATTCAAAAGCTGATATACTAGTTTTTGGCATGGGAGAAAAAACAATAATTGAAATAGCTAATCTCTTAAAATACGGAATGTCTATAGATAAGATGACAGGAATAAGGGGTACGGCTTACCTTTCTAAAGCTATTGATAATATTAAAGACTATATTGAAATACCTTCCTTTGAAGAGGTTTCTACAGATAAGGAAGCTTATGCTGAGAGCTTTAAGCTGGAGTCCTATGAGCAGGACGGCATACGTGGAAAAACTTTAGTGCAAAAGCATGA
>CAZMQY010000014.1:0-21280 GCA_964568335.1 uncultured Clostridium sp.
GTAATTGTAGCTACCTTTGCTTCTAATATACATAGAATGCAGCAGATTGTTAATGCATCCCTTGAATATGGAAGGAAAATAGCTTTTAGTGGAAGAAGCATGGAGAAGGTTTCTCAGCTTGCTATGGAGCTTGGATATTTGCACATTCCAGAAGGTTATCATATTGGCATTGATGAAGTTCACAAATATCCTAATGAAAAAATAACTGTTATAACCACAGGCAGCCAAGGGGAACCAATGTCTGCCTTAGCTAGAATGTCAACCTCTACACATAAGATACTTAGGGTTGAGCCAGGAGATTTGGTTATTATTTCAGCTTCACCTATACCTGGAAATGAAAAGTTTATATCAAGAGTAATCAACGAGCTGTTTAAAAAAGGAGCCGAGGTAATCTACGATGCTCTAGAGGAAGTGCACGTTTCCGGTCATGCTCGTCAAGAAGAATTAAAGCTTATGCATTCTTTAGTTAAGCCGAAGTTTTTTATGCCTGTTCATGGTGAGTACAGACATTTAAGGCATCATGCGCTGTTAGCACAAAAGCTTGGAATGGACCCAGCTAATACAATTATATTGGAAACTGGTGAGGTACTAGAGGTTACAAAGGATGAAATTCGAAAAGCTGGAAGAGTTCCGTCAGGTGCAGTTATGGTTGATGGACTGGGAGTTGGAGATGTTGGAAACATAGTTCTAAGAGACAGAAAGCATTTAGCAGAGGATGGTATTCTTACTGTAGTAGTAACAATAGAGAAGGAAGCAAGAAGCATTCTGGCGGGTCCAGATATCATAACCAGAGGCTTTGTATATGTAAAAGAGTCTGAGAATTTAATTCATGAAACAAGAGACTTAGTAAGAAGAGAGCTTGAAAAATGCTTGGATGATGGAATAACTGAATGGATTGTTATTAAATCAAGTATTAAAAATGCCGTTGGGAAGTTCCTATATGAAAAAACTAAGAGAAGACCTCTTATACTTCCTATTATTATGGAGATTTAAAAAAGATATATATAGTCTATTATTCATTTATGACCTTTTGGGGGTGGGGCCATGAAAAAAAACACCAATAAGGATGAGATATTAAATTATATAAAACACCAGTGTAAGAAGCAGCTGGAGGAAAACAAAAGCCTATGATTTGTTTGCAAACAGAGTGAAGTATTGGACTACCTTCAATGAACCCATTGTTGTAGTTGAAGGTGAGTATTTCTATCAATTTCATTATCCAAAGCTTGTGGATGGCAGAAAGGCTGTTCAAGTGCTTTATAATATAAACTTAGCTTCTGCAAAAGCTATTAAGGCCTTCAAAGATAAGGGCGATAATAAGAATGCTAAAATTGGCATAATATTAAATTTAACTCCTTCCTATCCAAGATCAAACTCAGAGGAGGATTTAAAAGCTTCCAGAATTGCAGACTTATTTTTTAATAGAAGTTTTCTTGATACAGCCATTAAGGGTGAGTTCCCCAAAGAACTTGTAGATATATTAGAAAGAGAGGGTGCAGCTTGGAGAAGTACAGAAGAGGAACTTGATATAATTAAAAACAATAAAATAGATTTTCTGGGTGTAAACTTCTACCAGCCAAAGCGTGTAAAGGCTAAGGAAGAGGATTTTAATTTATCTTCAAGCTGGATGCCGGATAAGTATTTTGATAATTATGAGATGCCAGGCAGAAGAATGAATCCATACATGGGATGGGAGATATATCCTGAGGCTTTATATGATATTGCAATTAACTTAAGAGACAACTATAACAATATTCCCTGGTATGTATCGGAAAATGGCATGGGTGTTCAAGATGAAGAAAGGTTTAAAAATGAAGAAGGTATAATTGAGGATGACTATAGAATAAATTTAATAAGGGAGCATCTTGAGTATCTTCACAAGGGTATTAAAGAAGGTTCAAACTGCTTTGGCTATCACCTGTGGACTCCAATTGATTGCTGGTCTTGGGCTAATGCCTATAAAAACAGATATGGTTATATTTCTCTGGATTTAGACACTCAGACCAAAACAATAAAAAAATCCGGCTATTGGATTAAAGAAGCTGCCGAAAATAATAGCATTTAATATTACAAAGCAGCTGAAAAAGTGGTAAAATGGTAAGTGGTTCTGCAATTACAGCTTGAACCGCTTATCATTTTATTTTATGTGATACAAGGAGGGATAGTTTGAAAACACTAAGCAAATTTATAAGTTATTACAAGCCGTATAAAGGAATGTTCTTTATGGACATGTTCTGTGCGCTTACACTTTCCGGAATAGACTTGGCATTTCCAGTGCTGGTAAGGTTCTTGTTAAATGATGTTTATACAAGAGAGAATAATCAGATTATAAAATATGTTGTGTTAATAGGTGCAGCACTGCTTCTCATGTATGTTATTAAATACTTCTGCCAGTATTATATAACCTCTTGGGGACATGTTATGGGTGCCAGAATGGAATCGGATATGAGAAGAGATATATTTAATCATCTTCAAAAACTATCCTTTTCTTATTATGACAACACAAACACAGGAAAGCTTATGTCCAGAATAGTTACAGATTTATTTGATATTTCTGAGCTTGCACACCATGGTCCTGAGGACATATTTATATCTATATTGAAGATTGCAGGTTCTTTCATAATACTTATGAGTATCAATGTTAAGATAACAGCAATACTTATATTTATTACTTTGTTTATGGTGTACTTTTCTATTAATTATAATCAAAAGATGAAGTCTATCTTCAAAAAAAATAGAGAAAAGATAGCCAATGTTAATGCTCAAATTCAGGACAGCCTTTCAGGAATAAGAGTTGTCAAGTCCTTTTCAAATGAGCATATAGAAAATAAGAAGTTCCAAAAGGGGAATCAGGAATTCCTTGAGACCAAAGAGGACAGCTACGGAGTTATGGGACGCTTCTTCAGCATGAATGGATTCTTCCAAGGAATTTTATATCTTTCAGTAGTGCTCTTTGGCGGGATTTTCATAAGCACAGGAGAACTACAAACCTCAGACTTGGTTGTTTATATACTCTATATTAATATATTCCTAAATCCTATTGATAAGCTCGTTAACTTTACTGAGCAATATCAAAGAGGAATAACAGGCTTTGAAAGATTTTTAGAGGTAATAAATACTCACCCTGACATTGAAGACAGGAAGGATGCTGTAGAGCTAGGCAAGGTAAAGGGACAAATAAGCTTTGAAAATGTTACATTCAGCTATGACGATAGAAATACAGTGCTTAAAAATATAAATGTTAATATAGAATCAGGAAAAACTATAGCTGTAGTTGGTCCTTCAGGTGGAGGAAAGACCACTTTCTGCAGCATAATACCTAGATTTTACGAGGTTGACAGTGGTGCTGTGAAAATAGACGGTATGGACATTAGAGACATTAAGCTTAAATCCCTAAGAAATAATATCGGTATTGTTCAGCAAGATGTATATATGTTCTCTGGAAGCATTAAAGAAAACATAGCTTACGGAAAACCAAATGCAACTGATGAAGAAATAATTGAGGCAGCTAAGAAAGCAAATGCCCATGAATTCATTATGAGCCTCGAGGAAGGATATAACACCTATGTAGGTGAAAGAGGCGTGAAGCTTTCAGGAGGTCAAAAGCAGAGAGTATCCATTGCAAGAGTGTTCTTAAAGAATCCGCCTATTCTAATTTTGGACGAGGCTACTTCTGCGCTGGATAATGAAAGCGAAAAGTATATACAAAAGTCTCTAGAGGATTTGGCAAAGAACAGAACTACTGTGGTTATAGCTCATAGACTTAGCACTATAAGAAATGCGGATAATATTCTAGTTTTAACTGAAGAAGGAATCCAAGAGGAAGGAACTCATGAGGAGCTTCTAAGCAAGGATGGAATTTATGCAGGACTTTATAATATGCAGTTTGAAATAGCGTAAAGCTAAATAGGAAAGAGGGTGTCTAAAAAGTAGATACCCTCTACTTATTTTTTAGCACCGGGCATTCTAATGATATGAAGAGAAGGAATAATAAGGTGACATTCAAAAATACGATATGAATCAATTAAAAATAGCTGGTGATGCCATGTTTCATAAAAGTGATTACGAAAGTTAAGAAGATCTGTTATAGACTTATTCTTTGTACCTTTTATGTTGGTTTAGATACAATACATAAGATCATATATAGTTAAAGTGGTATTATTTTTCAACTATACCACTTTAATTTTTTATAAAATTAATATAAATATTAGTTAATGAAGCTTTTACTCTATGAGTTAGTCCTTTTAAACTAATGGGTAAAGAGATTGATTATATGCTTTACATGAAACTCTAAATATACTCTCTAAGAGAGAAATCCTTTATATATAAGTTCACCTGTAGGTTAATACACTCGAGAAATCGAGGCTTGTTTTACGTATTGATATTAAAATTATGGGAATAAAGAAAAGACTATTATGTAATAACAAATAGAGAAAAATGTAATAAGAGCTGTGCATTTTCATTAAAGTTGAGAGTGTGCAGTTTTTGT
This sequence comes from uncultured Clostridium sp., assembly GCA_964568335.1. GTDB lineage: Bacteria > Bacillota > Clostridia > Clostridiales > Clostridiaceae > Clostridium_AT. Next base: position 4,490 of record CAZMQY010000014.1, read on the forward strand.
TTTATAAATTGGAGTGGAATACAGCAAAAGTGAACTAAAATCAATAATAAGGTATGCGGATGGAATTAAACTTATCTATCAAAAATTCACCGTATTCAACTTTAATTTGATTCATAATATGGCTGTTTTTTATTGAAATTGAAAATACTAATCTATATAATTAAGCTACATCTTTAAATGCATAATGAATTAATATCGCTTCTAAATTATTCGTGTAATAGAATACTTTTGTCAAAAAAATATAATATAGGTGGTAAAATGAAAGCGTTTAAGATTAAAGAGAACATTATGAAGTATACCTTTGAAAAATCAATTACTACAGAGGCTGTTATAATTAATGGAGAAGAGATTCTTCATCAAAAAAATAAAATGTTAGTATTGGGACTATCTGCACAAAATGTTGAAAGTTTAACTAATGATGAATTAAATGTAATAGCCTTTGCAGAAAATGATGCACAGTACACATACTATGACGATGATGGAAAAACTAATGATTATAAAAATGAGAAATACCAAGAATTAAACATTAAAATCACTAAAGTTGAAAAGAATTATAAAGTTGAAATTGTAGATGTTTTTGGCGACGTTACAAAGAAAAAATTTAAGATCAACTAATACTATGAAGCTGTTGAACTAGCGAAAAGGACGAAGAAAGTGAGTAATTAAGAGTGAAGAACAATACTATTCACTGTTCACTTTGTACTCTTCACTTTAATTCACAGCTGTTTTTGGGAGGAATTTTTTATGTTAAAAGAATTAATTTTCAATACAAAATTATTAGATGGAGAGGCTTTAAGAAAAAGAGAAAGAGATTTGGCTTATTTGTTAGAAGTAAAAACTTCTAATTTACTATTACCATTTTATTTTGAGGCAGGAATAAACGGAAGCATTAATCATAAGTTAGAAGATATACATTGGGGATGGGATGGGCCACTTAGCCATTTAAGAGGAATGTTTACTGGTCACTGGCTCAGTGCAGCAGCAAGAATTTATCAAGAAACAAATAATATGTGGTTAAAAATAAAATCTGATGAAATAGTTTCAGAAATTGAAAAATGTCAAATAGCTAATGGTGGATTATGGCCGTTTTCAATTCCAGAGAAGTATTTATACTCTCTTAAAGCAGGTAGGAGATTTTGGGCGCCTCATTATGTTTGCCATAAAATAATGATGGGACTACTTGATATGTATCTTTTTGCAAATAATAAAACAGCTTTAGAAATAATAAAAAAAGCCGCAGAATGGTTTATTAACTTCACATCTGATATTTCATTAGAAGTAATGGATGATATGATGGATCTAGAAGAAACAGGAGCCTTGATGGAATTTTGGCTTGATTTATATGAAGTAACAAAAGATGAAAAACACCTATTGTTAGCGCGAAAATACGAGAGAAGAAGGCTTACAGAACCTTTATATTTAGGGATAGATGTCTTAACAAATATGCATGCTAATACAACAATACCTGAGATACATGGATGTGCTAGAATGTTTGAAATTACTGGAGAAGAAAAGTATAAAATCATTACGGAGAATTACTGGAATTTGGCCGTAATAAAGAGAGGGGCTTTTGCAACAGGTGGTCAAACAAATGCAGAAATATGGACACCAATGAATAAACAATTTGCAAGATTAAGCGAGTTTAATCAAGAACATTGTGTTGTATATAACTTGATTCGATTAGCAGATTATTTATATAGATGGACAGGAAAGAGTGAATATGCAGACTACATAGAAATTAATACTATAAATGGATTATTTGCTCAAGGTTTTTGGGAAAGTAGGGGGGCAACCAATACTCATGATAAATTTCCAAAAGAAAGTGGAATAGTAGCTTATTTTTTACCACTTAAGGCAGGCTCAAAAAAGAAATGGGGATCAAAAACAGAAGATTTTTGGTGTTGTCATGGAACGGTAGTACAAGCTAATGCAAAACACAGGGAATATATATATTATAAAGAAGGGGATAGTGCTATAATATCACAATACATTCCATCAATAGTTGAACTTGAAAATGACATTACTATAAAACAAGAGGATGGAACCTTTGGAGAAGTTATAGCTATAAAAGATATAGCATTAGAAATTGAAGAAAAACCAAAATATAAGGTGATGAAATTTTCTGTAACTTCGAAAACGCCTACGAAAATGTTGTTAAAGTTTCGAATTCCTAAATGGGTTTTGGGAGAAATGATTATATATTTAAATAATAAAGAGATTATGTATTCGATTGAGGATAATTATGCATTAGTTGAAAAAGAATGGCTTAAGGATATAATAGAAATTAGAATACCTAAAGATATAACTTGCTATCCATTAGCCGACGAACCATCTACAGTTGCATTTTTAGATGGGCCTGTATTGCTTGCTGGTTTAGTAAGTGAAGAAAGAACCTTATATGGGGATATTAATGAGCCAGAAACAATAATAAGTAGTCATAATGAAAGAAATTGGAACTTTTGGACTCAAGAATACAAAACTAAAAATCAAGATTTTGGTTTCTATTTTAAACCTATAAAAGACATTGGTAATGAAAAGTATACGGTGTATTTTCCTGTTAGGAAAGAATAGAAGCATTATTTAAAGTGATGAGTAGCTAACTTTGTAAAGCTGGTTACTTATCACTTTTATTTATTTGATTAGGTATTTACAAAAAACAACAAAAATATTACAAAAATATTTTCGAAATTTACGAAAATAGCAGAAAAAGCATGAAAGGTAAAGAAAAAATGAATAAACAAGCAATAATTGACTAAGATTGAATTTGTAAACGATAATCATAATTTTATATAATAAGTTTGACAAAAGTAATACCAAGGAGGTAAGAATTTGAATAATTTATGGAGTATTGTTCAAAGTAAATATGATAAGAAAGAAAATAGAAAGTACGAAACTCTATTTACTTTAGCAAATGGATATAAAGGTGTAAGAGGCGCATTAGAATTTTCTAAAATAGGAGAAAAGGGAAATTTTATTGCAGGTTTATTTGATAAAAATACTGCACAAGTTACAGAAATAGTTAATTGCCAAGATCCTTTAGTATTTAATTTATATATAGATGATGAAATTGTAGACTTAGATAAATGTAAAGTGATTTTCTACAATAGAAATCTTAATATGAAGGAAGGTATACTGTATACATCCTTTGAGGTTAAAACAAACAAAGGAAAGCAAATAAAAGTATCTTCTGAAAGATTTGTAAGCAGAAATAATGTAAATAGATGGGCCGCAAAGTATATAGTAACACCAGTTAATTTCAATGGAAAGTTATTTGTAGAGAATATAGTAGATGGTTCAGTTACTAATAGTACTTATGACCCAGCTAATACTGCAAAGCATTTTAATGTTGAAAAAGCTATCGATTTAAGTCCAGGTGTAGCTTTATTAACTAAAACAATCGATGAAAACAAAATGGTTATTGAAGGAACAACCCTTGTAGGAGTTGGAGAAAATGGAAATTTCTTAGGTTCAAGAAAATATTATCAATTTGGAGAAAAGGTAAGAGAGCTTTATCAAATATTTGTTTCAGAAAAAACAGAATATGTTATCTATAAATTTGGAGCAACTTATACTTCAAGAGATACAGATGTTTGTGTTTGTACAAAATTAAAAGAAGAAATAAATGCATTCCAGCATGATGGTTATGATAAGGAGAAAGAAGCTCACATAGCAGTTTGGGACAAGATTTGGAATCAAATTGACATTGTAATTGAAGGAGATGAAAAAGCTCAACTTGGATTAAGATTTAATTTATTCCATCTTGCTGCATCTGGTTATGAAGGTGATGAAAAAGTAAGTCTTGCAGCAAAAGCACTCCATGGAGAGGGATACAAAGGACATGTATTCTGGGATACAGAAATATTTATGCTACCATTCTTTATATACACTCGACCAGAGGTTGCTAAAGCGTTATTAATGTATAGATACAATACGTTAGAGGGAGCAAGAAAGAATGCAGCATTAAATGGATATAAAGGTGCACAGTTCCCATGGGAGTCCGCAGAAGAAGGAACTGAGGTTACACCAAAGTGGGGGTTAGACTACCTTGGAAATCCAGTTAGAATATGGACAGGTGATGAAGAGTACCATATAAATTCAGATATCGCTTTTGGAATTTGGGAGTATTATAGAACAACAAAAGATAAAGAGTTTTTAATAAATTATGGATTAGAAATGTTCTTAGATACAGCAAGATTCTGGCAAAGTAGAGTGGAATATAATGAAGATGCTGATAGATATGAAATAAGCAGAGTTATAGGACCAGATGAATTCCATGAACACGTAGATAATAATGTTTACACAAATTATTTAGCAAAATGGAATGTTAAAAAAGCTTTGGAGCTTGCAAAGTGGATAAAAGAAGAAGACTCACTAGTATATTCTAGACTTTGCACAAAGCTTGGCTTAAGCGATGATGACTTCACGCTTTGGGATGAAATTCAAAAGAAGATATTCATACCAATGAGTAAAGATGGAAAAATAATTGAACAATTTGAAGGTTATTTCAACTTAGAATATCTACCAATAACAGAGCATGATGAAAATGGAATGCCTGTTTGGCCAAAGGGAATAAAGCTTGATAAGCTTCATGATACACAGATTATAAAGCAGCCAGATGTTGTAATGCTTATGCTTCTTTTAGGTGAAGAATTTGATGAAGTAACTAAGAGAGAAAACTACAGATATTATGAAGAGAGAACAATGCATAAATCTTCTCTAAGTCCATCAATGTATTCAATAATGGGATTATCTATTGGTGACACTCAAAATGCTTATAAATATTTTGTAAAAGCCATTATGACAGATATTGATGATAATCAAGGAAATGCAGAACTTGGACTACATGCAGCAAATACTGGAGGAGCATGGCAAAGTGCGGTATTTGGATTTGGTGGTCTTAGTGTAGATAATAAAGAAATATTAAACTTCAACCCATGGATACCAGGAAATTGGAAGAGTTTATCTTTTAAAATTAACTGGAGAGGTAGTATTGTATCGGTTAAAGTTTCAGAAAAGAATATAGAAGTTCATAGTGATGGTAATCTAGAATTAAAAGTTTATGACAAAAACTATGAAATTAAACAAAATGATAAACTTGTAATTAATAGATAGTATATTTTATCAGTTTAAATATAATATTAAGCTATTTAATAAACAGTGCTAATAGTATAATTAACTATGATAATTTTGCTAAAGCTGGAGGATTAGAGAATGGAACAAAAGCAAATTACTATTAGGGATGTAGCTAGAAAAGCAGGTGTATCTATAGGCACTGTTTCAAGAGCTTTTAATAATTATAGTGACATAAGTGAAAAGACTAGAGAACAAATTTTATCCATTGCTGAAGATTTAGGTTATAAAGCAAATGGAATGAAAAAAAACTCTGAAAGTAGTAAGAACTTCAGAGTAGCTGTGCTAATTGAAGATTATGATACAAATGCTGTATTAAACCCTATGGTTTTTGAAACTATGATGGCTTTTAAAAATGTGGCATCTAGACAAGGGTATGAAGTGATAATACTTTCAACTACAACTGATATTCAAAAAGATAAAAAGCTAATGGAGCTTTTTCAAGAAAAAAAGCTGGATGGTGCATTCATAATGGGAATAAAGCTTAGTGATGAGTATTTTAAAGAACTAAGTTCAATAAGTTATCCATGTGTTTTATTTGATGTGAGAGTTAAAAATCCAAATATAACTTGCATAGGTGTAGATAATATTCAAGGTGCTTTTATGGCAGTAGAACATCTAATAAAGCATGGGCATAAGAAAATAGCTTTTATAAATGGCCATAAAAATGCTTTTGTTAGCTATGAAAGGTTAAGTGGTTATTACTTAGCATTGAGTAGCTATAATATTGAAATAGATCAAAATCTTATTGTGCATTCAGATTTCACAAGTAATGGCGGAAAAAAAGCCATTGAAGAATTATTGAGTAGTGGTAAAGAATTTTCAGCAGTATTTTGTGCAAGTGATTTAATGGCAATTGGAGCTATCGAAGCTTTTGATAGTTTAGGTATTAGTGTACCAGATGATATTTCAATTGTTGGGTTTGATGATATAACAATTGCACAGTATGTAAATCCTAAATTGACAACTATTAAGCAGGATAGAGAAAAGATTGGTGCAAGTGCAGCAAATGCATTAATAAACCTTATAAATGAGCAAACATTGGATAGAGGATTGGTTATGCCAGAGCTTATAGAAAGAGAATCGACAAAAGAGCTAGTTGAAAATGAACCATAAGGAGCGAAAATATGACAAAATTTAAAGCATGTTTATTTGATTTAGATGGGGTAATTGTTGATACAGCAAAATATCATTACCTTGCTTGGAAAAGACTTGCTAACGAGATGAATTTTGAATTCACAGAAGAAGATAATGAAAGACTTAAAGGTGTCAGTAGGGTAAGATCATTAGAAATACTTCTTGAAATAGGTGGAGTAGAGCTAAGTGAAGAAGAAAAAGCTAAAGCTGCTGAAAAGAAAAATACTTGGTATGTAGATTATATAAAAAATCTAGATAAAAGTGAAGTTCTTGAAGGTGTAGAAGAGTTTTTAAAAAACTTAAAAGTTAATGGAATTAAAATAGCATTAGGCTCAGCCTCTAAAAATTCAATGATTATTTTAAGCAATTTAGGTCTTACTAACTATTTTGATGCCATAATTGATGGAAATAAAGTAACAAATGCAAAACCTCATCCAGAAGTATTTTTATTAGGTGCAAAAGAATTAAATGTCAGTCCAGAAGAATGTGTAGTATTTGAAGATGCTGAAGCAGGTATAGAAGCGGCTAAAGCTGCAGGCATGAAAGCTATAGGTATAGGATCAGAAAATATTCTAAATAAAGCTGATAAGGTTGTACCAAATCTTGTAAATACTAATATTAATTTATTAGATTTTTAAAATAGATTCAAAATAAAATAATTAAGGAGTGTAAAAATGTTTAAAAAAGTATTAGCAGGTTTAATGATTGTAACACTTAGTTTTTCAATGGTTGGGTGTAGCAGCAAGAAAGAAGCTGTAAAAGAGCAAAAAATTGTAATTTGGAATGCTGGTATTCAAACAACAGATGATTCAGGAAAAGTTAAAAAAGAAGATTTACCAATTAATAAGGCAATTGCAAAATTTGAGGCTGCAAACCCAGGTTGTAAAGTTGACGTAATAGATTATTCTATGGATGATTTACAAAAAGCTTTTACAGCGGCTAACTTAGCAAAACAAGGTCCAGACATCGTTGCATTATGGGCAGGGAGTCCAACAAATGCTTATAAAGATTACTTGGTAGATTATAACAAATATATGAATGATAATGAAAAGAAGATTTACGATGTTTCAAGTTTATTACATGCAGATAATAATTCAAAAGAAAAATTAATGGGATTAGTAAATGGTGATCCTTCAACAGAAGTTATGTATGTAAATAAAGAAATTTTTGATAAGAATGGTGTGAAGATTCCAACAAATTGGGAAGAACTACAAACAGCAAGCGAACAATTGAAGGCTAAGGGTGTTACTCCTTTAATGTATGGAGACAAAGATGGATATACTAGTACTTGGTTACTTTCTGCATTACTAGCTTCTAAATTAGGTCCAGATAATATTGGGAAATTAACAACTGGAGAAGAAAAAATGTCAGGAGCAGCTTTCCAAGATTCTTTAAAATTAATGAAGGATTACATTGGTAAGGGATATACAAATCCAGACTACTTAACACTTTCAGATGGAGATGCAGTTCAAAACTTTATCCAAGGGAAAGCAGCTATGATAGTTCATGGAAACTGGGCAAGTAGAGATTTTGCTAACCTAGGTGATAAAGTAGAAGTAATAAAGATTCCAGTTCCATCATCAGATCCATTTGCAGGAGATATTCCTTCACAACCAAATATAAACGTTGTAGTTACAAACTATTCTAAAAATGTTGATAAGGCAGTAGAATTCGCTAAACAAATTGCTTCACCAGAGTATATTGCAGACAGCCAAAAGGCATTTTACTCTGATCCAAATACATTAAAAATAGCAGATAAAATTAATGGATTTACAGCAGAAGGAAAAAATGTAACTGGATTTGACTCTCTAATTACTGGAGATGCAGCTACTGAATTCTATAAATTAGTTCCAACTTATATTAAAGGAACATTAAAGCTTGATGATTTTACAGCTAAATTAGATGCATTAAATGTACCTAAAAAATAAGTATTAATACTTCAAATGGAGCTTCCTATTCCATCTGAATTTTATGAATGAAGACGATAAAGATCTATAGTGATGCTATCTAGGTGATGATATTATTTCGCTTGAATATTATATCACTAAAACTAGTATTACTATAGGTCTTTAAATTATATGGGGCTAAATTAAAAGATTATTAATTAAACTTAATAATAAAAAATGGAGGGTTAGATATGGCGAAAAAGAGAAAAACCATAAAGGATTTTGAAGGCCTATTATATATGTTGCCAGCTGTAATATTATTTGCTATATTTGTTTTTTTTCCAATACTACAGGTAGTAGGATATAGTTTTACAGACTGGGATGGTATGGGAGCTGCTAAATTTATTGGGTTACAAAATTATATAACAATTTTTAAAAGTCCAGAATTTTATACATCTCTTATGAATAATATTAAGTTTTTCATTTTTGGAGTTCCCCTTTGGACAATATTTCCAATGTTAATAGCGATATTAATGTTTGAAGAAGTAAAAGGGTGGAAATTTTTTAGAGTAGCTTATTTCTTACCTTCAATAATTTCAACAGCAGTAATTGCTTCACTTTTTAGATCTTTCTTTTTATATAATGGAGCTGTCAATAGTTTTCTAGCTATATTTGGATTAGAGCCTATTGAATGGTTTGCTAAAGGTAACATAGCTATAGGGTTGATTATTTTTGTAATTAACTGGGTTGGGTTCGGTTCAGCTACTATGATTTATATTGCTGGTCTTGCAAATTTTGATAAAGAGATATTTGAAGCAGCAGAAATTGATGGAGCAAATTGGTGGACTAAAGTAACTCAAATCACAATGCCAATGTTAAAAAGTACAATTCAATTTGTAATTATGCTAAATGTTATGGCAGCTTTTGCAGGCGTTTTTGGTTATGTATTTATGATGACAGGTGGAGGTCCGGGATACTCTACAACTGTTTTGGAATATTTGTTATACTTGAAAGCATTTAAGTTACATGATTTTGGATACTCATCTGCATTATCTGTTATTTTATCTATAATTGTAATAATAATTACTTTGATAAACAACTATGTTACAAAGGATAAGAATGAAAAAGGAGGGAGTTTGTTCTAATGAAAAGTAAAATAGGTAGATCTTTAGTATTTATATATTTATCAACTTTAGCAGCTTCAACTATTCTTCCGCTTGTATATATGTTTTTGACTACTTTTAAAACAAAAGATCAGTATATAGCCAACAATTTTTCTTTACCTACTAGTTTTAATTTAGATAATTATCGTTTTATTTTATCAGACTTCAATTTCTTACAACTTGCAAAAAATTCAACATTAATTTCCCTAGGTGCGATTGTATTAAGTCTATTGGTTACATCAATGGCTGGATATGCAGTTGCAAAACTTAAATTTCGGGGGAAGAAGCTACTTGTACTTTTTATTGTGTCAGGAATGTTTATGCCAGGTTTAGTACTTATTTTACCGGTATATCAAATGTTGATTAAGTTTAATTTAGTTAATAGCTATTTAGGATTAATCATAGTATATGTTGCTAGTTCAGTACCTTTTACAACTTTTATGATTGTTGCTAATCTAAAAGGAATTCCAGATGCAATTATTGAATCGGCAAAAATAGATGGGGCTGGTTCTTGGAGAGTTTATTGGCATATAATTCTACCATTATTGAAACCTACTTTAGCTACTGTATCTATTTTGAATTTTATTGGTTATTGGAATGAGTTATTAACTGCACTGATAGTTTTACAGGATCCAGCGAAGAAGACAGTTACAATAGGTGTAATTTCTTTAGTAAATAAATTTAGTTCTAATGTACCACTGATGTATGCTGGATTATTTTTAAGCGCAATTCCTGTTATTGTTGTATTCTTCATATTTATGAAGCAAATTATTAACGGGGTAAGTAGTGGAGCAGTAAAATAAAAGAATGGGAGTTAGCTATGATTGAATATAAAAAATATGTAGAGAGATTTAACAATATTGAGGTGGTTGAGTATCAATATTCTTCAGATGAGGAAACTTCCATTCATCCTATTTGGTTTGAACAAGAGTTTAAAAATAGAATGAGGTATTGTCATTACTATAAAAGTGGTTGGGGAAATGAGTACAGATATGTTAAAGAGGAGTTAGGAACTTATTTTGAATTAATAAGCCTTAGCGGAAGATGCAGCTCTGTATTTCACCCATTTATTGTTTTAGAAGATACGGAAGGAGTTTTATATAGCTACTCCCTTCTGTACTCTGGGAACTGGAAGATATCATATAAATGTTCTCATGGAATAAATAAACTTGTAATTGAATATGATGATAGTTTTTCAACAAAAGTCAAGGTAGGTGAAATTTTTTCCTCACCAAAAGTAGCCTATCAAAAAGGTACGGATTGGAATACAATAAGAATTCAATGGCAAAAGTTCTCCGATTCAATTATGAAGACTAATGAATTACAAAGACAAATTCCAGTAGCATGGAATCATTGGTGGGCTTACGAAGATAAATTAATAAATGAATATAAATTTATTAAAAATGCTGAAATTGCTTCTAAAATTGGTGCGGATATATGTGTTTTAGATGCTGGGTGGTTTGGTGAAGAAGTTCATTGGTTTGATGTAAGAGGAGATTGGAGTCTTGTAAATAAGGATAAGTTTCCTAGTGGAATAAAAAGAATTTCAGATAAGGTTCATGAATTGGGAATGAAATTCGGTTTTTGGATGGAGATTGAAGGTTTAGGTCAAAAGGCAAAGCTAAATGAAACTCATCCTAGTTTTGTAGCAAAACGAGAAGATAAAAGTTTAGGATATGTATGTTTTGGCAATGAAGAAGTAGTACAATGGGCTTTAAATACTTTAAGTGAAGTTATAGAGAACTATAACTGTGACTGGATTAAATTTGATTTTAATCTTGATCCAGGTTTAGGGTGCGATTGTGAGGAACACAATCATGGAAAATCTGATGGACTTGATGCTCATTACAGAGGATTATATAGATTTTTTGATTTGTTAAATAAAAAATATCCTGATGTGGTATTTGAAAATTGTAGCTCAGGAGGACAGCGTACTGATTTAAAATTATTATCTTTCATGCATGTTAATTTTTTAAGCGACCCAGATTACCCTTACCATAAAATGCGTTGCATAAAGAATGCCAGTGAGATGCTTGCAGCTAACAGAATCTTTCATTTTATTCCTTCGCAAACTCAAGGAGATGATACTTCAAGACCTTTCCATAATTCAGATTTATCCAAGGTAAGCATAGAAGAGATAAGGTACTATACAAGAATGGGAATGCTTACTGCTATGGGAATTTCTCATCGTTTAGAAGAATATCCATTAGAGGTTATAGAAAAATTAAGTTATGAAGTTGGTATATATAAACAATATATAAGAGATTACTTACAAGGCTCTGAATATATAATCATTGAAAAAGAAAATGGAATAATAAATACTTACTCAAAAAATGATATATTGAGATAAATAAAGCTGAACTATCTTTAGAAAGTGATAGCACTTATGAAATATTTGATGTAGATTCAAAGGATATAACCAAATGGGAAGATATGAAAAATATAGTTTCCATGAAAAATGAAAAGGTTAGAACTTTACTTATTAAAAAGCTATAATGTGGAGGCAATATGCATTTTATATACGAAAGAATACAAAAAACCTGTGAAGAATTAAAAGGGTTAGAATATAAAGACTCTATTAATATTGATAAATTTTTATTTACAGAAGGGCATTACTTAACTGTAGAAGAGGTAGATAGTAAGGCCAAATGGGAAGAAATCGATAGTGAAAAAATCTGGGGTAGAAGAGATTATAATTGTTGGTTTCGTGCTTATGTAACAGTGCCAAAATCATTTGAAGGAAAACCGGTGGTTATTTCAGTGCAAACTTTAGAAGAAGGCTGGGATGCTATAAATCCACAGTTTATAATATTTGTAAATGGTAAGCATATACAAGGCTTGGACGTAAACCATAGGGAGTTGATTTTGTCTAATGCTGCAATAGCTGGAGAAACTTATCAAATAGACTTACATGCTTATGCTGGAATGAGTGGTACTGATCAAAATTATTCTACAAAAATAAGAGCAAAATTAGCTATTTTAAATGAAGATGTTCGTGGTTTGTACTTTGATTTATTGGTTCCATTGTTATGTTCCTCTAAATGGAATGAAAATAGTATAGAAAGAATTGAAACTCTAACAATTTTAAATGAGGCTATTAATTTAATTGATTTGAGAAAAATTCATTCAGAAGAATTTTATCAAAGTGTTGATAAGGCAAGAAAGTTTCTTCATGATAAATTTTATAATATGGAAAGCAAGTCAGATATAACAGTAAATGTTGTTGGTCACACTCATATTGATGTGGCTTGGCATTGGACTGTAGCTCAAACACGACAAAAGGTTGGAAGAAGTTTTTCTACTGTAATTAATTTGATGAAGCAATATCCAGAATATATTTTTATGTCTAGTCAACCACAATTATATCAATTTGTAAAAGAGGATTATCCTGAATTATATGAAGATATAAAGCTTGCTATAAAAGAAGGAAAGTGGGATCCAGAAGGGGCAATGTGGGTAGAGGCCGACTGCAATGTAACCAGTGGAGAATCTCTTGTACGCCAAATTATCCACGGAAAGAAATTCTTTAAGGATGAATTTGGAGTAGAAAGTCAGCTTCTATGGTTACCTGATGTATTTGGATATAGTGCAGCTCTTCCACAAATTATGAAAAAATCTGATATCAACTATTTTATGACCACTAAAATTTCATGGAATCAATTTAATAAAATTCCTTGTGATACTTTTATGTGGAAAGGCATTGATGGTAGTGAAGTTCTTACTCACTTTATAACAACCACAGAGCCTAATCAAGATGATACTAAGGCTTTTACTACCTACAATGGAACATTACATCCAAGTTCTGTGATGGGCTGCTTTAATAGGTATCAACAAAAGAATATTAACAAAGAAGTATTACTTGCTTACGGTCATGGTGATGGTGGTGGTGGAGTAACCTATGAAATGCTCGAAATGGGCAGAAGACTTGAGAAAGACATTAAGGGTACGCCAACAATTAAAAGAAGTAGAACAATAGACTTCTTTAAGAAACTTGAAAACAACGTAAAAGATAATCCAAAGTTACCAAAGTGGGTAGGGGAACTATATATGGAAGGGCATAGAGGGACTCTAACTTCAATGGCGAGGAATAAGAAGAATAATAGAAAAAGTGAATTGCTTTATACGGAGCTTGAAAAGTGGAATACCATTTCTAATATTTTTGGTGATGAATATCCGCTTCAACAGCTAGATAGCAATTGGAAAACCATATTATTAAACCAATTCCACGATATTTTACCAGGAACATCAATAAAAGAAGTTTATGATGTTACAGATGTAGAGTATGAGAATGTATTAAAAGAAGGTCTAGATATTAAGTCAAAAGCTCTAAATTATGTAACTTCATTAATTAATGGAGAAGAAGGCTCTCTAGTGGTTTATAATAGTTTGTCCTTAACAAGATCAGACATAGTGGGGGTACACTGTGAAAAAGAATTAGCTTTCGTTAAAGATTCAAATGGTAATATTTCACATGTACAAAAAGTAGCAGAAGATAAATATATTTTCTATGCAAAAGATATTCCTAGTATTGGATATAAAGTTTATAAACTATGCTATATCAGTGAAGAGAGTAGAGCAGAGGATAATGCAGATAAAGATAATCTTATAACTATGAATTTCGAAGAACAAAGCTCAGATGGTGTTAACACAAGGTTTATTGAAAATAAGTACTTCAAAGTGATATTTGATGAAAAAGGTCATATTACTTCTATTAAAGATAAAGTTAATAATAGAGAAGTTATGCCTGAAAATAGTAAGGCTAATGTAATTAAAGCCTTTGAGGATAAACCGATACAATATGATAACTGGGATATAGATATCTTCTATGATGAGAAAATGTGGATTGTAGATGATGTTGCTTCAATGAAAGTAGTAGATTTAGGACCAATTAGAGGTACACTACTAATTGAAAGAAGGTTTTTAGATTCTACCATAAAGCAATATATTCATATATATAGGGATATTCCGAAAGTAGATTTTGAAACCTTTATTGATTGGAAACAATCACAAATTTTATTGAAGGCAGAATTCCCAGTAGATGTTAATGCTACAAAAGCTACTTATGAAATACAATATGGGAACATTGAAAGACCTACGCATAGAAATACTTCTTGGGATTTAGCGAAATTTGAAGTATGCGGACAAAGATGGGCTGATTTATCAGATGAAGGTTATGGTATAAGTATATTAAATGATTCAAAGTATGGTCATGATATTCTTGGAAGTATAGCTAGAATAACTTTACTAAAGAGTGGAACACATCCAAATCCTACTACAGATCAAGAATTGCATCATTTTGTATATTCTTTATATCCTCATGAAGGAACTTGGAGAACAGCTGATACAGAAATATTGGCAGCAAATCTAAATACTCCACTTACTTCAAATATAATAGGTGAAACTAATAAAACACTACCAGGAGATCAGTATTCTTTCTTCTCTGTTAACAAAGACAACATTCATATTGAAGTAATCAAAAAATCAGAAGATGGACTTGATACAATAATTCGTATGTATGAATCACATAATGCAGGAACAACTTGTAGCTTAAAGTTATTTAAAGATTTTGAAAGTGTTATGGAGTGTAATTTAATTGAGAGAGATATAAAACCTTTAGAGATTAATAACAAAGAAATTTCACTTAAATTCAAACCTTTTGAAATAAAAACTTTAAGACTAATAACAAGAGTATAGTTTATTTGGAGAAGTAAGAATGAAAAATATTAAAGCATATTTAATGATAATTTTGATTACTGTTTTATGGGGGATTAGCTTTCCAATAATGGATTTTTGTCTTGGAATTATAAATCCATATAATTTTGTTTTTATTCGTTACTTTACTTCAGCATTGTTTATGACAGTTGTATGCTTTAAAGCTATTAAAACCATAGATAAAAAGCATATGTTATATTCAAGTATTATAGGTGTACCATTTGCATTAGCGGTTACGATGCAAATGGTTGGCCTTGATAGAACAACATCAGTAAACGCAGCCTTTTTAACAGGATTAACAGTGATTGTGGTGCCTATAATTGTCTGGCTTAAAGATAAAAACATACCAAATAAAGTTACTTTCTTAGGTATATTTATTTCTATTATTGGGGTATCATTTTTGACACTTGCTAATGGTTTTACTGGAGTAAACAGTGGAGATTTAATTGTTTTTTTTGCAACCATATGTTTTAGTTTCCAAATATATTTATTAGGAAAACATGGTGAAATGATAGACCCAGTTAAATTAACCATAATTCAATTTTATATTGTTTCATTTTTCACATTACCTTTTGTAAAATTTACAGAAATAAATCCTCAATATTTTAGTAGTAAAATGATTTTATATTTATTATTTATAATAGTTATTTGCACAGTATGGGCTTTAGGAGTTCAAAATAAATTTCAACATATGGTTAATGCAAGTCATGTAGGGATAATTTTTTTATTGGAGCCTGTATTAGCATTGTTTACATCATATTTAATGGGTGATGTTGTTACCTTAAATCAGATTATAGGTGCTACCATCCTTATGATTAGTATGGTGTTTATAATAAAATCTAATTAGCTAATAGCTATATTTTTAAAGGGAGAAAAGCTTATGAATAATAATTGGATAATATGTGATAATGGTTTAGAACCAAAAGAACTTATAAAAAATGAAACAATATTTAATGTTTCAAATGGATATATAGGTATTAGAGGAAATTTTGAAGAGAAATACCCAGAAGATTTATCTACAATAAGAGGAAGTTACATAAATGCCTTTTATGAAACAGTACCAATAGTATACGGAGAAAAGGCATATGCGTTTCCAGAGACAATGCAAAAGATAGTAAATGTTTCTGATGGACAAACTATCAACATAATTGTGGGTGATGAAAAATTTTCTTTATTTGAAGGGAAAATAAAAGATTTTAATAGATATCTTGATATGAAAGAGGGCCACTATAAAAGAGAAATACGGTGGGCATCTCCAAAAGGAAAGGAACTCAAAATAACCATAACCAGAATGGCTTCTTTTAACCAGTTAGAATTATTTACTATTCATTATGAAATTGAAGCTTTAAACTTTGATGGCGAAATAATAATAGAATCAGAACTAAGTGGTGATGTACAAAACTTTACAGATAAAAATGATCCAAGAGTTGCAGAAGGCCATGCATCAATATTAACAGTAAAAGAAATAAATATCAGAGATGAAGTAATACAAGTAGTGTCATCTACTAAAACTTCTAACAATACTGTAGCAGTAACATCGGCACATAAAAGCAATATCAATTATAAAATAAACATTGAAAAAACTTCTACTAAAGTAATAGCAAGGTACACTTTTAAAGTTGATGGAAAACCTTTAGAATTTACAAGATATAATATTTATACTGATTCAAGAAGATATAATAATGTTTCTTATGATGGTATAAGCATAGCAAATGAAGTGAAAGAAAAGTCATTTAATAGTCTTCTTTCAGATCAAAAGAATT
>CAZMQY010000014.1:21290-25808 GCA_964568335.1 uncultured Clostridium sp.
ACTGTAGCGAATATTGAAATAGATGGAGATACTAGATTGCAGCAAGGTTTAAGATTTAATATATACCAACTTTTACAAGGGGTAGGAAAGGATTCTATAAGCAGCATCACTGCAAAAGGCTTAAGTGGAGAAGGCTATGAAGGTCATTATTTCTGGGATACAGAAATTTATATATTACCATTCTTTACATTATGCAATCCAAAACTTGCAAAACAATTACTTAAATATAGACATACAATTTTAGAGGCTGCAAGAAAGAGAGCAAAAGAATTAGGGCATAAAAAAGGTGCGGCTTTTGCATGGAGAACAATAACTGGGGAAGAGTGCTCAGGATATTTCCCAGCGGGAACAGCTCAATATCATTTAAATGGAGATATAGCATATTCATATATTCAATACTACCTTGCTACAGGGGACAAAGAGTTTGTAAAAGATTTTGGAGCAGAGGTGATATTTGAAACTGCAAGAATATGGCTTGAAATAGGACATTTTGATAAAGGATTATTTAAAATTGATGCAGTAACAGGACCGGATGAATATACAGCTATAGTAAACAACAACTACTATACTAATGTAATGGCAAAAAATAATCTTAAATATGCAGTAAAATGGTTTAATCTTCTAAAGGAAGAAAATGAAGATTACTTAAAAGAGTTATGTAGCAGAATAGCTTTAACTGAAGAGGAGATAAATGTATTTGAAGACGTATATAAAAATATGTATCTTCCTTATGATGAAGAACTTAAAATAAATGCTCAAGATGATAGCTTTTTATCTAAGGCAGTATGGGATTTTGAGAACACGCCAAAAGAAAATTATCCATTATTACTTCACTATCATCCACTAACTATTTATAGATATCAAGTATTGAAGCAAGCTGACACTGTTCTGGCACATTTCTTAATGGAAGATGAAGCAGATTTTGAAACTATTAAGAATTCCTATGATTATTATGAGAAAATAACAACTCATGATTCATCATTATCTTGTGCAGTATATAGTATAATGGCCTCAAAAATTGGTTATATGAAAAAAGCGTACAATTATTTTATAGAAACTGCAAGATTAGATTTAGATAATACTCATGGAAACACTAAAGATGGAGTGCATGTTGCAAATATGGGTGGTACATGGATGTCTATTGTATATGGTTTTATGGGAGTAAGAATAAAAGAAGACCATGTTGCATTAAATCCTTTATTACCAGATAATTGGAACAATCTTAAGTTTAAATTCCTCTATAAGGGTGCAGTAGTAGAGGTGAATATATCTGAAGGGAAAACTATTGTTAAGGTTAAAACAGATAAGCTGATACAACTTAAGATAAAAGAAAAATTATACACTTTCGAAAATAATATCACAATAGAGTGTTAAAGCTTAGGGTAAATAATGATGAAAATACTAAAGAATAATTCAGTTATATTTTTAATTATTCAAATGTTAAATGCACTATCTGGTACACTATCTGGTATATTTGTAAATGTATATCTATGGAGGGTAACCAATGACTTTAAATATATAAGCTTATTTAATTTAATTTTGTTTTTATTTATTCCAATAGCTTTCATAATATCAGGTGTCATTGCTAGAAAAAGAGATGTAACAACCTGCATTAGACTAGGAATAGTAAGCAATTTGGTTTTTTATATACTTATATTAGTATTACAAGAAAAAGCAAAAGATTACTTAATATTTTTAGGTATGTTAAGCGGATGTGGTACAGGATTCTATTGTTTTGGAAATAACACGTTATTATATCACTACACCGATGATGAAAATAGAAGTAGATTTTCTGGGCTATCAGGAGCATTAGGAGCCATAATGGGTGTTATTGCTCCTGTAATATCTGGAGCTGTGATTTATTCAAATTCAGAATTAAAAGGATATTATATAATATTTGCAATAAGCTTTGTTTTACTTTTATCAGCTATTATTTTTAGTTACTTTTTAAGAAAAGAAAAAATATATGGAAAATATGATTTAAAAAATATTTTGCTTAATAGAAGCTATAGAAAATGGAATAAAATTTTAGTTTGCAACTTTATATTAGGAATAAGAGATGGAGCATTAGGCTATATCACCAGCATACTTGTATTCTTAGTGTTTAAAAATGAACTTAATATGAGTAAGTTTAATATGGTAATATCAATATTTGGAATTATAAGTACATATTATATAGGAAGAATTCGTAAAAAGAAAAATGACAATATACTATTTTCATTAGGTGCAGCTTTCTGTTTTCTTGGAACAGTGATTTTAGTTAGTTGTACTAGTTATATTGGAGTTATAATAAATGGTATATTGGTAGCAATTTTTGGGTGTTTTTGGGGGACTCCTTTTGGTATGGTAAGCTATGAAATTGCTGAAGAAATATCAAAGAATAATAATATGGGAGACTATATGATTGCAAGAGAGATACCTATAGCAATGGGAAGAATCTTGAGTATAGGGTTATATATATTAATCAGCATTAGCTTCATGGATGAAATAGCTATAAAAATTATATTGCCTATTGTAAGTTTTATGGTGATTATAACTTACTTATATTTAAAAAAGGATAATGATATTTAATTATATTGTTTATCAGAGAATGGTGTGGTTAATAATGTAGTTACAAAAGGTATATTAAACAAAGAAGAATACTATTTTAGAGCTATATATATGGATTGTTTAAAAGCAATTGATTTTGCATATGAGCAAAAGAATATTGATAAAGACAGGATAATAATTGAAGGTGGTAGCCAAGGCGGTGCACATGGTATGGCTGTATGTTCCTGAGATGATAGACCATATCTTGCAATATTAGATGTGCCAAGCAATAGCAACCTTGAAAAGAGAGTTGAAGGTGTTACGGGTTCATTTTCAGTAGTTACTGAGTTTCTAAGAATTAATTCAGATTGGGTTGATGAAGTTTTTAACATTTAAGCTATTTTAATACTATGAATATGGCTGAAAATATTAAATGTAAGATTTTGGTTTCCGTAGGATTAAAGGATGATACTTGTTCAGTTAAACTTTATTTTGCTTGTTATAATAGGATTAAGAGTGAAAAGCGGATATGTATATATCCTCAGGCTGTTGACATACATAAAATGTCAGCAGCTTTTTCAGCTTTCAAAAAGGTCTTTTTCAATTTGTGTAGGATTATATATGTATAACTATTTTGGAGGCTTGTTATGATAAATAAAATTAATTCTACACAGCAAAAATTAGAGATGGTATATATAGAAAATCTAGTTCTGCAGGATCACATAAATAGGAAAGGAACTAGATAACTAGTTAACAAGTTAACAAGTTATCTAGTTCCTTGTTGTTTTGTGCAATCAAGCTTTAGAATGCTTCTACACTTTCTTGACTCTTCTTATAGAGTTAAGCATGTTTTTATAAGTTAAATAGTATTACTTGCATTCTCCAGCTAGGAATGGAAGTCTAACTATTAAGCATATTCCTGATGGTGAAGTAAGCTCAACAAGATTTAATAGGTTTATAGTTGCGCCAGCAGGAATGTTAATACGAAGAACTGTACCAGCAACCTGTCTGCAGCCTTGATTTTCAATAGGTTGTAATTGTTGTGACATTTTAAATTCCTCCCACGAATTTAATTTATAGTTATATTAGCTCTTTTAGCAATGTGAATTTTCTTGTCCACATTCTCCGGATAAGAATGGAAGCCTAAGAATTAGACATATTCCTGAAGGAGAAGTTAACTCTATAAGATTTAAAACATTTATTTCTGCCCCAGCAGGGATATTTATTCTTAATACTGTTCCAGCGAGCTGTTTGCACTCGTCATTTTTAGGCTTTACATTTTGAGAAGGCTGTGTACGCTGAGTGGATCTTGAGTAAGATTCTTCTTTGTAGCTGCTGGGATGAGTAGGTTGTCCAAATATATTATTCATGACTTGCACCTCCCTTTTGTAGTACATACTATTCCTTATGATATAAATTTGTTACATAAGAGAATAATTATTTTTTTACTATTTAATTTTGTCACTAATGGCTGCAGACTAATGCAGGGTATCTTCCAGTTGAGTGAAAACGTTTCATATACTATAATTTAATTAACGTAATGAAAAGGAATTCTGCAGAAAGCCTATTAAAATATTACGAAAATATTTATATAGGGGGAAAGTAAAATGTCAAATCTACAAACTAGCTCAACTGCTAAGACAAAAGGCAAGACTCAAGAAAACATACAAAGATTTGGACGTTTCCTAAGCGGTATGGTTATGCCTAATATAGGTGCATTCATTGCTTGGGGATTAATTACGGCATTATTTATTCCTACAGGCTGGATACCAAATGAATATTTAGCAAAATTAGTCGGACCTATGATTACTTATCTTCTTCCGCTTTTAATAGGTTATACCGGCGGTAAGATGGTTGGTGGAGTAAGAGGCGGAGTGCTTGGTGCTATAGCCACCATGGGTGTTATAGTTGGTGCAGAAGTACCAATGTTCCTTGGTGCAATGATAGTAGGACCTATTAGCGGCTTCGTTATAAAGAAATTCGATAAAG
>CAZMQY010000015.1:0-22048 GCA_964568335.1 uncultured Clostridium sp.
CCCTAAATTGAGTTCCTGCTACTACAGCAGTTAAATCTAAAAGATAAACCTCAGCATCAAAAAGCTTAGCTGGAACTTCTTTTTCAGCAATTCTAACAGCTAATCCCTCAGCAATAGCAGTCTTTCCTACTCCTGGCTCACCTATTAAAATAGGATTATTCTTATTTCTTCTGTTTAATATTTGAATAACTCTATCTATTTCTCTGTGTCTTCCTATAACCTTATCTACTCTTTTTTCTGAAGCCTTATCGGTTAAATTAGTACCATAGGTATCTAAATACTTTCTCTTTGGCTTTTTCTTTTCTTCTTTTCCCTTAGTCTTTTCCTTTGTATTAGCATCTAAGGCTGCTTCCTTTTTATTCTCCTCACTAATAAAATCCATTGACTCAGGAAAAGCTCCATTCATTAGATTCATGAACATATCACTTTTGCCCAACTCTTCAAGGTTTATATCCTTCATCATATCATTCATCTGTGCAGAAAGATTTTCAACCTCTTCAGGGCTCATGCCAGTTTGCTGCATAAGCTGGTCTATAACAGGAAGTCCCATTTTCTTTGCGCAAGGCAAACAAACTCCAACAGTTTCAGTTTTTCCTTCTACCATTTTAGCTGTAAAGATAGTTGCTATATTTTTATTGCATATTGAACATAGTTTCATAATTTATTCTCCGTGATTTTTAAAATTAATTGATATTTTATATTATAATTTATTTTACCAAATTATCTACTGTAAAATAGTCAATAAAACTAAATTAACAAATATTTTTTATTTTCAATTATATACATAAAAATAAAAAGCTCTGTATTAAATACAGAGACTATTTATATTATATTCTTTCCTATGAATTTAATCCAGCTTATTTCTTGTAATAAAATATTATGAAAGCTTGCTATAATAAGAATATGCCATTTTCTTCACAGTCAGCTACAATTTCATCTGTCCAAGCTGAAGACTGAACCTCTCCAATGTGAGCCTTTCTTAAAAAGAACATACAAATTCTTGACTGTCCAATTCCTCCGCCAATTGTATAAGGAAGCTTCTTATCAATTACAGACCTATGGTATTCTAAATTCAATCTTTCCTCGCAGTCAGCAAGCTTTAGCTGCCTTAAAAGTGCATCTTCATCTACCCTTATTCCCATTGAAGATACCTCAACTGCCTTCTGAAGCACTGGATACCAGAATATTATATCTCCATTTAGTGTCCAGTCATCATAGTCAGGAGAACGTCCGTCATGCTTCTCACCGGACTTAAGACTGTCGCCAATCTGCATTATGAACACTGCGCCCTTCTCTTTAGATATGGCGTCTTCTCTTTCCTTTGGAGATAAAATTGGGTATTTATCTTCCAGCTCCTGAGTTGTAATAATATAAATATCCTTAGGTAGTATTTTTTCAAACATGGGATAAATTGAGTACAGGTAGCTCTCGGTATCCCTAAATACTTGATATATCTGCCTAACTATAAATACAAGCATTTCTATAGATCTGTCCTTTTTGGATATAACCTTTTCCCAGTCCCACTGATCAACATATATGGAGTGAAGGTTATCCAAGTCCTCATCTCTTCTTATGGCATTCATATCGGTGTAAAGACCTTCACCTTCTTTAAAGCCATATCTGTGCAAGGCCATTCTCTTCCACTTTGCAAGTGATTGAACAACTTCTAAAGAATTATCTTCAATTGCCTTTGCCTCAAAGGAAACAGTCCGCTCTATACCATTTAAATTATCATTTATCCCTTTGCCGCTCTTTACAAAAACAGGAGCAGACACTCTTGTTAAATTTAATCTTTCAGCCAGCTTTCTTTCAAAAAAATCCTTTACGCTCTTAATTGCCAGCTCTGTTTCAATCAGGTTTAAATAAGATTTATACCCTTCTGGAATGATAGTTGATGCCTTGATTGTCAATTAGTATTCCCCCCTATGCATTATTACTAAAATTAATTTATTATACTTCTAAGTATTATTAGGGTCAAGTGGTAAAGTGAGTTTGTTTCTTAAAATTCTTGCATATTTAAAATAAAAAACAGGCTGAAGCAGCTCTATTAATACTCATTCAGCCTGTCTACTTTTTATTTATGTATAAATAATCCCATCTTCTTTCAACACTTCTTCAAAGCAATTCACTATTTTTTCATCATAATGCTTGCCTACTAAACTCTTTATCTCTGCAAAGGCAACCTTGGGGTCCATTCCCTTTCTATATGGCCTGTCAGAAGTCATTGCATCATAAGTATCAACTACAGCAATTATTTTTGCTTCCAAGCAAATCTCGTCACCTTTAAGCTTGTTTGGATAGCCACTGCCGTCTAATCTTTCATGATGCTGAAGGATGATTACCGCTGAATCCTTCAAGAAAGTATTTTTAATTATGTCTGCTCCGTCTGCCGGATGCTTTTTTATGCAGTCGAATTCCTCGCTAGTTAGTTTTCCAGGCTTTTTAAGGACTTCATCCGGTACATTTAGCTTGCCTAAATCATGGAAACCCGCAGCATAAGACAATATGCTTAGCCTTCCCTTAGATAAATGAAGCTTCTCGCCAATTTTCGCTGCAAGATATTCAAGTCTCATTCCATGGTCATGAGTATACATATCTTTCGCTTCTACCTTGCTCCTCATTTCTGTTAGTTTTACTATCTCTTCGCTCAAGAAATGAAAAACTGGCTGACTAGCTATATAAAGCATGGATACTTCAGTAACAGTCTTAAAATATGCTGCTTCCTTTAAGTCCCTTACGTAGAAGTAATCATCCCCTTCTAAAGTCACAGTTTCATTTTGATTTTCATATACAACCGTACCGCTGATTATATAGAAAAATTCCATAAGATTTGAATCATCACCTGGGTCAACATGGAATAATACATTAGGCTGTATAGTTTGATGCATAACTTCCACACCATCACATTTAGCCAATAGACTTAATTGCTCTGTTTTTTTATTTACTCTTTCTATATAATTATCACCTTTTGACAAGTGCAATCCTATCATATTAAAAACCCCTATTTCAAAAATAATACTATATAATTTATAATTCTATATATTTCTTCTTTTTCCTGCTTAACTTTCTTCATTTTTATGCTTAAATACATAAAAGAGACTATGATTTCTCATAATCTCTTTTAACTTAATTATATAATTATCAGAATCCTACCACACGGCAAGGATCTACAGATACAATTCTTCCGCCTATCTCAACATCAATCCAAAAAGGCTCAACTTTAATTCCGCTTTTTGCAGCTTCCTTTATAGTTTTTTCAACCTTTTTATTTGTGGACTTTAGCAGCTTATCAATAATTTTGTCCAGCTCTTTCTCAAAGTGCTTATCACTTTGCACAAGCATTGAAGCTTCGTCCTTGGCCATGTCAATTTGAATTAGAATTACCTCATCAGTCTTTTCAACCATTTGAACAACCTGTTCATAAGACATTTTCATTTCCTTTGGCTGTTCCTTGGCTTGTACACCTGTAGTAAACAAACCAAGTACAAGAATCATTGCTGTGATTCCGCTTAATAATTTTTTCATGAGTATACCCTCCCGTACAATATAAGTATTAAATTAAACTTATAGATTGCCTGAAGCGTAAAAAAGTAATAGTATTCTTTCCCTATTACTCACAGACTTACTTCAATAGGCAGCCCAGCCATCATAGACAAATGCTTGTCCTTAGATCTGAGGCTTTGCGTCTTTTCCTTTCAGAAAATTTGCTCTTTTCTATATATTTAATTCTACTCCATATCATACCATTTAAGTAAGTATAATTCAATGTAGAATTAATCTAAACTTCCATAAATCATGCGACAAAACCTCCTATTTTTTTACTCTATACTTAAATACTTTTTATTTGAAATTAATATTGCACTCTTAATAAATTTGTAATAATTTTGAATGATAATTTGTAAAAATTATTACTTATAATTAACTTATAGCTACAGAAATTGTATAAGAAGGTGGTATAATCTTAGGGGAAAGGTTGGGATATTTATGGGAAAATATAATGTCTTAGTAGTTGATGATGAAAACGAAATTCGAGATGCTATAGAAATCTATTTAAAAAATGAGAATATTAGAGTTTTAAAGGCAAAGGATGGCATTGAAGCTTTGATGATATTAGAGGAAAAAGATGTTCATCTTATTTTAATGGATATAATGATGCCAAGAATGGATGGCATAAGAGCTACCTTCAAAATTAGGGAAAGCAAAAACATTCCTATAATAATGCTTTCTGCAAAGTCTGAGGATACAGATAAAATATTAGGGCTTAACGTTGGTGCTGATGACTATATAACTAAACCTTTTAATCCAATGGAGCTTGTAGCAAGAGTTAAGTCTCAGCTTAGAAGATATATGAATTTTGGAAACTTTAAACCAAGCAGCAATGAGCTTTCAGTTAATGGTCTTGCACTTAATAAAGATACAAAGCTAGTTACTGTGGATGGAGAAGAAATAAGACTTACTGCTATTGAATATAAGATTTTGGAGCTTTTGCTTGAAAACAAAGGAAGAGTGTTTTCTATTGAAGAAATATATGAAAGAGTATGGAGAGAGCCTTGTTATAATGCGGAGAATACAGTAGCAGTACATATAAGGAGGATTCGCGAAAAGATTGAAATTAATCCTAAGGATCCAAAATATTTAAAGGTGGTGTGGGGTATTGGATATAAAATCGAAAAATAAATACTTTAATTTTGGAGCACTCATTCTATGCTTATTCCTTATGTCTATTGCGCTGCTATCAGGTATTGATTTTTGGTCTAATAGAAGCTATTTAAAGCTCCAACCCTACTTTAGCAGTACCCAATTTGAAAATGAGCTAAGCAGAAGTTTTGACAATGTAGCGCGTTTCTATACAACTTATAGAAACTATGCTTATAAAACTGATGATGAGAAAATAGATAGAGATGAATTGGACAGGATGAGGGAAAATTATGATATTCAGCTTAAAAACAAACTAAATACCACCGAGGATAAGTATAATCAGGAAATTACTGCTGCAGAAGAAAATAAAAATACTGATAGAGCAAAAAGACTTATAGAGGAAAGAGATAAAAAGCTAGAGGAAATTAAAAAAGAAGATACCAAGACTGTAGAAGATATAAAGAAGGAACTTGTTAATAGAAATACTAAGGATTATGAAGCTATTAAAAAAGCATTAGAATCGAAATCTTCTATTAAATACTATATAACTTTAACAGGCAGCAACGAAATCTTAACAAATATCAATGGTCTAAATAATATAGGCGAATACATAAAAAACTCATCACTTTATAGTCTGGATTTTCCAAGAAGACTTAATCAACAAAGCCGCCTTAATAGTATTAATAACTTTTTTAATTCACAGGTAGCTACAGGCTATGTGATAATACCAAATGAAACTGAAGGCTACAGCTACTATACTTCCAACTATAAATACTACAACTCACTTAGAACCAGAATAATATTTGAATTTTTCTTAACCTTAGGAGCACTCACAGTCAGTTTGCTAATGCTAAAATACTTGAAATCAAGCTCTGGTGAAGTTTTAGTCTATAATGAAAGATTTAATAAATTTTGCAGTAAAATTCCTATAGACTTAAAGCTTGCTATACTTCTATTCTATTCTTTATTTATATTTAAAATTGTAAGTGAAGGCGGTTTCATGACAATTCCTCCAACCAGCCGTCAATTTAGAAATTTACTGATAGTTGCAATATACTTCTTAGTTTTAAATATCAGCTTTCCTTTCATCACGACATTGGTAAAAGACAAGGACAAACTTAAAGCTTATTGGGAAGAAAGTCTAGCCTTAAAAGTAATAATCACTCTAATGAATGCTATTAAAACAAAAGGTATGCTGTTTAGAGTAGGTGTAATGACCCTGATAGCGGTAGTAGCAGCTGGTATTATTGGCCTATTAACTTTACTAGTTACTAACAATGAAGGTGCTGCTCTATTTGTAGTCCTTGCTTATTGTATAATTGTGTTAATTTATATAATATTAAAACTAAAATATCTTGACGTAATAATAATTGCAACGGATGAAATAGCAGCTGGTAACCTAAACTTTTCTGTTAAAGAAAAAGGTAAAGGGCTTTTATCTAAATTGGCTAATAATATAAACAATCTTCAGTCTGGAGTTAAAAAGGCTGTTGAAAGCCAAATGAAAAGCGACAGACTAAAATCGGAACTAATAACAAATGTATCTCATGATTTAAAAACTCCTTTAACCTCCATAATTAATTATGTAGATTTATTGAAAAGAGAAGAACTAACTAAGGAAGAGATGCTGGACTATATTGGAGTATTGGATAGGAAAACCCAAAGGCTTAAGGTGCTTATTGAGGATTTGTTTGAAGCTTCAAAGATGGCTAGCGGCTCAGTAGAGTTAAACCTTGAAAAGGTAGATGTGGCACAGCTGTTAACTCAATCTCTTGGCGAATTTGATGAAAAGATAAAGGCTTCTTCTTTGGCCTTCAGAGTAAATATACCTCATGGTAAGGTTTTTTCAATCCTAGACGGTAAGAAAACCTGGAGAGTGTTTGAGAATCTTATAGGAAACATATTAAAATATTCTCAAACAAATACAAGGGTTTACATTGAGCTTATTGAAAATGAAACCAATATTATAATAACCATGAAGAATATTTCCGCCTATGAAATGGACTTTAATGTAGATGAGCTGTTCGAAAGATTCAAGCGAGGAGATGCTTCTAGAGCAACCGAAGGCTCGGGTCTTGGCCTTGCTATTGCTAAAAGCATAGTTGATCTTCAAGGCGGAAAGTTAAATATTGAAATTGATGGTGATTTATTTAAGGCTATAGTGGAATTTAAAAAATAACCAGATGCAATAATGTACTCGCTTATTGAGTACATTATTTTTTTAAAATTAACAGCTTTACCATAAATTTGGCTAGAATAAGCATTAAATATATGTTATAGTTCAATTATATTAATAAAATATAGCTTAAGAGATATAATAAATATTAATTTACCTATCTTTATTATAGCAATATAGGGGGAAATATATATGTCTATTAAAATCGTGGCAGACAGCAGCTGTGATTTAACTGAGGAAATGAAAAACCAAATGAATGTAGAAATAGCTCCGCTGGTTTTGCAATTAGGCGATACAAGCTACGTGGATGATGAAAGCTTAGACATAAAGCAATATTTAAAGGCTATGTCCGAAAGTGAGACTTCGCCAAAGACAGCTTGCCCTTCACCAAATGATTATATGGAAAGATACAAGGGGTCAGAAAGTGTTTTTGTAGTTACACTATCGAACTTTCTTAGCGGTTCCTATAACAGCGCAGTACTAGCTAAGGATATGTTCCTAGAAGAAGTGGGAAATAAATTTATTCACGTTTTTGACAGCTTAAGCGCTTCAGCCGGTGAGGTAGTAGTAGCATTTAAAATAAATGAGCTAACAAAGCTTAATTTAAACGAAACAGAAATTGTAGAGAAAGTTACAAAATTTATTAAGGAAATGAAAACCTTCTTCCTTCTAGAAAGCCTAGAACATTTAGCTAAGGCAGGAAGGTTAAATCCAATTGTAGCAAAGGTGGCTTCAATGCTTTCCATCAAGCCTATCATGTGCGGAGATGAAGGAAATATAAAGCTTTTTGAGAAGGTACGAGGCTATAAGAAGGCTTTCAACAGACTTATAGAGGTTATAGGAGAGGAAGGCAAGAATCTGGAAGAGAAGGTTTTGGCAATTGCTCACTGTAACTGTTTGGACAGAGCACTAGAATTGAAGAATGAAATTTTAAATAGATATAACTTTAAAGATGTAATTATAGTTGAAACTAAAGGCCTTAGCTCTACATACGCTGACGACGGCGGTATAGTTATTGCATTCTAAATCAAAAAACAAATTGCAGCCATATAACTTATTATCTTAATAAGTTATATGGCTGCATTTTATTACTTTCTAGGCTTAGATATTTCTACATTAACTTTTCTTCCGCAAAGCTTTCTGCCTATGCAGCGCTTTATTATTGTATCCGCAACTCTTTCACTTACATCCACAAAAGTGAACTTTTCAAGAATGTCTATATCTCCAACTTCTTCCCTATCAACCTTTGCTGTTTCATTAAGGAATTGAAGCAGCATTTTTGGATTAAGTCTATCCATTCTTCCTACTGTGATAAATAATCTAACTCTGCCGGCAGTTGCACCTATAGAGTTTTCAGTGTAATCAAAGCTTACTTCCTTGTTGTATAATATATTCATTAAGGCTGCTGCTACATCTACAAGATTAAATTCATCATCCATCTCAGTTGCCAATGGAACAAATCTCTTATATTCCTCTTGCTCTATAGTTTCTTTTACTCTGCCAAGTATATTCTTGTATTTTGCTAAGAATATATCATCTATTGTAGGTATTTCTTTTCTCTTAATTTTGCTCTTAGTAACCTTTTCGATTTGCTTAAGAGTCATATACTCTCTTGGAGTAACAAGAGTATATGCTATCCCCTCTCTATTTGCTCTACCTGTTCTTCCTATTCTATGAACATAGTATTCTATCTCTTGAGGAAGGTCATAATTTATAACATGAGTTACATTCTCAACATCTATTCCTCTTGCAGCAACATCTGTTGCAACTAAGAACTCAAGATTGCCTTCCTTAAACTTTCTAAGGGTATTCAATCTTTGATTTTGATTCATGTCTCCATGCATTCCTTCAACGCTGTAACCTCTTGCCTGCATGGCTTCCACTAGCTCATCTACGCCTCTTTTAGTCTTACAGAAGATTATTGCTGAAGCTGGTTCATCAACATCAAGTATTCTGCAGAAGGATTCAAATCTATCCTTTTGTTTTATTTCATAATAATACTGACTAACTGTAGAAACAGTCATAGTATTTTTTATTATAGAAATATGCTTGCTGTCTGGTTTTAAATATCTCTTACTAAGCTTCTTTATTTCATCCGGCATAGTTGCAGAGAAAAGCATTGTTTGTCTTTCCTTGTTAGCATTCTTAAGAATCTCTTCTATATCCTCGATAAAGCCCATATTAAGCATTTCATCTGCTTCATCAAGCACAAGGAATTTAATATAGCTTAAGTCAATTAAATCTCTTCTAATTAAATCAAGTACTCTACCTGGTGTACCTACTACGATATCTATTCCGCTCTTTAAGGCTCTAATTTGTCTATCGATAGGCTGACCTCCGTAAACAGGAAGCATTCTTACTCTTGAATATTTAGCTATACGTGCCAATTCATCATTAACCTGAATTGCAAGCTCTCTTGTTGGAGCAAGTATAATAGTGTGTATCTTGTTATTTTCGCCTCTTTCAAACCTGCTTAAAATTGGTGCTCCAAAAGCAAGAGTTTTCCCAGTACCAGTTTGCGCTTGACCGATAGCATCAAAGCCTTCTAGTAAAACTGGTATTACCTCAGCTTGTATTCTTGATGGCTCTTCAAAGCCTAAATCATCTATAGCTCTAAGCACCTTTTCACTAAGTCCTAAATCATTAAATTTCACATTTTCTATTTCCATTCATATTCCCTCTTTCAAACGTCAATTATACTATTATATTATAGTATTCCGATATGTACAAGGAAATATTATAAAAGTGGGCTGCTCTTTTATAATTAATAATGGAAAATTAACAATTAAAAAACGGCAATTAAAGGTTGCTTTACAAAGAAATAATCCTTTAATTGCCAATTCACTTTTTATATTTATTTTAGACTTATAGCTATTACTAAAGTAATAATTTGACCAACGTTCATAAGCACCATGTTCTTAACAGCCAGAATAAAAGTTTCACTTTTAACTGGTTTTGCACAAAAGGTTTTTATGTTTTTATATACTGGTATTAGAGTTAACAGTGCTAATAAAAGTACTAAAGATGCTATCTTTAATGCTACCGACACTATTATTGCTGCATAACCGATGTAATACAAAAATGCAAAGAGCTTAAGAGCATTTCCTCTGCCTATATAATAAACCAAAGTAAATCTTTGATTTACTATATCCTCCTCCAAGTCGCATATATTATTTGCAAGCATTATGTTTGCAATTCCACCAACTGTGGGAATGGATAAAAGAAATATTCGGAGTATCTCTAAAATATTTACATTAAAGCTTAAAATATCATTTACGTAAGTTAAGTAAGCAATGTTTTTATCATATACATGTATAAATATTGCTAAAAATAAGATTATAAAACCCATAAAGAATCCTGAAAAGGCTTCTCCCAGCGGCATACGAGAAATTGGTATGGGTCCAAAGGTGTAGAAAATACCGCTGCCAAAGGATATTATTCCTATTAGAAGCACTACTATATTAGTATTTATCGTCAGCAGTAATCCAAAAACAGCAGCTATAGCTATCAAAGTAAAAATAATACCTAGTGCAGTTTTTTCTCTAATTCCATGCTTAACCATAGCATTATGCTGTTCATAGCCAAAGCCTTGCTTTTTAATAGCTTTTTTGAAATCTATATAGTTGTTTATAGCTGTGGTAGCCATATCGAAACAAATTAATGAAACAAACATAATTATAAAATTGCTTAATTTAAAACTGCTATATCTATAAAAAGCATATAAGCTTCCTATGATAAATGGAATTACACTGGCTACCTTTGTCTGAATCTCAACAAACT
Source organism: uncultured Clostridium sp. (assembly GCA_964568335.1). Lineage (GTDB taxonomy): Bacteria > Bacillota > Clostridia > Clostridiales > Clostridiaceae > Clostridium_AT. Next base: position 10,595 of record CAZMQY010000015.1, read on the forward strand.
TCAAAAAGCTTCCTATTGTCATTTTTCCTTCCCCCAGTACATATAAAGTAGTGTTAACAAATTAATTGCCTATTTTATTATAACCTATTTTTTTAAATGTGAAAGCCTTAACACCTTAAATTTGACAACTATAAAAAATTAGGTTATTATCTTACATATATTTACCACAAGGTATGTATAAGCGCTGCTAAAAGCTTGCTACACTTTTAGCATAAATAATGAGGAGGCGGATTATTATTAGTTCAGTTCAAAATTTCCTAACTAAGGTTAAGGAGAGAAAGTACCTAACATTAATAATATCAATCTTAATTGCAGCAGGGTTAATGTCAGTAATATACTTAAATATAAAAACGATTACTGTAGTAGTTGACGGTAATCAAACTAAAATTATAACCTTTAAAAACACTTTAGAAAAAGCTTTAGCTGAAAAGAACATAGTTGTAGGTCCTAAGGATAAAATTGACCTTCCTTTAGACTCAAAAACTATAGACAAGTCCACCGTAACAATAAAACGAGCAGTAAATGTTAAGGTGGTAGTGCATAATGAAGAGTTGGATATTCTATCCGCTGAGGAAACCATTGATTCCATGCTTAAGGCAGAGGGGATTGTTTTAGGGGAGCTGGATAAATTAAGCCTAGAAAAGGAAGCAAAACTTACTGAAGGAATGAAGCTGGATGTAATAAGAGTTGAAGTAAAAGAGCTTTCAGAAACAGAAGCCATAGCCTTCAGCACTGTTGTTAAGCCTAATAGCAGCCTTCCAAACACCCAAAGAAAGATTTCTCAAGAAGGCCAGGCAGGAGAAAAGAAAACTACCTTCAGCGTTACATATGAAAATGGAAAGGAAGTACTTAGAAAGGTTGTCAGTGAAGTAGTTTCAAAGAAACCAAAGGAAAAGATTATTGTTCAAGGAACTTATCCATCAATGCCTATATCAAGAGGCGGAGAGGCAATTCCTTACTCTAAAGTAATAAAAGTAAAATCTACAGCCTACTCTCCAACAGGAGGAAGAACTACAGCTTATACTGCCACTGGCAGAAAGGCAGTTAGAAACCCAGATGGCTACAGCACAATAGCAGTTGATCCAACTGTAATACCTTATGGCACAAAACTTTTTGTACAAGGCTATGGCTTTGCTATTGCTGCAGACTGCGGCTCAGCAATCAAAGGAAACTTTATTGATGTTTTCTTTGATACTAAAAGAGAAGCGCTAAATTGGGCTGTAAAATACGTTAACTTATATATACTTAAATAGCTAAAACCCTTGCAGTGATTTTAATTTCACTGCAAGGGTTTTAATTTTATATACTTTAATTAAACTTCTAAACTAACACTTATATCATTGTCTTCTGGTACTCTTGTAAGTATTATTCCACCTATAATAAATAGAATTACTATGCTAAACACGCCATTGTTTGTCTTTCCTGTAAGCTGAGTTACTATTCCAACTAGAAATGGTCCCATAACAGCAGCAAATTTTCCGAAGATATTATAGAACCCAAAGAATTCATTCGCTTTTTCCTTTGGTACAAGCTTACCAAAGTAAGAACGGCTTAGGGCTTGTATTCCTCCTTGCGAGGTTCCAACAAGCATCGCTAATATCCAAAAGTCCAGCTTAGTTTTTAAGAAGTAGGCATAAATACAAATAAGAGTATAAATTATTATTGCAACATAAATCATTGTCTTGCCTCTGTACTTCTCAGACAGCTTCCCATAAAGTATTGCAAAAGGAAAGGCTACAAACTGAGTTGCGAGAAGAACTATAAGCAAGGTATTAGAATCTATGCCTAAGTCTGCACCGTAGGAGCTTGCCATTTTTATTATTGTATCCACTCCATCAATATAGAAGAAGTAGGCTAGAAGGAATAAAAACACCTTTCTATGCTGTTTAATATTTTTAAAGGTACGCCCTATTCTTTTAAAGCTATTTGCTATTGGATTTGGTTCAATATCTATACCATGAACCTGATTAACCCTCTTAAGCATTGGAATTGTAAAGACTAACCACCATATAGAAGTTATTACAAAGGCTATTTTGCTTGCTGATGGAACGGATAAAGGAAGCATCTTAAATTGTGAAAGTATTACAATAGCCATACTTATTATAAAGGGTATTGTACTTCCAATGTACCCAAGTGCAAAGCCCCAGGTTGAAACCTTGTCCATTCTCTCTTCAGTAGTAACATCGACTAAGAAAGCATCGTAAAATATATTAGCCCCTGAGAAGCCTATGGAGGATAAAATATATAAGACTAAAAGCATTATCCAACTGGTATTAGGTACTAGAGCAAGCATAGCTGTCGTAACTATACCCATAATAAAAAACATGCTGAAAAACTTCTTTTTATATCCCTTGTAATCCGCTACAGTGCCAAGTATTGGTGACATTATAGCCAAAAATAAGGTTGCTATAGAACTTGAGTACCCCCAATAAGCTGTGGACAAAGTTGCTGAACCTCCAGCATTTTGGAAAACTGATTTAAAATATAATGGAAGTATTGCAGTGGTTACCGTTAAGGTATATGCTGAATTGGCCCAATCATAAAACACCCAGCTCTTTTCCGTCTCGTTAAGCTTGAACATAGAACCCCTCCCCTTACACTCTTTTTTAGACATGAAGCTAATTAAGCCTCATGCCCATATTTACTTATATTCTTATGTATATTGTATCAGACCCATGTTATCTCTGCATTAACTTATTTTAGGAATTGCGAAATAATTCTGCCATCAGCCTCTTTAAGCTCCACACCAAGCAAGCTAGCAATTGTAGGTGCTTCGTCAACCAAACTCATTTCTTCTATTATCTCCCCACCTTTTATGCCCATGCCTGCAGCCATAAATACAGTAGTATAATCTTTTTTAAAGGGCGAATATCCATGTGTGGCTTTTGTTCTATGCGCCTTATGACCAACATCTTCAGGCTTAACCTCTTTAATTGGATCGCCTTCAAGCTCATCGGTGAAGTAATAGCCCAGGTTTGCTTCAAGAAGGAAGGTACAGTTTGGATCTGCGCCAAACCGAGCTGCATCCTCTGAACTGTATATTGCCTCAATACAATTATATTTTTTATTAAAGCTATCAATTACTGAAAAAACTTCATCAACTAAGCTCTTATCCTTAACATATACATAAGCTGAACCGTCGCAGCTTTGTACAATTGCTTTATAGTCAGCTATTTTTCCGCTAGCATCAAGCTTAATATAGCCTCTATCCTGTAAAACTATATTCAAGCTTATTATTTTATTTCCGTCTAAGCTGCTGTGGTCACCTAGTAAGATGATAGTACTTTCCTCATACATATTACTTTCTTTAAGTGCTTCGATAATTTCCCCAAGCCTATTGTCATGTCTGTGCAATGCCTGCTTAGCTTCATCAGCTTTGAATCCATAATGATGCCGCATGGAATCCAAATCCACGTAGTGAATCATGGTTACATCCGGCTTCTTATTTTTAATGATGTATATAGCAGATTGGTGAACAAAATCATCAAGGTACGGCTGCTTAAGTCCCTTTCTTATATGTCCATACTTTTTATTAAGCTCTAGCTGAAAAAGAGGACTTCCATTGAAAAAAGACACCATTACTTGATTTTGCCAAGGTCTGTTTGCAAAAATTTCAGGCATGTTATATTGAATTCTTGCTTTTGCAGTGACTGGCCAAAGAAGTGCAGCTACCTTCATACCCTTTTTTATTGCTTCATCATAAAAGGTTTCTCCCTTAATATGTTTTCTCTGCCAATGCCAATCCGGAGATTTTCTATGGGGCTGCAGCAAGGTATTATTAACTACCCCATGGTTTTTAGGGAATTTCCCTGTAACTATAGTTGCATGTGCCGGATAAGTAACACTTGGATAAATGCTATATACCTTCTTGCAGTAAGAAGCCTCCCTAAGGTACTCCTTAAAATTAGGCAGATTACTTATATAATCAAAATCCAAGGTTGATAAGCCATCGAAGGAAATAATAATTAAATATTTTGTTTTTCTATTCATTTATTTTCCCTTTTCTTTCTCAATTCTTTCAGCTAATTCATTTAAGTAAACCCATCTCTCCATTTTTTCTTCAAGCTGTTTTTCTAGGTCTTCCTTTTCAGCTAAAAGCTGCTGCAAAAGCGTATAGTCTGATGATGCCTTATTAATCTTCTCTTCAGCTTCCTCTATTTTGCTTTCAAGTTCAGCAACTACTGAGTCTATTTCAGCATATTCCTTTTGCTCCTTAAAAGAGAACTTTAAAGGTTTATCTTTCTTTTTATCCACAGTGTCAGAATTTTTATTCACAGTTTCCTTGCTTTTGTCCACTGACTTGTTACTAACTTCTGCTTCAGCTTCATTAATTTCCTTAAACTCCGTATAGTTTCCTGTGTATTGCTTAATTGTCCCCTCACCTTCAAAAAGGAATATCTTTTCAGCCATTCTGTCTAAAAAGTATCTGTCATGGGAGACAGCAATAACCGCCCCTTGAAAATCCTCCAGATAATCCTCTAAAATTGTAAGGGTTTCTATGTCCAAGTCATTCGTAGGTTCATCTAAAAGCAGAACATTTGGCGCTTCCATAAGCACTCGTAATAAAAACAGCCTTCTTCTTTCTCCTCCAGAAAGCTTAGCTATAGGCGTCCACTGCAAAGTACCCGAAAACAAGAACCTCTCCATCATTTGTGAGGCAGTAATTTTATAGCCTTCAGCATTTTCAATATATTCTGCGGCCTCTTTTATATATTCTATAGCCCTCATAGCTTCATTCATATGATGAGTCTCTTGAGAATAATAGCCTATTTTAACTGTTTCACCTATATCAACAGTACCGCTGTCTTGCTTAATTCTTCCTGCTATTATATTCATCAAAGTAGACTTGCCGCTTCCATTTGGTCCAACTATGCCTACTCTATCATTCCTTAAAACTATATAGCTAAAATCCTCAATAACCTTTTTTTCTCCAAAGGCTTTATTTATGTGTTCAAGCTCAACTACTTTTTTGCCGAGCCTGCTGCTGCCTACTGAAATTTCAAGTTTTTCCGATGTTTCATCCACAAGCTGTTCGCTTAAAGCTTCAAAGCGGTCAATTCTTGCCTTCTGCTTTGTCGTTCTTGCCTTGGCACCCCTTCTTATCCAAGCCAGCTCTTTTTTAAACAAGCTCTGCCTTTTCTTTTCACTGGCTGCTTCAAGCTCCTCTCTCTCTGCCTTTTTTTCTAAAAAAATGCTGTAATTGCCCTTGTAAAGGTAGAGATTCCCCCTGTCAAGCTCAATTATTTCATTTACCACTCTATCTAAAAAATATCTGTCGTGTGTAATCATAAGTACAGCACCTTTTCTCTTGTTAAGGTACTGCTCAAGCCAATCTATTGTGTCGTTATCAAGATGGTTTGTGGGCTCATCAAGTATAAGCAATTCAGAAGGATTAATAAGTGCCGCAGCCAAAGCTATCCTCTTTCTCTGTCCTCCAGACAAGCTCCCTACCCTGGCATTAAAATCTGAAATCCCAAGCTTTGTAAGTATGGTTTTAGCCTCACTTTCTATGCTCCATGCATTCATAGCATCCATACTATGAGTCAGCCTTATTATCTTATCACTTTCAGTATCAGGATTTTGCAGTGCCTCCTCGTACTCTCTAATAAGCTTCATAACAGGTGAGTTAGCTTTAAACACCTGCTCTAAAACTGTTGCTTCAGAATCGAAAAGAGGATTTTGGGAAAGATATTCTATTTTAACAGAGTTCCCTGCTATAACTCTTCCCTCATCAGCCTGCTCTACTCCCGCAAGTATCTTTAAAAAGGTAGACTTTCCTGTTCCGTTTACTCCGATAAGTCCTATTTTATCTCCTTCATTAATACCTAGATTTATATTATTTAACAGCTGTTTTTCACTGTAGCTCTTTGATATATTTTCTGCGCTTAAAAGATTCATATTGTTCTCCTTATCCTAGTCACTTGTATTTATTTCTTTATAACACACCATTAAAAAAAGAGCAATTAATTTATAAGCTGAGAATTTTTTCCCTAAAACAGGTAATTATATTATTAAAATCAGACAGATGTCAAATAGGGAGGGCTATTCCTATGAAGCTTCATAAGGGAAAGTTTGTGATAGGTACTATAATAATTTGCTTGGCTATTTTCTTTTCTATAACCTATAGCAAGGAAAATAATAATATTGAGAAGCCTAAGCTTAAGTTCAATTCAGAGGGTAACTTTAAAATTGTTCAATTTACTGACTCTCAGGATGGCCCTATGATTGATCCAAGAACAGTAAATTTAATGAAAAAGATACTAGACTACGAAAAGCCAAACCTTGTAGTGCTTACAGGGGATAATATTGACGGCAAATGTAAATCCATCCATGATGTAAAAAGAGCAATAGATAACCTTGCAGCTCCAATAGAAAAGAGAGGAATACCTTGGGCGGTGATTTTTGGCAACCATGATGAGGACCATGGCAAGATGAGCAAGGAAGATATGATGAAGCTTTACATGTCCTATCCTAATAATATAAGTGAAATTGGCTTCATGGATAATGAAAAAGTAGGAAATTATAATCTTCTTATAAGCAGCTCTAAGAGTGATCTTCCTGCCTTTAATATTTACATGATGGATTCTGGAGAATACTCTCACGACTTGCAAACCTATGAGTGGATGAAAGAAAGCCAAATAGCCTGGTATAAGGATACCTCTGCACAACTAAAAGCAAACTATAATGAGCTTATACCAGCCCTAATGTTTTTTCATATTCCCCTGCCTGAGTGGAAAACTCTATGGAAAAGCGGTGCTGCAAAGGGTAATAGAAATGAGGAGGAATGCACTTCCGCAGTTAACTCAGGCTTATTTGACGCTTTAGTAAAAACAGGAGACGTTAAAGGTGTATTTGTGGGCCACGACCACGTAAATGACTATGTTGGCAAGCTTCAAGGCATTATCCTTGGCTATTCAAGGAGCATAGGCTACGGCACTTATGGCAAGGAAGGCTTTTCAAGAGGAGGCAGGGTATTCTTAATCAATGAGAATAATCCTTTGGAGTTTAAGACCTGGATGCGTCTAGAAGAGGATTTTTAATCTGTATAATTAAGAAGGCGCTATATTGTTCAATTTCAATATAGCGCCTTCTTAATTATGCATCCTTCATAAAGAAACTAAAGGAATCCTTTGTAAATCCATTAGCCTTATCAACACTTTTTATATTTCTAACATGATAAACCTTATTATTATAGTCCTTTGCTTGGTTGTCACAAATATAGGCATAGTCATATTTTCCTTCCTCAACCCAACCCATAAAGACATAAGTATGAGTTGGAATTCCGTTCTTATTTCCTTTTGCATCAGTTGTAAAGCATATATCTCCTGGCTTTAAATTTTTATAATCGCTGTCCTTTTGCCAGCCTTTATCCTTAAGTATTGAAAGAATTTGTGAGGTATTGGCAGTTTCTTTAGGAATCTCAAAGTTATTTTTTCTTAAAACCTCAGCAATAAAGTAAACACAAGTATTTTCCGAGCTTCCCTTATTCAGTTTTACTGCTGCTTGATATGTGTCTACGCGATTTTTTTCATTTTGCAGAAAGCTATGTATTTCTTGCCTAAGTATTTGGCTCTCTTTTTTGTAGTCATGGTTAACCTTAATTGCAATTATTATACATAAAATAACTATTATTATAAGCTCTATAATTATCTTTATTTTCCTCATTTTTAACCCCCTACATTATATATTCCTATATACAATTATAGGGAGTACTTATTAAAAATAGCCTAAGAAAATCTTACGAATTTCTTAATTATAGATAAACTTAGTAAAATTTATTTACTGCAGCTCCTAATAAGCTTTATGTCTGCCCTCACAGGTGCAGCTGCTGCCTTTTTCCCTCTTACTGTAACCTCTTCCATGGGAATGTTAAGCTCTCTTGCTATTATAGCAGCTACCCTGCTTCTGCAAAAACTCCCTTGGCAATTTCCCATTCCGGCTCTAACTCTTCTCTTAACTGCATCAATGGATTTAACTGGAATCCCCCTGTGTATAGCATCTATAATTTCAGCTTCAGTTACTCTTTCACATCTGCAAATTATATTTTTTTCAGGACTTTCATGATTAATCTTTTCATCAAAGCTTCTATGCTTTGGGACTATCAATGACTTTCTATAAGGATTAAAATCAGGATTATCTTTTAGCTCTAATCCACAAGCTTTAAGAATATCTATCGTTCTTAAAGCAATAGCTGGTGCGGAGGTTAGCCCCGGTGAATCAATACCTGCAACATTAATAAACCCTTTAACCTTGCTTTCTTCTATTATAAAGTCTCCATTACTGCTTACTGCTCTTATACCTGAAAAACTGGTTAAGGCTCTTTTAATATCAAAGACCTTTATGGATTTTCTTGCAGTTTCAATTACCGTCTCAAGACTTTCCATGGATGTGGCTACATCATCCTTATCTCCAATTTCCTCTGCATTAGGTCCTATCATAAAGTTTCCGTGATAGGTTGTTGTAACCAAAATGCCCTTTCCTTTTTCAGTAGGCACTTGAAAAAGCACTGTATTTACTAGGTGACCTTGATCTTTTCCAAGCAGTATATACTGCCCTCTCCTTGGCAGTATATTAAAGTCGTCTACCCCAACCATATTAGCTATTTTATCACTATATATCCCTGCTGCATTTACAATATATTTGCTTTCAATATAACCCTTGTCGGTTTTTATATTAAAATGGTCTTCTTTCTTTTCTATAGCCACAACTTCTGTTTCAAGCTTAATCTCCACACCATTAGAAACAGCATTTTCAGCAAGTGCTATAGTAAGCTCATAAGGAGAAGTAACACCTACACTTTTTGCATGCAATGCAACTATTGCCTCTTCATTTATATATGGCTCAAGCTCTTTTATTCTTTCTTTATAAATTATCTCTAGATCATCGCAGCCAATCTTTAAGCCGTTTTCATAAAGCTCTCTTATTTTTTTCTCATCCTCACTGTTAAAGCCTACAACCAAGGCTCCCGTTCTCCTGAAGCCAAAATTCAGTTCCTTTTCTAATTGACTATACATTACATTACCCTTTATGCAAAGCTCTCCCTTAAGGGTTCCATACTTTGCAGCATACCCCCCGTGTACAATCCCGCTGTTTGCTTTGGAAGCTCCTGTTGCTACATCCTCTTCCTTCTCAATTAAGCACAGGTTTAGATTATATCTTGATAGCTCTCTTGCAATAGATGAACCGACAACCCCAGCTCCTATAATAGCAATATCATACATATGGCTCCCCCCTGTATTCTTATATCCTGTCTATCCAAGCTAAAATATCCTCATAAACCTCTTCCTTGCCTATCTCGTTTAAAATTTCGTGTCTCATATCTTCATACATTTTCATATTTACATTTATAAGTCCAGCTTTTTTATATTCCTCATAAGCCTTCTCAACCATTTTTCCATTGCCTCCTACCGGATCCTTCATCCCTGACAAAAGCAAAATAGGTAAAGTTTTTGGAGTTTTGCTTATATTGTTTCCATCCGTTATAAAAAGCAAGCCAGTAAACATGTCCCTAAAGGCACTAGAGGTAAATACAAAACCGCACAAATCATCAGCTATATACTCATCCACTATAGCCGTATCTCTTGTAAGCCAATCCTGTTTTGTTCTTATAGGCTTGAACTGATTGCTAAAGGAATCATAGGACATTTTATTTAAGATCATATTTCTGTTTTTTGAACCCTTTTTCTTAATATCCTTTTCTGCTAAGAACTTGCCAAGCTTCAAAAGTAGCTTTGAGTTATGTGCTGTTCCTGTTGCTATAAGTCCATCAATTTTATCACCATGCTCTATGGCATAATGCCTGGCAAAAAATGAACCCATGCTGTGACCCAGCATTACAAGCTTTAAGCCCTCCTGCTCTTTTCTAATAAACTTAGTTAACTCATATATATCTTCAACAACAATGCTCCAGCCATTACTTTCAGCAAAATAGCCTAAATCTTCTTTGTTTTGTGCTGATAATCCATGACCTCTCAGATCCATTGAATATACTATATAACCCTTATCAGTTAAAAAACTTGCAAAATCTACATACCTTTTTGAATGCTCACAGGAACCATGTACAAGTTGTACTGATCCAACCGCCTTTTTGTCGGCATCCGGCTCCCATTTGTAAGCTCTAATCTCATGCCCATCTCTCATTGTTAAATTAAATTCCAAACCATTCATTACTATACCCCCTACCATGCTAAAAACAAAAATGGTACTCCCTTTGTATAGGAAATACCATCTCATGCTCTAACTTAATTGTATCATAATATTGCAAATATTATAACTGCCTTATTGAAAATCTTCGGTATCTTAATATATTATTCATAGTATTTTTTTAGAACTAAAACCGCATTCTTAGTAATAGCATATACGGGTACCACTGCGAAGGCAGCAAAAGGGCCTCCTACTGCAATAGCTCCTATTACTAAAAATATATCTGTCAGTGGATGTATCTTCATACTTCTAGCCATAATTGTTGGAACTACAACCCTGCCTTTAAGTGTCTGAACAATTATAAATACAGCCACAAGCTTTCCAAACATGACTATGCCCATACCTAAGGAAATTACTAAAGGAATTATCATGGATATAAAAAAACCTACAAAGGGTATAAAGGCAAGAATGAAGGTTATAGATGAAAGAATCATAGCGTTTGATATTCCTATAATTTTATAGCCTATAAATATCATTACGCTTAGAGAAAGGGCTACCTTTGCCTGACCAGTCACATAGTGGCTTAATATAACATCACTTTCTGAAATTAACTTGCCTGCTATGGTCTTATATTTATCAGGTATGAAATATAGTACTTTGTCCTTAAATTTATAACCATCCTTCAGCATATAAAACACTATAACTATGATAAGAAACACCATAGAGAAGGTATTCATAAAATAGCCTAACATTCTCATAAAGTTTTGACCTATTTTTTGAATATAGTTTTTAGCCATATCCGCAGCCAAAGCATAGAAATGATTATTATTTATAAATTGATTTATATAATTTATAATGCCTTCTACATCTTTATTTTCATGCATCGTAACTATAAGCTGGCTTCTAAGTTCCTTAAACTGTCCATAGGCATATTGACTAAAATAATATATAAGTCCGCTTAATATAAAACTGCAAATAATCAATGTGAGCAAACTTGCCTTGCCAGTACCTAAGCCTTTTTTTAAAAATATATCATTTAACGGTCTTATTATATAGAAAAAAAGTGCAGCTGCAAAAAGTGGAACTAAAAGAGTTTTAACTACAGCAGTTGAAAGCCTGTGGATAAAGGCAATTTTCCCAAAAAGGATTGCACCCAGCAAGATTAAATTTATAATTACTAAAATACGAATTATTTTATTATATATATTTCTCATTCCCTTCACCTGCGAACACTATTGCTACATTAGCCTTATTGTAAGCAGGTTGACGGGCATTTATTCAATAAAATGGTGCCACCCACATGGCAAGTGG
>CAZMQY010000015.1:22148-24580 GCA_964568335.1 uncultured Clostridium sp.
GTGGGTGGCACTTTATAAGCTTATAATTTTGTTGTTAGTGTTTTCTTATCTGCTTCTAGCATTAGTAGAGCTTTAGCCGCACGATCTCTTCTTGTCTTTTCTTGCTTTGCACCACCTACCCATTCGTCATATCCTTTTTTATAGGATGGAGCAAGACTTTCATAAAACCTGCGAGCTTTCTCTGATGTTGCTAATACCTCTTCTAGTTCAACTGGAGTTCCTATTATTTGATTTTGATCTTTCATAATACAACCACTTTTCCTTTCAATATAAAATATAACACAATAATATTTCTACTATCTATTTACTAATTTTTTTCTACTTTATTTTCATTCCAACCGCAAAAATTTCAAACCCCTTATTTTTATAATATGGTACTAATTTTTCTTCACAGAATAATTGTATATGCAGGTTGCTTCCATTACAATATTCCACTAATCTCTTGCTGATTTCAGTACCAATGCCCTTATTTCTATAGGCTGGAATTACGCCTAAGCCACATAGATATGCGTTTATAACACCGTCAGAAATCACTCTGCCTGTGCCAACAAGTTTTTCCTCGTCATATGCATAAATCACATACCAACTTTGTTCCATTGCTTTTACTAATTGATCTTTACTTAATTGTAAAAAATCATTCCATTCAAGACACTCATACAAGTAAAATAACTCCTCATGTGAAGTTAGTTTTGTTGTGTACTTTATACCCATGTAAAATCTCCTTTCTGATAATATTAATATTCTTTGCACACAGCTGCTTTTTCAAAGCAAGATTTACTATTAATAATACCGCTGTATGTTTGAAAAATTCTACAGCCAGCAAATTCAAGAATATTCTTTTTTACATGTTTATTTCTTTACGCTATCCTTCTTTCGTGAAATCTTAATAATATAATATATTATAGTTCCAAAAATCACCATAAGGTCTAGTGGCAAAAACCAAGCTCCTAAAGACTGTGTTTTTATACCGCAATAAGTCATATAGGCGTAAGTAATAACCATCTCCATTTTAATTAAAATTAGCATAGTTTTTAAATTACCATATGTAAATTCCCTGTTTTCTTCAGTAACTTTATTAGGAACATTCCAAATAGAAGGGAAGTAAGACACAATAGTCAACAATGTATAAAGTACTAAACTAACAATGGGTGTTAACAGTATTTCGCTTTTATTTCCTAAGCGGTCAACAATTCCTGCTGCGTTATAGTGTCCAGGAATTTTATCTGGAAGGTTATCCCATGACACAATTAAGTAAATCCAAATTAAAAGTAAAAAAATAATTGTAATCAATTCTATAGCTTTTTGAAACTTTGTATATTTTAATTTCATAAATAAAGCTCTCCCTATTTTTGTTCTTTTACAAAACAAAATTTTTACTTAGTGTTGTTTTACATGGTGTCACTTATAATACCTTGAATAGCCTGCATATAGTAATCCTCCTGGCTATATTTACATATCCTCAAGTATTGGCTCACCTTCAATAAAAACAGAAGCAAGTCCAAGTTTTTCAAAGTAACCGCACATCTTTTGACATGCAAATTTTTCCGTTGAATAATGAGTTCCTCCTAGAACATTTATACAATTTTCTTGCTCAAGTCTATGAGTTTCTGCACTGTTTTCGTTGTTTACTGAAATACCCGTAATAAGAATACTAACATTATTTGCAAGCATCTCAGAAACAGTCTCCTTATTGTTACCACCACCTGCTACAATAGCTACCCTTCCATCCTTTATATCATTATCTCCGTATAAATAAAGCATTGTCTCATGCCCCAGCACCTTTGAAAACTTATTATGCAGTTCTTTCATATTACTACATTTAGGTTTTCCAATTACACCACATAAACTTCCACGATATTCAGCAAAGGGTTTTTCAATTTCTATTTCTAAGGCATCGGCTAAAGTTTTACTTGTTGAATATTCACCAAAGTTATCCAAAGGCACATGCAAATTATATATGGATATTCTTCTCTCTTTATATTTTTCTAACAGGGTTCTTTCCATTTGATAGAAAGCCTTTGGTGCTCTTCTAATGTCCCAAATTGAAGGGTGGTGCAGAAATAACATGGCATCTGCAGCTCCATCATTAATAATCTTCTTCATGACTTCTTCAGTTGGAAATACAGCGGAGTAAACCTTATTGATTTCCTTTGCGAAATCGCATACCAATCCCATGCTCCTTTCTTTAAAGCTGCTGCAAAGATAGTCATCTAATTCAGTCATATATCTTGCCCAATCATCTCTCAATTCGGGAAAAATAAAATCTCTTTCTAAATGGTCATATAATTCAGTAGCCCTCATAATATCCCTCCATAACATTTTCTATCCTAAAGTAATCATATAATCTAGATATTTCTTGCTTAGCTTAAGCAATTCACTTTTATTGTTCTCTATGAATTTGATAAGATTTTTTGCTTCAAAACAAGCCAAAT
>CAZMQY010000016.1:0-16181 GCA_964568335.1 uncultured Clostridium sp.
GACATATCTTGTCAGAATAAGAAAGTGCGCTGCTTAAGTCATGAAGCACCATTACAATCGTCTTACCCATCTTTTTAAGCTCTTTTGTTATTTCTAATATTTCAAGCTGATGATTAATATCTAAATATGTAGTGGGCTCATCTAAAAATATAATATCTGTATCTTGAGCTAAAATCATTGATATATACACCTTTTGCCGCTCACCGCCGGAAAGCTCTTGAATATTTTTGTTTGTATATTCCTTAAGTCCCATATTATTTATTGCACTATCTACTATAAGCTTATCTTTCTTTTGAGGGATACGGGAGAACCCCAAATATGGAAACCTGCCATGCATAACTAAGTTATATACTGTTATATTGGGAACGACTCTAATCTGAGGTAAAAATGAAATCTGCTTTGCAAGTTCATTGTTAGTCATACTTAAAATGCTTTCACCATTAATCATAATCTCTCCACTAAAAGGCTTTAACAAATTTGATGCAGCTTTTAATAGTGTAGTCTTTCCGCAGCCGTTTTTACCAACAATGGCTGTAATTGTGCCTTTTTCAAATGTTATATTGATATTCTTGATTATTTTAACTCCATTATACCCAGCAGTTATATTTTTCAAATTAATCATAAAGCTGACCTCTCTTACTCTTTAGTAATAGATATATAAAAAATGGACCTCCTAAAAATGACATTATAATACCTACAGGAATTTCAAAAGGTGCAAAAAGTATTCGTGCTAATAAGTCGCATAATAAAGTAAATACGCTTCCAAGCAGCGCTGAAACAGGAATCAAAAGCCGGTTATCGTACCCAACTAAAAATCTGGCTGCATGTGGAACTATAAGTCCAATAAATCCTAAGAGTCCAGCAAAGCTTATGGCACTTCCAGCAAGAAGTGCTGCAAGGATTAAAAATATAAACCGAAGCTTGGTCACATGTAGCCCAAGCGACTTAGCAGTTTCATCTCCCATTGAAAGTATGTTCATATCGTAACTCAGTATTAAAGCTATTATAAGCGAAGAAATAACAAACCAAGTAGAAAATCCTACTTTTTCCATAGTAACACCTGAAAACCCGCCAATTAAAAACAGCGTTCTGCTGATTGCTGTATCAGGCTTAAGAGTAAGTACTGTATCTGTAATTGCCCCTATAAAGCTTGAAACAGCAATTCCAGATAAAACAATGGTCATTCGAGACGCACCTGTCTTCTGTGCTAAAAAATAAACTATAAGTACAGCCAGGAGGGCACCCAAAAAGGCGGCAGTCGCTGTAAAATACAGACTAGATGGAAAAAATGCTGTAATTAAAACAGTAAACAATCCTGCCCCTGCATTTACACCAATAATATTGGGGCTTGCAAGAGAATTATTTAGTACAGATTGCAAAATCACCCCAGAAACAGATAAAGCGCAGCCTGCAAGAACTGCAGCTAATGTTCTTGGTATTCTCACAAAACTTATAATCTGGTATACCTTTGATTTACTGTCACCCTGCTGTATTGCAGAAATAATTTCGGATAAAGATATCCTTGAAGAGCCAATGCTAATGCTGAGGAATATTCCAATTACTAAAAATACTGCAAGCAGAGCTATAACTGCAGCGTTATAGCTCCTGCTATTTTTATTTAAAATCATCCGGGTAGAGAATTTTTGCCACATATTCATAGCTATCACCCCATTTTGCATTTGGCTTATAATGAAACAATTCCTTTGGCAAAACAATATATCTGTTATTCTTTACTGCAGACAAGTTGCTCCATGCGGGACTTTTTTCTATCCCTTCTTTTAATGCCTGAATTGCTTCTTTACTATCACCCATAGTCACCACAAAGATATAGTCTGGATCTTCCTGAATGATTTGTTCAATACTTAAATCCTCCAAAAGGGATTTATGCTTTGAGGCAATATTTATAGTACCTAAATCATTAAGTATTCTACAGGCCATATTATCATCATTTTTTGCCTTAGCACCGCTGGAAAAGGCACGAATGAATAAGATAGATGGATTATTTTTTTTATCTACTTTTTCTAAAACATCATCAATTTTCTTCTTTATTGCAACACCGTTTTTCTCATACAATTCTTTTTTACCCGTTATATCTGTACATACATTAAGCATATATAAATAATCCTCGAAATGCTCAACTTTAAAAAATGCATAAGGAATATTAGCTTTTTTAAGGGTTTCTGAAATCTTTACATGGCTTTCGATGTCAGTAGAAAGCAAAACAAAATCTGGCGAAAGATCCAATATTTCCTCTACATTTGGCTCTTTTATGGTACCAACAATTTTTGTATCCTTAGATAAATCCATATTCCTTTCACTTATAACATCGTTAGTTACACCTACAAGCTCACCACCAGCTAAAATCCAGGTTTCCGCATAGGAACCAACCAGAGATATTACTCGATTAGGCTTGTCTTTTAAATCTACGGTATTTTGCAGTGAATCTGTAAATTTATAATAGCTGTTGTTATTGACTACCACTGGCTGTACTTTACACCCTGTAAGCAGCGATATAAAAAAACAACTTAATATCAGTGAAAAATAAAACTTTCTCCATGACCTGACGATACTACAATCATTGTTAACTATGTTCATATAATATACTCCTTTTTACATACTAATTCATATCTATAATAATACTTGAATTATATGTTGTAAAATATGATTATTTTATCATTGTAATAGGTATTACCTATTATAGACAGCAGGAAAATAATTTCATAGCAAGTAGTGGGCGTTTCAAATAAAATCAGCCTATCAATAGCTGGTTTTGTAAAGCTATTAACAGGCTGATTACAGTTTTTATAATATAATTCATTACCTCGTCTCATATTAATTTATGTTTAATTATTTTAGTTCTATATAAACTTTGTTTAATTTCTTATGGAAGCTGACATTGCATAAATTTATGAGTTTACACTTCTAAGTTAATTATATTACTCAGATTTCAAAAGCTACTTCCATAACATTACAAATGTACCTGCAGTGATTAATGCACCTGCAATCAAAGTTTTTGCAGTAAACTGCTCGTTTAAAACAAAAAAAGATAGAATTAACGTAAGAACAATACTAGACTTATCAATAGGCGCAACTTGAGATACCTTGCCGAGAGATATAGCTTTATAATAAAATACCCAGGATAAACCAGTAGCTAGCCCGGATAAAATTAGGAATAACCAATTGCGTTTGCTTAAGCTCGTTATGCCATACTGCGCACCTGTTGAAAAAACTATTCCCCAGGCTAAAATAATAATAACAACTGTACGAATAGCTGTAGCGAGATTAGAGTCAACTCCCTTTATACCTATTTTAGCAAGAATTGAAGTTAAAGCAGCAAATATAGCTGATAATATTGCAAATAACTTCCACATACTATTCCCCTCCCTTCACACTTCAATATTTATTTTTAATAAGAACTTTAATATATTATATCAAATTATTATATATATTTTTCAACCTATTATTTTCAAATTCCAATATTTATATTTGCAAGCATACACATTATTGTATATAATATTCGATGAACGTGCTGAATCCACCAAGTGGAACGGGGGACTAATTATTTGGGGTGAATCACTAATTGAAGGTTGCTCTATGACCTAACCCGACAACTAACCTCGTAAGCTTTATAGAGGAGGATAATTATGCTAAGAAAAAAAATATCAGCATTTCTGCTTGCTGCAATTGCTTTATCAATTTCAACATTAATCACATCAACAACGCTTAAGGTTTATGCAAATTCAGAAGTTCCAAAGGAAAAAATAGAACATATAAATAATGAGACTTTGCTTTTAGATTCTAAACAAATGGCTGAAGCCTTTGAAATTCAAGTAAGCCAGCCAAGGGTGGTTCAATATGTAGCAAAAGCTTCTGACTCAGTAGCTGCTATTGCTAGTACATACGATATAAAGGCTTCTACAGTCACGGCGTCCAATGGAATAAATAAGGATGCATTGCTTCAAGAAGGTCAAAAACTTGTATTTCCCTCTATAGATGGTATAGCCTATAAAATTAAAGATGGTGAAAATCTTTGGGATTTAGCTTCCCTATATAAAATAGATTTTAACGATTTATTGGTTGTTAACAATTTAAGTTCACCTGACAAGCTTAAGCTGGGTCAGCAAATAATAATTCCGGGTGTGGATAGCCTAAAGTCAGAAAATACAAGCCAGCCTAAGAAAACTGCTTCAAGGTCTGCTTCTTCACAGCCCTTAATTCGTGGAATTTGGCCAGCGAATGGATCAGTTACATCAAACTTTGGCAAGCGCTGGGGAAGAAAACATGAAGGCATTGATATAGGTGTTTCAACGGGGACAAATGTAAAAGCATTTATGAGTGGAAAGATAACTTACAGCGGTTGGGAAAGCGGCTATGGTTATCTAGTTAAAATCAGTCATGGAAATGGTTTAGAAACATACTATGGACATAACTCTAAGCTTCTAGTAAAAGTTGGACAAACTGTTGAAGCTGGTGCTGTTATTGCCAAATCAGGGAATACAGGAAACTCTACAGGACCTCATGTTCACTTTGAGGTTAGAAAGAATGGAACAGCAGTAAACCCTTACTCATATTTAAAATAAAAAAATAAAAGTTCTGCTAAATTTCAAGGCAGAACTTTTTAATATACTCTATCACTTCTTAATATATTTTTTTACATTTGCAACATGTTCCTCATAAGTCTTGCTAAACACATGTCCTTCTTCTCCTGCAACATAATATAGATATTCATGTTGTTCAGGAAATAGAGCAGCTTCAATTGAAGGTCTACCCGGCGAAGCTATAGGTCCTGGCGGAAGCCCCTTATATACATAGCTATTATATTTTGAATCATACTTTAGATGACTGTAAAGAACCCTTGTTAGGTGTCCTTCCCCCATTGTATTAGCATAGATCACAGCAGCATCTATCTGAAGCATCATTCCCTTCTTTAGTCTATTATAGATAACTCCAGCAATTCTACTCCTCTCGCTGTCATTTATAGCCTCTCTTTCAATTAAGGATGCTATTGCCATAACTTCATTAATATTAAGACCTATCTCCTTTGCTCTTTCAATATATCTTTCAGAAAACACAGATTTAAATCTATTGAACATAAGCTCTGCAATATCTTTTTCTGAATAGCTATAGGGTATAAAATAAGTGTCAGGAAAAAGAAACCCTTCTAATTCAAAAATTACATTGTCTCTTTTAGGAATTAAACTATTGCCTCCGATATCTTCAAGTTTTATATTCATAAAACTATTTCGACTTGCTAGCTTGTTCTTTTCAAGTCTTTCAGCAATTTGATACAGCTTAAACCCCTCTGGTATAGTTACCACAGCAAAATCAGGCTGGTCAGATTTTAATTTATTTACCAGCTCTTTGATTTCCATACTAGGCCCTATCATTATCCTAATATTTTTTATATTTCCATTTAGGTTCTTATATTTACTATATAGCTTAAAATAAAGCTTGTTATTAATTATTCCCTTTGTCTTAAATTCCTCTGCTAAATTATCAACGTTAGCATTCTTCTGAACAGTATAAAATATATTTTTGCTATTTTTTGTGACATTGTTTCCTTTTATATAATTTCCAATTACTGCAGCAATAATTATTAATAAGAGAATTGCTGAAACTATTACAGTTATTATCTTCTTTTTCATTCTTAACTCCTAATTAATATACTAGTTATTTAAAAGCATAACAGAAATCAATAAAATGCTCAACCAACTCTTTATGAATTTCTTTTATATGATATTATATATTAAGGATTCATAAGGCAGGCTTATAGTTTGATAAACATTTATTATTTGTATCTTTATAAGTTTCGTATTAATATATAAAATGTACTACAAGGAACGGAGATGATATTATGAATTGGTTTAAGGAAAATAGTTATGGTGTTTTATTATCTTTCTTAATTGCACTTATTTCTACTTATCTTGGAAAGCAATTTCCTATTATAGGAGGAGCTGTATTTGGAATATTAATCGGCATCGCCATTAACAATACTGTTGGTAAGCCCAAGGCAGCCCTAAAGGGAGTTACCTTTACCTCTAAGAAAATTCTTCAATGGGCTATAATAGTTTTAGGGGCTGGGCTAAGCCTTAAGCAGGTTTGGAAAACTGGCTTAAGCTCCTTTTCGGTAATGATATTTACTCTTTCAGCAGCCTTCTTAGCAGCTTATGGCTTTGGAAAGCTTATGGGGATTCCTTCAAAGCTAAAAGCTCTTATTGGAGTAGGAACTGCAATTTGCGGGGGCTCGGCTATAGCTGCTATATCTCCTATAATAGAAGCTGACGAAATGGAAATAGCTTATTCCATATCAACCATATTTTTATTTAATATTATTGCTGTACTAATATTTCCTCCACTAGGACACCTGTTAGGTTTTTCGGATAATGCCTTTGGACTTTGGGCTGGAACAGCGATAAATGATACTTCCTCTGTTGTTGCAGCAGGTTATGCCTTCAGCAATGCTGCTGGAGCCTATGCAACTATAGTTAAACTTACTCGAACCACAATGATTATTCCCATATCCTTAATTTTCTCAGTGCTTGTTTCAATCCAAAAGAAAAAGGAAGCTAATAACAATGGCAAAGTCAATTATAGCTTGAAAAAGATTTTTCCTTGGTTTATTTTATGGTTTCTAATAGCTTCTCTATTAAACACATTGGGACTATTTAATACAGCTGCAGTTAGTTACATTAATGCATTAGCGAAGTTTATGATTGTTATGGCGCTTTCTGCTGTTGGTCTAAGCGCTGATTTTAAAAAAATGCTTAAAACAGGCATAAAACCAATGATACTCGGGCTTATTGTTTGGTTTACTGTTACTGTAGTAAGTCTAACAGTTCAATATTTTACAGGACAAATATAAAATAAAGAGGATGCTATAAAAAATTTTCATAGCATCCTCTTTCCATTTGCAAATTTAAACCATAAATGGAACCACAAGCATAAGTGTCAGAATAGAATCAAAAATCAAAGGTATAGTTAAACTCATAGCTCCAACATTGCCGTCGAGACCATCTGAGTACTTTTTGTAAGCATATATGGCGCATACCGAGCTTATAACTAGTGAAAAAATCAAGCTTAGTTCAAAGCTCATAAATTCCGGTATAAACCTTCCAAATCGCATAAAAGAAACATATCGTACCCCTAAGGATTTAAACAAAAAGTAGAATAAATATACTAATGCAAACCCAATTTTCTTTTTCTTTGCGGTAAGCTTGTACTCTAAAATACTATATACAGAAATAATACCAAGAGTTGGTATTACCCAGAGAGCAGCATAAGGTAAAATATAAGCAAAACTGTATAGCAATCCCGATACTGTGTCTATAAATGCAAGCTTAATATCAGCTGCCCTCGTATTATTATGTATTTTTTTAAACTCTTCATTTTTAGAAGTCATATATACATTTAGTTTATCTTTTTGTACAATATCACAGAAAATAACCGTATCTTCAATACCTGCAGAGTACAAGGATAATTCCTTGGATCTTGAAACAGGTATAAATTCTCCTGGACTGGAAAGATTGTACTCAACTATATTTTCATAATAATGTTTTTTATCATAAGGTATCTCTTTTCTTGATAAAAACTTTGCAGCTCCACCTGAGTAGTAAGGTGAAATATCTAAAACTTCGACTTTTGAATTATCTATCTTCAAGTCTCCTATTTCAAATTTATCATCTTCCTTTAAGGAGAACTTTATTAGTTTTGACCCTCCGAATTCACCCTTATTTCTATATTCCATCATCATATATCCTGAAGCATCATCAGCTATTAGTGTTGAAGTTATATAAACAATTGAAGAAACATTCTCCAGCTTTCCAGCAGACTTGACCTTTGATACCTCTCCATTTACAATAGTAAAATATTTGATATTTCCATCTTTTTGCTTGAAGCTTATAATATAACCTTCCTTATTTCTTGCACCGGATAAAAATTCTGCAGCATCAGCAGAGACACTATAGCTTTTTCCTGTGCTAAGGTCGCTAACTGCAATTTTATTGTCATTATACTTAAAAACTATAACACTTTCTCCAATTGATATTATTTCATCAACATTGTGTATTCTAGACTCTTCTAAAATATTAAATTTATCATCCAATTTTATATTATTAACAGTTTTCTTGCCATTTTCACTAGTAGTCCAATATATATATAGTTCTTTTCCATCAGTGACAACATTTGTGCTTAAGGCTTCCTGTCCATTTGCATTAAACATTTTTTCGGAAATCTTTTTTCCCATCTTATCTACTGACAATATTTTAATTTTATCACCGTCGCTATGGACTACTATGTAATTATCCTTATACCTTATAAGAGATGGACTACTATTAACATTTCCACTAGATATAAGTACTTCCTTTGCCCATTCCTTAGAAGGCGGTTCATTTCGCCTGTTAAAATTCAGCGTAAAATGAAAAACTGCTATCGCAGCAAAAAATACCACCATAAAAATAGTAAAAATTTTTTTACTCATCAAATTGCCCCCCCAAAACAAATTCTCTCAAATAACATTCTTTTATAATAGCATTACGGCCAAAAACTGTCAATTTTACAATCTAAAAGGAAGCCAAATATCATGGCTTCCTATACTCTACTGAAAACATATTTTAACTAATTCAATTCTTTTTTCATTTACCTTTTCAACTCTAAATACGAGATTTTCATATTCAACTATATTCTCTTCGTTCTCCTTGGGTATGCTTCCAAGAAGGTCTATAACAAAGCCTCCTATAGTATCAAAGTGCTCTGAGGGCAGCTTAACCTCTAGAGTTTCATTTATCTCATCAATTCCTACCATACCATTAACTATAAAAGTAGTATTATCAAGCTTTTGAATGTATTCGCTGGACTCATAGTCCTCATCAAATTCATCAAAGATATTTCCCATTACCTCTTCTATTAAGTCTTCTATAGTAACAATACCAGAAAAGCCTCCATATTCGTCTATCAATATAGCCATATGGTTTTTGCTCTCTTGAAGCTCTCTAAACAATTTATCTATATTTTTAGTTTCAGGAACAAAATAAGCTGATCTTATTAATTCCCTAATACAAATATCTCTAACTTCATTCTTCCTTAATACTGTAAATATATCCTTCATAAACAGTATTCCGATAATGTTATCTGTTTCTTCCTCGTATACAGGAATTCTTGAGTATTGTTCTTCTAAAACCTCATCAATTAATTCCTCAACAGGAGTATTTACATTTATTGTAAATACATTTGTTCTAGGTGTCATAATTTCCTTAGCTAAGGTATTATCGAATTCCAAAATTCCATCTATCATTTCTTTTTCGGTCTCATTGAGCACCCCATTTTCTTCTCCCACATCAATCATCATTCTAATCTCTTCCTCAGTAACCTCTTCTTCGGTCTTTTCAGACTTGATATTAAATATTCTTGCAAAGAAATTAGTTGAGGCTGTTAATATCTTTACGAAAGGTAAAGTTATTTTGGAAACAAAAATAATAGGTCTTGCAGCAAACATTGCAATACCTTCAGCATTTTGCATTGCAATTCTCTTTGGCAACAGTTCACCTAGTACTAGAGTTATAAATGACAATAAGATTGTAACAATAACCAATGAAATCTCATCACTGGCTGCAGTTATAAAAGGAATACCTAAGCTGCTTATTGCCTTAGCCATATGCTCTGAAATACTTACAGCTGCAGATGCACTGGCCAAAAATCCTGCCATAGTTATACCAACCTGTATGGTTGCTAAAAACTTACTTGGCTCTTCCAACAATTTGACTAGTAATTTTGCTTTTTTGTGTCCTTCATTAGCCATATAATTTATCTTAGTTTTATTTAAGGATACTACAGCCATTTCACTGGCTGCAAAGAATGCATTAACTAAAACTAAAATTAAAATTAAAACTACTTGAAGCAAAATACTATCCGGCTCACTTGGCATTGAAAAAATTCCCCCTCTAAATTACCTAAAAATAACATATTTCTTTATTTAGTTATATTTGATACTTATTAAATTATATCACATTTCTCTGTGCTTGGCTAATTATGACTAAACTATTTTAACTCTATATTCATAATTTTTCAAAAATCTTAAGTCACCTAATGCAGATAGCTTAGAAATAAGCGATATTTAAAACAGTAACCATCTAAATAATTTTTTATACTAAATATTCCTAATCCTTATTTATTCATTGCTATACCTTGGAATTATTCTAAGATTCTATTCGCTAGCAAGAATTTTTTCTATTACATCATAAAGATTTCTTCCATTGATATCTGCGGTTTTGTTTTCTGCTCCTATTTTTGCAGTTTTGCAGCCTGCAGCTATACCTGCCTCAATATCGGTATCCATATCCCCTATCATATAACTATTTTTTAAGTCAATATCATATTTTTCTGCTAGCTTAAGTATCATACCTGGTTTTGGTTTTCTGCAGTGGGATTCCCTTTTATAATCAGGGCAATAAACTATTTCCTTAAAGCTGCAGTACGGCTTTAACTCCTCCTCCATTTTATCATGAATTGCCTTTAACTTTTCATGGGTTAAGTAACCAAGCTCTATTCCTCCTTGATTAGTCACTATAAATAAATCATAGCCGCTGTCAGAGGCCTTTTTCAAAGCTTCGCTTACGCCTTTATAAATTATTAAATCCTTTGGCTTATTAACTGGTTTTCCTGTATTATCATTTATTACTCCATCTCTATCTAAAAAAATAGCTTTGTTCATGGAAACACCACCTTAGATTGTAATACTCTTAGGTTATACCATAAATCATAAATTATTACACATCCACTTTTCTTTAGATTTTTTAATAGCTTTATGAAAAAGGCAAATCTTTCTTTTTTAAGTCTTAATATTCTCCTTGCAGCAATCAGTTTTTCATTTCATGTATTCAACTTGCCAAAGCATAATAAATGCCGGCACGCCTTCATTACAACAGCATGCCGGTCAAAAGCTTATTTTAAAGCATTCATAGGATCATAGCCAGAATAAATGAATATACCTGCAAAAATAATAACAATTACAGTATATATTATGAGTGGTATCATATTCCTTCTTATAATCTTTCCTTCAACTCCATTTACTCCAACTGTTGCACAGGCGGCCACAACATTGTTTACACAAATCATGTTGCCAATTGCACCACCAACACATTGCAATGCAAGTATCCATACTGGCGCCATATTTAAGAGTACCGCAGTTTCAAACTGCATAGGAGCAAACAGCATATTTGAAACAGTATTGCTTCCTGAAATAAATGCACCTAATATTCCTATAAATGGAGATACCACGGGGAATGCTTGACCGAAAACCCCTGCAACAGATTTTGCCATAACAGTCATCATGCTTTCAAGACCAATAGCATTCACCTTTGAATTTAACATTAACTGTACTAAAGCTACACCAAAAAACATAGCAATTGCTGCCCCAGTGCATTGTTTAAAAACATCCTTCCAAGCCGTTTTAACCGCTTCTTTACTCATTTTATGAATAAATATAGTTACAATAGCTACCAATATAAATGGAATGATGCCTGGCAGCCATCCCCACTGGAATTCATAGTTTAAATTCTTTATGCCTAATATGTTAGGTAAAACTATCTTAAGAGACTTGAAAACTTTTGGGAGACCAAATTGTGGCATACGCGTTATTACTAGAATTAAAGCAATTAACACATATGGAGTCCATGCCTTAGCCAGGCTCATAGTTGCACTATCATCAACTGGCTCTGTAAACTCAGAACGCCAATCTGACTCCCACTGTGACTCTTCTGGAAAATCCCAAGTTGTTTTCGGCACCAAAAATCCTCTCTTTGCCGCTGTTACTACAATTACCAAGCCAATTAATGCTCCAAGGAGTGAAGGAAGCTCTGGACCTATAAAGGTAGCTATAAGAGCATAAGGTACCACAAAGGCAAGTCCAGCAACTATTGCAAATGGTAAAACCTCTAATGCTGGCTTAATAGAACGTCTTTTACCAAAAAACCATGTAAGCATAGCAACTGCAAGAAAAGGAATAAGTATTCCTGGCAGACTATGAGTGTAAGCCACAAAACGGGTATATACTGTTCTAAATACGTCAGTAGAATATCCGTATGAAAGTACATTGCTTTCTACAGAACTCAAGGCTGTTATTAAAGGAGTACCCGCGGCTCCGTAGGAAACAGGAGTAGAATTACATATTAGTGCGATTAGTGCAGCTGCTAATGGCGGAAATCCTAATCCTACTAGTAGAGGACCTGCTAATGCTGCTGGAGTCCCAAAGCCTGAGGCACCTTCAATAAAGCATCCAAAGAGCCAAGCTACTATAATAGCTTGAATTCTGCGGTCAGTTGATATTCCGCGAAACCCGTGATTTATAGATGCCATTGCTCCAGAACGTTTTAAAGTATTTAGAATAAGAATGGCTCCAAAGATGGTTACCATAACATCAAGCCCTTTGAATGCACCGAATACTGAATACCCAGCCACATTTACAAAATCCATTTTCCAAACCGTTAACGCTAAAATACAACAAACTATCCATGCGATAGGCATTACACGCTTAGCAGGCCAATTTAGACCAACCAGCAAAGCTATAATGAGTAGGATTGGAATAAATGCTATTAATGCATACATTTACTTTTCCCCCTTTTATAAAATTATCTAATCTTAGTTATTAAAAAATTGAGAGGGGTAAGGATACCTCTCTCTTTTATCAATCTGAGTCTAAATTCAGACTATATTGTTGGTATAATTCCCGATATAATATAAGCAAATATTAAAATTGCTATTACAACAAATCCTAAGAGTATAAGGAAATACTTAAAGGTACTTCTGAAAATCTCGCTTTCCTTTCCAACTAATCCTGCTGAAGCTGCTGCTACTGCTATAGATTGAGGTGATATAAGTTTGCCCATACTAGCACCAAGCAAGTTTGCTGAAACTGTTAAAACTGGATTTAAACCAATCTGCTGAGCTGAGACTACCTGAAGCTTTCCAAATAAGGAGCCCGATGAGGTAACAGAACCTGTAAGGAATGTTCCTATGCCGCCAATTACCGGTGAGAACACTACAAATAAAGATCCAGTTGCTGCAAAGGCTAGCCCATAAGAATAAGACATTCCTGAATAGTTAGCAACATATGCAAAACCTATAACGCTTGCAATTGTAATAACAGAATACACTAATTGCTTGCAGGTCTTACCGAATACTTGAGCCGCCTTTAACAAATTAATTTTTAGTATAAATATAGAAATAATAGATGATATTAAAAGTGCTGTGCCTGCGGCACCAAAGTAGTCCAGCTTATAGCCTGCAGCATAAACAGCTGGTTCCTTTACTATTGGAGCTACTCTATAGACAATACCATGAAGTCCTGGCCACTCTTTAATATTTATAAACCATTTCAAATCATTGGCAACAAAGTTTTTAAATGGTGTTGATCCCCAAATCCCCATGACTACCATAACTATTAAAAATGGTGACCATGCCTTAAGAATTTCCCCGCCTTTATATTTGATATCATTAGCATTACCTGTTTTTGAATCGTGTTCAAATCGCCAAATTGTTTTTGGCCTCCAGAACTTTAAAAATACTATGAGCATTACTAGGGATGTAATTGAAGCTATAATTGAAGTAAGTTCTGCACCTACAAAATTTGAAATTAAGAAGAAAACTAAGCCAAAGGAACCGCCGGCTACAAGCGCAGCAGGTAAAACTTCCTTAGTCTTTTTCCATCCAACCATTACAACCAACATAAATATTGGAATTATTATAGAAAATACCATCATTTCCCTGCCAATAGCCTGAGCTATAGGAGTAATATTAAGCTCTGCTACTTTAGCTATTGTTATAGAAGGTACCCCTACTGGTCCAAAAGGAACCGGAGGAATGTTTGCTATTAGGCACACTAGAGCAGCTGTCATGGGCTTAAATCCCAGTCCAATAAGCATTGCTGCAGCCACCGCAACAGGAGCGCCTTGTCCAGAGACAGCTTCTAAAAATGCCGAGAAACAGAATGCTATAAGTAAAGCTTGTAACCTTCTATCCGGAGATATAGAGGATATTGAACTTTTAATAACTTCAAATTTACCTGATTCAACAACTAAATTGAAAAGAAAAACTGCTGATATAACTATCCATCCTAGCGGAAATAATCCATTTACAATACCAAGAAAAGCTGAAGATATTGCGGCTCCAACTGGCATTCTATAAACTACTATAGCAACTATAATTGCCACCAGCAGTGTAAATACTCCTGCCAGATACCCCTTCATTCTTTTAATAGCTAGTGCCCAGAACAGGAAAAATATCGGAATTGCTGCCACTATAGCTGTCAAGAAAATATTATCACCTAAAATAGAGTAATTGTGTTGCCACATTATATTCCCCACCCTTTTATTTTTTAAATTTAAATATTTTATCAGCAGAAGCTAAAGCTTAAAAACAACTTCTGCTGATATTAATCAATTACTTAAAATCTAATATTTCAATAGTTCTCTCATTAAAGCCCCTACGCCCTTGCCTAACTCAACTGGTTGTCCAATTCTATATAAAGTTCTTTCAACTGCTGCAATAACTGACACCATATCATGAGTGTCTATGTTTCCCATATGGCCTAATCTAAACATTTTTCCTGCATATGCACCTAAGCCGCCTGCTACTACAGCTCCCTCTTCTGCAAGTATTTTTCTAAATTCTAAATCATTAACTCCGTCCATATAAAGAACATTTGATAGGGTTACAGCTCTGTGTTCTTTTTCTGCAAGTATTCTAAATCCTAAGCTTTCTAAAGCGGCTTGCATTGCTGCTGCATTTTTTCTATGCCTTTCGTATCTGTTTTCTATGCTCTCTTCTTTTATTATTCTTACTGACTCCTTAAGCGCCCACACAAGATTTACAGCTGGAGTTGCAAAATACTTTGATGGATCATGCATTATTGGAAGCCATTTATCAAAATCAATATAGTACTCAGGAATTACACCTAAGGATTTTCTTCTTTCTATAGCTTTTGGACCTGCCCAAAGAATTAATAGTCCTGGGGCAACTCCGAAGGCCTTTTGTGATCCTGTTAGTAAAACGTCTATATTCATATCATCGACGTACTCCGGCTCTGCAGCAGTTGCGCAGACACCATCAACTATATAAAGAGTATCCTCAAACTTTCTTACTATATCTCCTATTTCTTTGATCGGAGCTACTACTCCTGTAGCAGTATCAACATGTGTAACTGTAACTGCTTGATATTTCTTTTCACCTAATTTTGCTTCAATTTTATCTAAGGGTACAATAGTTCCCCAATTGCTTTGCATTACATCTACATTTATTCCTTTCCTAGCTGCTAAATCAATAAATCTATCTCCAAAAAATCCATGAGATACTATAAGAAGGTTATCTCCTGCTTTTAATGTATTTGCGATAGCCATTTCCATTGCTAGAGTGCCTGTTCCTGCAACTACAAAAACCTCACCCTCAGTTTTCCACATTATTTTTAAATCCGCCAAAAGCTCTTTGTAATCCTTTACAAACTGTGGATCGCCAAAGGCAGCAGTTTCTCTTCCCATTTCGTTTTGGATAGACCTCACTACTGGTGTTGGTCCCGGTATCATTACTAACTTTCTATTAGCCATTGTTTTTTCCCCCTAAATTTATAATTTGGTTTTATGCAAATGTAATTAATGCAATAAACTCAAGATCACATTCACTAACATTTTTTATTCCATGATAATGTCCATTTTTGCAAATAGCCAAATCTCCTGGATGCAGCACAACTTCTTTTCCGTCATCATTAAACAATGCCTCACCTTTTGTTATAAGATAAGCTTCCTGCTCATTCTTATGAATGTGATAACCAATAGATTGTCCAGGTTTTATAAGAAATTTGCCAAACAATCGTCCTTTACCATTAAAGTCTTCCATTTCAAAAAAATGAGTTCTTTCAAGTATGCCTTCTCCACCCATTAAATTTGGAACTTGCTCAACTTTAAATTCATCACGTCTTCTAATCATACTTATCCTCCTAAAATTGTTAAATTTTCTACTTTTATTGCCGCAAGCAATAAACTAAGTTGAAAGGCTTGTATTATTTTTTTGCCTTCATAGTACAATGTTTATGCAGCAAACTAATTATGTATTCTTAAATACATTGATTGCTTATTAACTAACTTTTTTTATATTTAGGAAATTAAACTGAAAAATTTGAAGACTATTTGAAGCAATAA
>CAZMQY010000016.1:16191-24465 GCA_964568335.1 uncultured Clostridium sp.
ACCTCGTGCTGCACACACGAGGCATGATTTTTATTTTATTTCCTTTAATACTGCAAGAAGATAATCCCACATTCTTTCTGTTGAAGAAATGCTTATATGCTCATCCGGAGTATGAACATCATATAGATTTGGTCCAAAGGATATCATGTCAATCTCGCCAAACTTTTCTTTAAATAGTCCGCACTCAACACCAGCGTGGATAGCAACTATCTCTGGATCGTTTCCAGTTATATCCTTATATGCTTTTTCAAAAACCTTTCTGATTTTTGAATTAGCATCATACTGCCAATCTGGATAGTCTGATTGAGTTTGGAACTTGGCACCAACAACATCAGCAACTATCTTTGCCTGATATACTAAATCTTCCTTTAGAGTCCTTACTGAGCTTCTTGTAGCACTATCAAAGCTAATCTCATCAGCAGTTGTAGTTACAACACCAAGATTTGTTGAACTTTGTACAAGACCTGCTATTTCCATGCTCATTGTTTGAATTCCGTTAGGAATCAAGTATAGTAATTGCACTGCTTTTTTAGTTGTTTCCTTGGAAAATACTTTATCAATTTTATCTGACCTTAGTTCTACTTGAATATTAACCTCTGGATCTGAAGCTTTAAATTCATTCTTCAGTACAACATTCCAGCTCTCAGCCATTGCTTTTAGTGCATCAACATTCTCTGCCTTTATAGCTAAAACTGCATCTGCTTCACGTGGAATCGCATTGTTCTTTGCTCCACCATTTAATGAACATAAATCATAGCTTAATGCTCCTTGAAGATCATAAAGGAATCTTCCCATTATCTTGTTTGAATTTCCTCTTCCTTTATGTATTTCCATGCCGGAGTGTCCGCCCTTTAAGCCTCTTACTCTTACAGCTGCAACTACTATTCCTTCCTTTACATCTTCCCAAGCTATAGGCAGTTTAGTAGAAACTCTAACTCCACCTGAGCAGCTAACTAATAATTTTCCTTCTTCCTCTGAGTCTATGTTAATCAATATTCTACCATCAAGATGCTCAGCCTTTAATGCCATGGCACCACTCATACCAGTTTCTTCATCAGTAGTCATCAAAACCTCCACTGGTGGATGTGCAATATCCTTAGATGCTAAAAGAGCCATTGCATAAGCCATTGCAATACCATTATCTGCACCAAGAGTTGTACCTGTTGCATAAAGCATATCCCCTTCAATTCTAAGCTTTAGAGGATCCTTATCAAAATCATGTTCTGTTCCCTGGTTCTTTTCATTAACCATATCCATATGCCCTTGAATAATAACTGTAGGTGCATTTTCATAACCTTCAGTACCGGGTTTCTTTATGATAACGTTTAAAGCTTCATCTTGAATAACTTGTAAATTATGTTTCTTTGCAAATTCAACTAAGTAATCACTTATTCCTTTTTCATTTCCAGAGCCTCTTGGAATTTGGGTAATCTCCTCAAAATATTTAAATACATCATAAGGTTTTACGTCTTTCAATACATTACTGCTCATAATTACCATCCTTTCCTTTTTGCTTTCATTATCATTTCAACATAAAGAAAAATAAAAATCAAGCCTTTATAATAAATCATTAAAATTTATTTTTACACTCCTTAGTGTATGTTTATTACTATTGACCTATTCCACAAATAATATTATAGATTTTTTTATTAAAAAAAGCGGTGAAATTATTATCACCGCTGAAAAAGCTAATCCTTATTAAAATAATCCCTTAATTTTCTTGGTCCAGCAAGCACTTCTCTACCTATGAAAAGTGTACCATCATTTTTTGTTCTAACACTCCATTTAACGAGTATTATACATCCATTTACAATTTCTATGGCTGTAATGCATCTTGGATGAACACAGCTTCCATCATTGAAGTATGGCGGCTCGCCTACCTCTGGAAATACAGGTCTATGAGTATGCCCAGCAATAAGCATATAGCCTTCTTTCTTTACCCATTCAATAAGCTTATTTCTAACCGCCTCTTTTTTTGCGTAATTTTTTGCTGTACTAGTTGGATCATTTATCCCAAGGGAATTAAGTGGAGCCCATAAATATCTTGCTAAAAATCTGCAAAGCCTCCATAGCCTATCATTTAAATAATCCACCTGATGACCATGTATTAGAAATATTTTATCATCAGTATTCTTATATCTTAAAACTAACCCTTCGTAAATCTTTATATTTTCGAATAAAGAAATATACTTTTTCTGACGTTCATCAAAATATTTATATA
Organism: uncultured Clostridium sp.; assembly: GCA_964568335.1. Lineage (GTDB taxonomy): Bacteria > Bacillota > Clostridia > Clostridiales > Clostridiaceae > Clostridium_AT. The sequence goes on from CAZMQY010000016.1 coordinate 18,413, forward strand.
AATTCTTTTGAACATATTTATCCTTTTTCTTCACCATGTCATGGTTTCCAAAAATAAGATAGAGCCTGCCCTCACTAAAAAATTTAGATAATAGCCAAAAGACATCGCTATGAACCTCCAAGATTTCAGACATTTTACTATTTTCCCAAAGTTCATCTCCATCTCCAAGCTCTATATAAGTGTACTTTTCATCATTATAATGGGTTAGGGCAGCAAAATATATATTTTGATTCTTAGAAAAATCATCTGCCCAGTTTCCATCACCTCTATGGCAGTCACTCATCAAAACAATTCTAGAGGAATCGTCGAAAGGAATTTGCTTAGCTGATTCAAAAACTTGAGATACACGCTTTATTAAATTCATTGCTTATCCCCCACACTAAATAACTAAATTATAATTAAACTTCTATATATTTGAAGCCTTTTCTATAAAGCTTGTTATCTAACAAAGTCTATAAATATAATTCTTGGCCCCAATATATTATTTTGTATTATAATATTCTGTGTTAAATGATTTTGTTAATAAAATAAGCCGCAGCTTAAATCAAAAGGCTGCGGCTTATTTTATTAATTTTCAAATTGTACAACTGTATTAAATTTCTGTATGTATGGTGTACCTGCTGATACCGTTAATAGTGTTGATGTTACAGCCACTGCTGATACAGGCACTGAAATAACCTTGTCACCATCTTTTTTGCTATAGGCTAGAAAATCATGTATCATATAATGCACTCCATCAATCTTTCCTATATACATTGTTACATGTCCAGGCATAAAAATGGCTGCTCCTGGCTTAATACTGTCCAATATTTTGTTTCTTTTTTCTATTGAATCCTCTTTAGTGAACCTATAGTGCTTTCCATAGCCAACTTCTTGATCTCCAGCATTTCTCGGAAGCACAATCCCAAAGGTTTAATATATATCTGCAATAAAGCTTGAACAGTCTCTTCCAACATACTTGTTGCCCCAATCATACTTTTCACCTTGCATCTTAAAGGCCTGCTTTATAATATTTTCTCTTGTATAAGGCAAATATCCCTTAACAACATCTTTTGTTTTTGCTATAAGAGCATCAGTAAATCCCAAGTAGCCTTCCTTACTCTTTAAAGGTACATTAACTTGGTAATATTTAACACCAGCTTTGTTTATTTCCCCCTCAGATGCCAGGGCTATTTTTGTTCCCATATTAATTGTCTTATTTACAGAACTATTTAAATCGCTTTCTATATCTACATGGTTGCCAGCAACTACAATAAAATTGTCCGAATTAATATAATCAAAAATAAGCTTCTTATCCTTCGCTAACGCTATTCCATCAGATTTTACCCACCCTCTATAGTTATACATCTGAATAAAATACCATTTTTTATCTCTGCTTTCATGAAGAATTAATACCGCCTCGCAAGGTTCACAGCTTGTCTCTTGAAACCTGTCTAGAGTTGAGGAAGAGTCTTCGTAAGCACCAATTTCAGTTGGAAAGCTTCTTACTTGCAGCTTTTTAATGCTCATACCATATCTTACAACATTTTCTTCCTTAATAGCTTCTAAATTTGTATTCTTAACGAGACTATCTATAAAGTCTTTTTTTATTGCGTTACCCTTATCATCAACTTTCATTTTATCAGTAAATTCATATTCTTTAATAAAAGAAATAAGCTCTTTCCTGCTTAGGCTCTCCTTATAGTCCTGAAGCCTATAAACTGTATCTGCCTTCTCAACCATTTCTTCATTAAAGTGTTTTATAGCTTCCTGGTTCATAATTACCTTACTGCCTTCATTTAGCCTAGAAGTCCAAAATTCATACTGAAGCATTTCTTCTTTTGTTCCAGGAGTAAGTGGACCACTTACAGGAAACACCTCTATCCTATTATTAACCCTAGCGTCTGCCATCTTGCTTTCCCCCTTTTTTAGAATGTTACAGCCAGTATAAGAAGCTATACAAATTAGAATAACACAGCATATGTATACTCTTTTGCTTCTGCCGTAAGCTTTCATATAATTCTTCCCCTTTATAAAATCTTGCTTGTATATGAATATTATATTCCAATCTCTTACATAAGTAAAACCTCAACACAATTAATTTTTAAGGTTTCTTTCAGCTTGTTAATATAAGAATTTAGTATTATAATTATTCCTAGTATTAACAAGCTGAAAGGAGAATAACTATGGATGCCACCAAGGAAACCCTCTACAGGCTGCTTAATGAAACTATAAGCTGTGATGAAATTAAGCTTTCTGATATTCCCTGGGTTGATTTATATATGGATCAGGTGACAACTTTTTTTGATGAAAAGCTAAAAGATTATAAAAGAGATGTTGATGATAAAATACTTACTAAAACAATGATAAACAACTATGCTAAAGCCAAGCTTTTAACTCCCATAAAAGGAAAGAAGTACAACAAGGAACAGATGGTTTTACTATCCCTTATATATAATTTAAAACAGATTCTGTCCATAAATGATATCAGCTTCGTTCTGTCTCCAATCTTGAAAAATCTTGATTCTAAGGATAAAACAAATTCTTTAGAAAAAATTTATAATGAAAACCTAGATATTAGTAAATTACAAGCTAATGAATTTAACCACTGGCTTACAAATAAAATAGATTTTTTATCCAATCGATTGTCTTCTTCCGAAGATGAAAATAAAGAATCAATGCTTCTTATTTTAACAGTTTTAATGCTAGTAAATTCAGCTAATACTCAAAAGAGAATGGCTGAAAAAATAATCGATACCTATTTCAAACCTAAAAAAGAAAAGTAGCCTAGCTTTTATTTTCTAAATCTAAGCTGTACCTTTATTAGCTTTGCTGTCACCCTAATTGCAACAAGACTGCAGCTATAGCCTTCTGAAAACAGTTCCTTGAATACAACGACTGTGTCTTTCTTAAGGCTGTACAGCTCTTCACCATATTTAGATAAAATAAAAATTTCATCTCTTTTTTTCTCAATATTAAGATTATCCCATTCATATATTTTATAGTTATTATTATCTACATCAAGTACAATTCCTCTATCTATTATCATAGCTTTTAATCTGCTATATTGGTCCTTAAGAAGAGTATTTTCAAATTTAAGTTTCTCTAAACTCTCCCTATTAATTTTTAGCCTTCCTTCTTCCTTCTCTATTTCCTGGGAAAGCTTTAGCTTCATTTCCTCCAGCTTTTTAAACTTTTTCTCCTTTTGCTCTATATAATATTTATTTAAATTTTTCATATACTTATACCATCCTATCAGGTTTTTATGTTTATATACGAATATATTACTAGGTGATATCTTATGGATGAATTATTTATTATATTAAATAAATTTTTAAGCAAAACAAAACTTACTTTGCTTAAATTTTACAACAAGCTAAGCTTCCTGTTCAACAAGCAGCTTACTCTTAAAGAAATATATAAACCTTTATCAGAAAATAAGCTTAAAACTAATGAAGAACTTTCAGTAAAGCTTGCTAAGTTAAGAAAAAGCAACATCAATTTGATTAGAAACAATGAACAGCTTATAACGGAAAATATGATGTTAAATAATAAAATAGCAACTATGCAGGAGATGTTATTAAAAAAATAGCAGAATTTCTTAAATGTATGTCAAAAGCCTCTTGTGATTTATGCTTCACTGGAGGCTTTTATAATTACTTATTTAGTTCTCTTAAATTCGCTTCAATAATTCCTTTGATGTAGTCTGAAAGATTGTTTTGTTCCTCTTTAGTCATACCTTTAGTTATAATAGGCTTTGATATTACTAAATCAACCTGTACTGGTTTGGTCTTTCTTCCATTTTGTGTTTCAAACATTTTATAGGTTCCATTTATAGTTAAAGGTACTATAGGAACTCCAGCTTTTAAGGCTAGTTTCATTGCACCTTTTTTAAACTCTCCCATTTCAGGTCCCTTGCTTCTGGTTCCTTCAGGATATATAGCCATACAATAGCCTTTCTTAAGATTTTCAGTTCCCTCTAAAATGGCTCTGACAGAATCTCTAGGATCCTCTCTATCCATGAAAACACTGTGTTGCTGCTTCATCCAGTAGCTAACTAATGGAAAAGTCTCCAACTCCTTTTTTGCTATAAAGCCAATTGGCTTATGAATATATCCAGCTAAAACTAAAACGTCAAAATTTCCTTGATGGTTTCCTACAAATACGCAGCTGCCTTCTGGTATATTTTCTTCGCCAGTTATTTTAACAGTTGAACCTGTTGCAACAACTAAACTCTTTGCTAATCCCCATAATTCCTTATAGGCGTAGTTATCTATTTCTTCCTGAGTCATTTTCTTTTTCAATGCCTCAAATTTTGTCTTCTTCACAAATAATTTGCTAAGAAAATAAATGCCGTACACTAACCATAAATATGGCATGCTTTTCCCCCCTGCTGTTTTACTCAGATTTATAGCTTTATTATACTAATTAAGCTAATTTATTGCAAGACCGCTTCAAATATGATAGTATGTATGAAGATATTTGGGTACTATTGATTTAGGATTATCTTTAAAGAAGCTTGAGAATTACAATGTATACTCTTATGATTCCAAGTATTTCCTGTGAAAGGTGAACATTTATATGAATAATAATAAAAAATATATAAACTTTTTTGCACTGCTTTTTACTATACTTATAATATTCTCAGGCTGTGCCCCTGTTAATACAAATACTTCTAACAATATAAAAGACAATAATTTATTGCTAGTACATTTCATTGATGTTGGTCAGGCTGACAGCATATTAATTCAGGTAAACAATAAAAATATGCTTATAGATGCTGGTAATAGAGGCGATGCAGATAGTATAGTATCCTATCTGCAAAAGCAAGGAGTCAAAAAGCTTGATTATGTTATAGCAACCCATCCTCACGAGGATCATATTGGCGGCATGAGCGATATAATAAAGAAGTTTCCTATTACAGAGTTTTATGCCCCTAAGAAAACTGCTACTACCAAAACCTTTGAAAATATGATTAATGCACTGAATGGAAAGAAAATAATAACTGCTAAAGCTGGTGTAAAGCTTAATTTAGGTGATAATATAGAGGCTGAACTATTAGCTCCAAATAAAGATAAATATGAGGAGATAAATAATTATTCTGCCGTTTTAAAGCTTACCTATGGAAACAACAAATTTTTATTTATGGGAGACGCTGAAAAACTAAGTGAAAGTGAAATATTAGGCAATAATGCTGATGTTTCAGCAGATGTTATTAAGGTTGGACATCATGGAAGTTCCACCTCCTCATCAAAGGATTTTTTAGATAAGGTGTCGCCTAAAATTGCTATAATCAGCGTTGGCAAGGGTAATGATTATGGTCATCCCAATAAGGAAACCCTGGACGAATTTAAAAAAAGAAATTATACTGTTTATAGAACAGATATAGAAGGTACAATTGTGCTTCAGTCAGACGGTAAAAATATTAAAAAGAGATAAATTAAGCTCAGCAGATTGATCTGCTGAGCATTTCCTTTAGTCCTTCCATATATCTGCAAAATTTATTATATTAAGTGGATGAACTCTTAAGCCTTTTACATTGTCCTTATAGGTGTAGGATACACAAATATTGGACAATGGAACCCAAGCTGCATCTTCCATGATATTATTTTCAAGCTTGCATAATATCTCCCTATATTTGTATGGATTTTTTGTTTTTTTAGCATTATTTATTAATTCCATAAGCTCTGGATTGTTGTATCTGCTTCTGTTAGAGGAGTTATTTATGTCAATAAGAGGCTCAATAAAATTATCAGCAGTTCCCGAATCTCCAAGCCATCCATAAGTAAATATATCACTCTTTTTAAAGGACTCTTCATCATAATATTTTGCTCCAATAACCTCAAAGGTTTTAAGCTCGATTCCTATTTCTTTTAAATTTTCTTTTAATATGCCAGCCAATCTTGTGTGGAAGCCTGCATTCCCTCCATTGTTAGAAATCTGCAATGTCAGTACCCCAGAGTTTATACCGCTCTTTCTCATGAGCTCCTTGGTTTTACTTATATTCCTAGTATATTGAACTAAACTATTATTGCTCAATATACTTGAATGAAAAGCTCCATTAGAAACTATCT
>CAZMQY010000017.1:0-24093 GCA_964568335.1 uncultured Clostridium sp.
AAAATAAAGAGATTGAAATTACTGCCACTAAAGTGGTAGAATAAAGATTATTTAAAGGGAGAAAGAGGGGCAGAACATATGATTAAATTGGATTCTTTAGCTAGGATGACAACGGAAGAAAAGTATAAATATATGCTAATACTTTTAGAAGGACAGCTAAGCTCGGAGAAGGATGCTTTGGCTAATTTAAGCAATGCAAGTGCTATAATAAAGGCATGTATGGATAGATTAAACTGGTCGGGATTTTATTTTATGAGAAGCAATGAACTTGTTCTTGGGCCATTCCAAGGGCTTCCTGCCTGCAATAGAATTACTGTAGGCAAGGGAGTTTGTGGAACTGCCGTGGCAGAAAAGAAGGTTCAAAGAATAGCAAATGTTCATGAGTTTCCTGGACATATAGCCTGCGACTCAGCTTCAAATTCGGAGATTGTTTTACCAATTATAAAAAATGATGTAGTTTACGGAGTTTTAGATTTAGACAGTCCGGATCTAAATAGGTTTACGGAGATGGAGGAGCAGTATTTAGTTAAGTTTGTAGAAAAGCTTAACAAGTATATAAATTGGGAAGAGGTTTAGGAAATTAATAATTAATAATGAATAATTAACAATGGAATAAAGAATAAAAGTCTGAAGAAAAATATATTCTCCAGACTTTTATTCTTTTACTTTTTATTTTTCATTCTTATAAAAATCTTTACTATTTCATTTACTACAAGCGGTACTATGGATAAAGCTCCAACAAACAGCCAGTCTTGAGCATTCAAATCAAATACCTTAAACACATCTCTTAGGAAAGGTATAGTTATAACTACATCCTGCAGGAATATTCCAAATAATACTGAGGCAATTAAGAACTTATTTGTAAATAAGCCAACTTGGAATATGGATTTACTTGGATGTCTCATATTTAAAGAGTGTACTAGCTGGGATACGCTTAGTACCACAAAGGCCATTGTTTGTGCATGAGTTAAGGCAGCCTCTGAAATATTTTCAGGGAAGATTGGGAATAGGGCTGTAGTGCCTGTATATACCCTTGCACCGATTACAAAGGCAGCTAGTGTTAATATACCTATTAATATTCCATTTAGTATTAAGCTAACACCTGCTCCGCCGGCAAACAAGCTGTCCTTAGGATTTCTTGGCTTTTCCTCCATAACATTTGGGTCGCCTGGGTCAACTCCAAGAGATAATGCTGGAAGAGTATCAGTAACTAGGTTAACCCATAGTATGTGTATAGGTTTAAGCGGTGAAGCCCAGCCTAATAGTATTGCAAAGAATAAGGAAATTATTTCTCCGGTATTACAGGATAAAAGGAATATAATGGATTTTTTGATATTGTTGAATATATTTCTTCCTTCTTCAATTGCAGAAACAATAGTTTTAAAATTATCATCTGTAAGTATCATGTCAGAGGCACCCTTTGCTACGTCTGTTCCTGTGATACCCATGGATACGCCTATATCAGCAGCTTTAAGTGAAGGTGCATCATTTACTCCGTCTCCTGTCATGGAAACAATATTTCCTCTAGACTTAAAGGCCTTAACTATTTTAACCTTATGCTCAGGAGAAACTCTTGCAAATACTCTTAAATTGTCAATTCTGTTGTTTAACTCTTGTTCTGAAAGCTTATCTAATTCGGCACCGAATATTGCCTGTGATGGATCTTCAGCAATTCCAAGTTCCTTTGCTATGGCAAAGGCTGTATTTTTGTGATCTCCGGTTATCATAATTGTCTTTATGCCGGATTTTTTACATAGGGCTATAGAGTCTTTAACCTCTAGTCTTGGTGGATCAATCATGCCAACTAAGCCTATAAACACTAAATCAGTTTCTAGAGTGTCAATTGCCACATGGGACGAAGAAATTTTCTTGAAGGCAGCTCCTAAGACTCTAAGAGCATCATCAGACATAGAGTTAGCTTTTTCCATTATATTATTTTTTATTTCATCAGTTAATGGAACAGTTTCACCATTAATATAAGCACTGTTGCATATTCTAAGAAGATTATCTGTAGCACCCTTTGTAAATACATAGGAGGCATTCTCATATTTGTTTACTGTAGTCATTAGCTTTCTGTCCGAATCAAATGGAACTTCATTTACCCTTGGATGCTGATCCTCAAGATCAGTTTTGAATATATTGAATTTAACCCCTGCTTCAAGCAAGGCTATTTCCGTTGGGTCTCCAGTTTTTGATTCCTGTGAATAAGTAGCGTCATTGCACAATACTAGATTCTCAAGGAGCAATTTGTGCTCTGGTTCATCTATATTTAGAGAAGATAGTTCACCAAAAGCATTATCAGCATAAAATTTAACAACAGTCATCTTGTTTTGTGTCAAGGTACCTGTTTTATCTGAACAAATAATATTTACAGATCCTAGTGTTTCCACAGCAGGAAGTTTTCTAACTATGGCATTTTCTTTTATCATTCTTTGAACACCCATAGCAAGCACTATTGTCACAATAGCAGGGAGTCCTTCAGGAATGGCAGCAACGGCAAGGCTGATGGCAGTAAAGAACATTTCAAATAGAGGTCTTCCTTGAATTATGCCAACTAAAAACATAACTGCACAAATACCAAGAGCTGCAAAACCAAGCACCTTTCCAAGTTCAGCAAGCTTTTTTTGAAGTGGAGTTTGTTCCGCTCCTCCTTCTTCAAGCATCTTGGCAATTTTACCTATCTCTGTGCTCATTCCAGTACCTACAGCAACGCCTACGCCTCTTCCGTAAGTAACGAGAGTTGACATGAAAGCCATATTCTTTTGATCTCCAAGAGGAGTGTCTAAAGCCTCTAAAATAAGATCAGAATTCTTGTCAACAGGCACTGATTCTCCTGTAAGAGCAGACTCTTCAATTTGAAGATTAGCGGTTTCAATAAGTCTTAGGTCGCAAGGGATATATCTTCCTGCATCAAGGATAACCAAATCACCAGGAACTACCTCTTCAGAGGCAATCTCCTTAAGCTCGCCATCCCTTTTAACAATAGCTTTGGGGGTAGAAAGCTTTTTTAAGGCTTCTAAAGCCTTTTCAGCTTTTGACTCTTGAATAAGTCCTACCACAGCGTTTATAAGAATAACAAGAGCAATTATTATGGCATCGCTAAGTTCTCCCAAAATTCCGGATATTAGGGCTGCACCTAATAAAATATAAATCATTGCATCATTTAGCTGAGCAAAAAATAATTGTATTAAACTTTTGCTTTTTTTTGCAGCAAGCTTGTTCTCTCCATACTTAGCTAGTCTTTCATTTACTTCTTCAGAAGTAAGCCCTTGAAGAGCATTAACTTGAAGTTCTTTAATAACTTCATCTTTGTTTTTTACAAACCACATAAAATTCACCTCTTTCATATTATTAGCAGATTATATAACTTTATAAGAAGAACATAAAAAAGACCTTTGTTCTTCTTATAGAACAAAGGTCTTGCAATCTCGTAATGAGCTAACTGTCCGGGCCATTCAGCCGTATTGACGAACAATTAAAAGCTTTAAAGCTTCAGCTACTCCCCTTTTTATAAATTATATCATATGGTTATTTAAAACTCAATATATGGTAAGTGAAATTTTTGTTTAGTTATTGTCAATAATCAGTATATAGGTATTTTGTTTTTCATATATTGTATAAAACAATTCATCTAGATACCAAAGCAAATCAGCTATTTAATCTTTATAAAAATCCAAGAAGAATCTATATTTTATCGAGTAAATAGCTATTTGCTAATTGAACTTATATAGTCGAAAGTCGAAGGTATACAATAGAAAGGAGAAAAAAACATGAGAAATGAGTATGATATGATTATTGATACTAGAGTGGAGAAAAGCAGTAGGATATTCAATAAAAGGGTCTTAATTAGTCTTATAGCAGTGATGGCATTTATAGTTAGCTGCGGAATATTTTTAAAAACCACCTATTTATATGCTATGCAGCAGATAGAATTTCAGGAAAAGAAAGAGGATGATGCTGTAAGCAATAAAAACAATTCATCAAGAAAAACCTATTATATAGAACAAAGGCTAAGAAAAGACTTGGAGAAAATTCTTCAGCAGGGGAAATAAGATTGCAAATTTTCAAATTTTATGGTGAAATAAAAGTGTAGTGTAAAGCTAATAAAGGAAGAAACTGGAGATGGATAATATGGAGAAAATTCTAGTTACAGGTGCTGGAGGCTTTTTTGCGTCCAGATTTTGTGAGTTTTATAAGGACATGTATCATATCGTTCCTTTTAAAAGAGAGGATTTGAATATAATTGATGAAGGTAGGGTAATTGAGGTTATTAAAGAGGTTAAACCTAATTATGTACTTCATACCGCTGCTATTGCAGATACTGGAAAGTGTGAGGCAGATAAAGACAATTCTTTTCGTATAAATGTGGAGGGCAGCAGAAATATAGCTAAGGGCTGCAGCTTAATTGGAGCAAAGCTTATACATTTAAGCACTGAACAGATATTTAATGGAAACAAAGAAGCAGGTCCATACGGTGAAGAAAGCACTCCATTACCAAATACAACCTATGGAAAACACAAGCTGCAAGCTGAAAAAGAGATTCAAAGCATTTTAGAAGAGGCCTGGATATTAAGACTTACCTGGCTTTTTGGATTTCCAGAAAGATTTAAGAAGGTTAATCCAAATATTGTTTGGAATGTATTGTCTGCGGTTTTAAAGGGAAATAAGCTAAGACTTCCTGTAAATGAGTTTAGAGGAATGACTTATGTTTATGATTTACTCAAGAACATGCAAAGCATTATGGAAATACCCTATGGCACTTATCACACAGGCAGCGAAAATGATTTAAGCACCTATGATACTGCTGAAATTGTTTTAGAAGAGCTTGGGTTATATCATAGATTATCAGATATTATTGAGAAGGATGAAGATAAGTTTAAAGACTTGCCAAGAGATATAAGGATATCAAATAAAAGACTTAAGAGTGCTGGAATAGAGTTTCTAAGCACAGAAGAAGCTATTAGGCTGTGTATAAATGATTTTGGAATGAGGTTATAATCTATGTACGCTGAAGAACGAAAGAATATAAACTTTGCCATTGCAGGCTTTGGAGGTATAGGAAAGGTGCATGCTGTAAGCGCTTATGCTGCAAATATGACCTTGAATTTGCCTTATAATTTAAATTTAGTTAAAACTGTTACAAGGAAACCAGTTGGAAGCACAATAAACGGTGTAAAAAACACACAAAGCTTGGATGAGGTATTAATGGATGATAACATTGACTTTATAGATATTTGTACACCAAATGATTCTCATGGGGAAATGATAAAGGCTGCAGTTAAACATAAAAAGCCAATATATTGTGAAAAACCGCTGTCTTCAAGCTATGAAGAAGCAAGGGCTGTAACTAGGTTAGTAAGTGAGTCTGGTATTAAAAATGCCGTAGCGTTAATCTATAGGTTTGTTCCCGCTGTTCGTCTTATTAGAGAGGAAATAGAAGAAGGAACTATAGGAGAAATTATAGATTTTAAAATAAAGCTTTATCATAAGAGCTATTTAGATCCGAGCAAAAAGGGTGTATGGAGAACTAAGGCGTCATCAGGAGGCGGTGCGCTTTTAGACTTAGGGATACACTTAGTAGACATAATTCATTTTACCATGGGAGAAATAGAGAAAGTTGGTTGTGAATCCAGAATATTTTTTGAAGAAAGAACAAGTGTTGATGAGATTTCAAGCTGTCAGCTTTATCTTCAAAATGGAATAAGGGGAAGCCTTGAAGTTTCAAGAGTTTTTGCAGATAAGGAGGAGTCAACGACCTTTGTAATATATGGCACTAAGGGAAGCATAAAAATGACTTCAGCTGATGCTATGAATATTGAGATTTATGATTATAATAAAAGTATAGCATATATAAAAAGCGCAAAAGGAAAGCATAATATTTTAAAGTATTATGGAGGGGCTTCCATGGGATTTTTTTACGACAGCCATAAGGCAAGTTTGGTTAATTTTTCAGAGGTGATTCTTGGTAATGAGGTGGAGGAAGGACTGACGCCTACCTTTGAGGATGGTTTAAAGGCTCAAAGGGTTGTGGAGGCTTGCTATAGATCAAGCAGAGAAAAAAGAGAAGTTAGCATAAAATAAGTTTAAAAGATTTTGATGAGGAAAAATACCTTATAATATGTAAAATAAAAATAGTGATATAATTGCTACAGTTAATATGAAGTAAGTGTAAAAACTTGTAGGAAGCTGTAGTTTAAGGACATGCTTTATAAAGACTAAAAGACTATAGGTAGTTTTTGCAATATTGTATAGTTCGTTACTTGATACTTAAGCAATTAGTTTTTATTATTTAGCAAAACTGAGGATAAGTTTCAAATTGATTAAATGAAGATATATTTGATTAAATGAAAAGTGGACAAGGAAAATGCGTGTAAGAGGGAGCATAAATAGATTGTGTAAATCAAATCTATTTATGCTCCCTTAATAGAGCTCTTTTTACGTGAGCTTTGATAATAATTTTGAAGCAGTTATTTCTAAATAAGTGTCCTGTTCTTTCTCCCATTGATGGTATGAATCTATGTTTATATTTATTAAGTCAATGGTATTGTCTATAATATTCTTTATTTCTTCTATGCTATAGGCATACATAAATTTTATAGAATCAATATTCTTAAAGCAGCATGCTACTTCTTTCATAAGTAAGTTCACTATTTTACCTGCTTCTTCACAATTAAATTTTGAATACAGTTTTACAAAATTAATATTCTCATACAATAAATTTCTAAAAAATAAAATAAAATTCTCAAAATCTTCAGCGTTATTTCCTAGTTCTATTTCGAATAATATTCTAAAGAATAAGTTCCATTTAAAATCACTATTAATAGACTTTAATATTGTGCTGCCTATAATATTGCAAAATTCATCTTGAAAATATATATCCCTTTCAAATTTTATCTCACTGTTAAAGCTAACATTATTTCTACTAATATCATTTAATCTATTTAATGTTTTTAATAAAGTTTCACTGTAATCTTCCAATTCTTCGGCATTATTTGTTCTAAAAATATATTTCATTATTGTATCACAGGATTCTCTAAAATCTACTATAAAACCAATGTCATTTTTCATTTTTAATGAATAAATATCATAAATTATCTTTGATAGAAGCTTTTGAATTTGCCCTTTTCTAACAGTAGGATTAATAGCATTTAGTTTATTAAACTGATTATCTATTGCTAGTAGCTGGCTATCTATCATAAAGAGATTTTTCTTAATAGACGTCAATATGTTTCTTATAAATTCGTCTCCTAAGGTATAATTATTATTTTTGTATATTACCTTATGTTCAATTTCTCCCCAAAATATATTAACAAGAGATTTAATTTGTAATTCAAAGTTAATGGTATTATCCTCATATTGGTAAAATCCGTCTATTCTATATATTTCAAACCCATTTTTTTGTCTTTGAGGTTGTTCGCCTGCTAAATCTAATTTTATATTTTTATTATTTAAATTATAAAAATACCCATTATCATCTTGTTCATTAAAATGTTTCTTAAGAAGCCTATATATTTCTTTTTCATCTTCGATAAAGCTACATTCAATTCTAATGCCTATTAAATCTGAAAGATTACAAAAAAGCTCCTTAGGAGATTTATATTTCTTATAGTAACCATTTCTAAGTATTTTCTCCTTTAGACTAGAAATAGATTTAACTCTCGAGTTAATGTTTAAATATCCTTCATTATAATCTTCTAATAGCTTTTCAAAATACAAGCTTATATCTTTACATGCTACCTCTAACGCATTTCTTGAATACTCTAGATACTGTATAACACTTTCAACGAAATTGAATAATTCTAGCTGCATAAATTCCTCCAAGTATTATTTAGTTAATTCTATATATTAGCTTTTATATATAGTCTATCACAAGTTTTTTGCTAATGCGACAATATAATCTATTATCTAAGTAGTATTAGCTTAATGTTAGATAAAAAGATAATATAGCAGAGATAGAAATAACTGAAAAATTAAGCTTTTAAAGACTATTTTTTCAGAAACTGTTGACTAACTAACCATACTTTGTTAATATAATAAGTGAACAATGTTCATTTGGTTAAACTTTCTATTGGGGGTGAATATAGTTTTATTTAAATTATTTATCAGCTAAAGAAAACGCTTTTGAAGAAAGAATTTAAATTTATTAACTGTAAGATCATATGGTTGTCATATGATTTTTATTAAAACAACAAATGAACGGTGTTCATAAATAAAAGGAGGATATATAAATGCAAGGGATTATGGAGACAAGTTTTGACATTATTTATTTAGTTACTGTAATATCAATTGGGGCTCTTATGATAAAAAATGGGAAAAGTAATAATGAAACAAAGCTTTTTGGAATAATGGCAGTTGTGCTTGGGTTTGGAGATTCATTTCACTTAGTACCGAGAGCATATGCGTTGTTAACTACCGGACTTGAAGCTAACGCTGCTGCGCTAGGAATAGGTAAATTCATTACATCAATAACAATGACTATTTTTTATGTAATTTTATATCATATTTGGGAAATGCACTATAATAAATCTAAGAGCAATAATCGTTCTTTTGTTATTTACGGTTTAGCTATTATTAGAATTATTCTTTGTCTTTTCCCACAAAACGAGTGGCTTATTTATAAGGCATCTTTAGAATGGGGCATATATAGAAATATTCCGTTTGCCTTAATGGGAATCATAATTATATATTTGTTTTATATGGAAGTTGCACGTACTAAAGATACCAAATTTAAGTACATGGCATTTGCAATATTCTTATCTTTCGGATTCTATATTCCAGTTGTATTATTTGCAGATAAGTACCCTACTGTTGGAATTTTAATGATTCCAAAAACCTTGGCCTATGTATGGATAGTTTTTATGGGATGGCATACGCCAAAGGAGTCTTCAATAACAAAAACGTTTTAAGTTTATTCTATAAACTTTCCATATGATTAATTCTTATTTTAATGTATAGGTGTTGTAGCTCTTTTGACAATAAACGAACAATGTTTTTGAAAGAAGATTTTATTATGTTCTCAGTTGGTTAAACTTAACTATATAAATAAGAAGTATCTGAGATGGTGACTAGACTGTTTCGGATACTTTTGTTGTAGGTAAAACAATTTATACTAAGGCTTTTTATTTATCATTAAATTTAAGAATTAATGTCATGATAGACTAAACTAGATGATGCCAAGAAAAAAATGCAGCAGATAAAATTTTGCTTAAATCTAAATGGTATATTTCTGCTTTGCCCTTTATATTTATACTAGTTATCCTATATAATAATTATTAGTTAATCTAAAATAAAAGAGGGTGAAATATTTGGAAATATCAAGAATAAAACGAAACACTCCAGTTGCTTCAGAGGATAAAAAAAGTATTAGTTCTAAAAAGGATTTTTCTCAAAGCTTTAACTTTGCAAGAGATAGAAAAAATGAGGAACAGATAAGGAAGCTTCAGGAGGATATTAAGAAAAAAGGAAACAGATTAGCCGTAACAAAGTGCTATTCGGATGTGCATGCTTATAAAAAGCTTATACAAGAGTACTTGAAATCTGTTTTAGCTCATATGTATGAGGTGAATAAGGATATTAGCTTTTGGCAAACACAATATTTCATGACCGTGGAAACCATCGATGAGAAGCTTAAGGAACTTACAGAGATGCTTCTATCGGAAGAAAAGGACAATCTGGATATTGCTTCTACTATAGACGAAATTTCAGGATTAGTGGTAGATATATATAAATAAAAACTAGACGCAAAAAAGCTTGCGTCTAGTTTTTTATACTTAAATGAAGGACTTAAAGCTTGCATCTGAAGGCATTCTCCAATCTCCGCGTGGAGAAAGGCTCACGGTTCCAACCTTGGGACCATCTGGTAGAGCAGAGCGCTTAAACTGTTGAGTAAAAAATCTTCTAGTAAATTTATCAAACCACTTTTCGATGGTTTCATCATTATAATCTTCGCTGAAGGCATGCTTCGCCAAGTATAGAATTTTTTCCGGTGCAGCACCTTGTCTTATGAAATAGTATAGGAAGAAATCATGAAGTTCATAAGGGCCCACTATATCTTCTGTCTTTTGAGCAATTTCTCCATTTTCATCCTTAGGAAGAAGCTCTGGACTTACAGGGGTATCTAAAATGTCCAAGAGTATGTGGGAAGCTTCATTATTAACCTCAAAGCTGGCGACGTATCTTACAAGATATCTAACTAAGGTTTTAGGAATAGAACAGTTAACAGAATACATAGACATATGATCCCCATTATAGGTAGCCCAGCCTAATGCCAGCTCGGATAAATCTCCTGTACCTATTAATAGCCCGCCTTCCTTATTGGCCAAATCCATAAGTATTTGAGTTCTTTCTCTAGCCTGAACATTTTCATAGGTCACGTCATGTACATTAATATCATGGCCAATATCCTTAAAATGCTGAAGGCAGGCAGGTACAATATTTATTTCTCTAAGATCCGTTCCTAGATTTTTGCATAGATTAACTGCATTTGCATATGTCCTATCTGTAGTACCGAAGCCAGGCATGGTTATAGTTACGATATTCTTCCTTGGAAGCTTTAAAATATCAAAGGTTTTAAGCACAACTAAAAGTGCCAAGGTAGAATCTAGACCCCCTGAGACTCCTATAACAGCCTTGTTTAGCTTTGTGTGAGAAAGTCTTTTTGCCAGCGCAGAGGCTTGTATAGCGAGTATTTCTTTGCAGCGCTGCTCTCTAAGCCTTTCATCAGATGGAACAAAGGGATGCTTTTGTATAAATCTATCAAAATTGTTTATAGCCGTTGAAACAAATTGGAAATTTATTTCCTTAGGTTCTACAGGAACTATTTTACTGCTGTCACTAAAGCTGACGTTTTTTATTCGTTCATTTGTTAATTTATCAATGTCAACTATAGCGGTTATAACTTCATTTTCTCGTTGGAAGCGGTTATTTTTCTTTAGCATCGCACCGTTTTCTCCGATTAAAAGGTGTCCGCTAAATACTAAATCAGTTGTTGATTCAAGCACTCCAGAGGAAGCATAAATATAGGCACTCATACAACGGCCGCTTTGTGCTTCAACTAAGCTTATCCTATAATCGGACTTGCTTACTATCTCATTTGAAGCTGAAAGATTTCCTATGATATTTGCACCATTCAAGCTTAGAAAGGAGCTTGGTGGTATTGTTACCCATAAGTCCTCACAAATTTCAAAACCAAATTTAAAGTAGCCGGAGGTAAATACTAGATTTGTACCAAAGGGAATATCCTTTTGAAAAGTAAGATTTACAATCTTATTAACCAAATTAAGGCCAGGAGTAAACCATCTCTTTTCATAAAATTCAGTATAATTTGGAATATAGCTCTTAGGAACTACTCCAAGAAGCTGCCCTTTAAAAATTATATATGCACAGTTATACATGCTGTCTTTATAAATCAAGGGGGCTCCAACTGCGATTAAAATATCTTTATCAGCAGAATATTGACATAAGTCTTTAATACCTTCTAAGGCTTTAAAATACAGCTGCTGCTGAAAAAACAAGTCAGCGCAGGTATAGGAAGTTATGCACAGCTCTGGAAAAACTATAAGCTTTGAGTTTTTACTCACAGCTGTATCTATACACTCTTTTATATTTTTTAAATTGAAATCCACATCGGCCACATTAGTAACGGGGCAAGCTGCTGCAACTCTAATGAAATTCATAAACTTCACTCCAATTCAAACAAATATTTACTTTTATATTTTTTCAATTTCAACAATATTATACCATTAGAAATTCTTCAGTAAAGCAAAACAGCAATTTTAAGAGAAAAAAGAAGCTTCTTTAAGATTGGATGATAGAAGTAAGTTTAAAAGGGGTAAAGGTTATAAAATAACCCTTAAACGTGTAGAATTAAACTTTATTAATTTTATAGAATATTGTATTATATATCTATAGCCCGATAAATATAATAATAGAGAAATAAACTAAAATTATATTATTTTTCCAAGCTCTGTTATATAATTATATTTATAGGACTACCTATTTTGTATTAAAAAGAAGAGGAGGGGAGTACCGTGACACCATTAATTATTTGGATAATTATATCCGTTGCTGCTTTGGTTATAGACATAGCAACCAGCGCATTTTTATTTCTTTGGTTTACGGTAGGGGGTATAGCAGCTATACTAGCACTAATATTTGATGCAAGCTTAGCTGTACAGATTATTGCCTTTATAGCTGTAAGCGCAGTATCTATGGCTTTAGGTTATCCACTTATGAAAAAAACTCTGAAAAATACAGTTATGAAAACTTCCACAATGGAAGAAAGCTACATTGGAAGAGAAATAACTGTAGATGAGGATGTTATTGAAACAGCTAGAGCAAAGATAGATGGTATCTATTGGACCATAAAGAACATAGGAGAGCCTGTTAGAAAAGGTGACAAGATAAAAATAACAGGTATAGAGGGAAATAAGCTAGTTGTAAAGAAAGAAAAGCTTGAAAGGAAAGAGGAGGAAAAATAATATGGAATATATTATATTAACATTTGTATTACTTCTTATTTTATTAATACTAGTGACATCATCAATAAAAATTGTTAACACAGGATCACTTTACGTTGTTGAAAGACTTGGACAGTTTCACAGAGTTCTTGAACCTGGCTGGCACTTTGTAATACCTTTTATAGATTTTGTTAGAAAAAAGATTTCTACAAAGCAGCAAATACTTGACATTGAACCTCAAAACGTTATAACAAAGGATAATGTTAAGATAAATATTGACAATGTTATATTTTACAAGGTTATGAACGCTAAGGATGCCGTTTATAATATTGAAAACTTCAAATCAGGTATTGTATATTCAACTATTACTAATATGAGAAATATAGTTGGTAATATGTCTCTTGATGAAGTGTTATCGGGAAGAGATATTATTAACTCCGAGCTATTAAAGGTAGTTGATGAAATCACTGACGCTTATGGTATTAAAATTCTTTCAGTAGAAATCAAGAATATTATTCCTCCTGCTGAGATTCAACAAGCTATGGAAAAACAAATGAAGGCTGAGCGCTCGAAGCGTGCTACAATTCTTGAGGCAGAAGGTCAAAAACAAAGTGAAATTGCTAGAGCAGAAGGTGAAAAGCAAGCAAAGATTCTTACTGCTGAAGCTGAAAAAGAAGCTGCAATCAGACGTGCAGAAGGTTTAAAGGAATCTCAATTGCTTGAGGCTGAAGGTAAGGCAAAGGCTATTGAGGCTATAGCTGCTGCTAATGCAAAAGCAATAGAGCAGGTTAACAAGGCTATAATAGAATCTGGAACCAATGAAACTGTTATCGCTTTAAAGCAGGTTGAAGCTCTTCAAGAAATGGCTAAAAATCCAGCTAATAAGCTTATACTTCCAAATGAAACTTTATCAACCTTTGGAAATATTGCTGCAATAAGTGAGATTCTAAAGAAGTAAATAAATAGGCGATGCTATAACTTATAGCATCGCCTATTTATTTACTAGCTATTATATAAAGAAAGATAATAATGCTAACCCAAGTATGAAGTCGAAGGTAGTATCTAGAAAACCTACAGGATCATCATTGGAGGTATAAACAACATTACCATTTAAATAGCCAGAATAGTCTCCATAGCGATTGTACAATCTGTTGTTAGCGTAGTAGCCCATACTATAGCCATACCTATCATATACGGTATTTCCATTGTAAAAACCTACTGCATTGTTTCTGCCGTCATATATAGTATCACCTTGAATATAGCCAAGCTGACTCCAATTGAGGTTATAGCTTCTTCTCATAATATTACACCATCCTAATAGTTTTTTTAAAAGTAGCTTGCCAACTTTCAATACATACTATGATATACATATAAAAGTGTTACTTTACAAAAAGGAATCCTGGACATTTGAATATGAAAGTAAGAAATATAAATATTGCATTTACGGAATAATAGTATATAATTGGTAATACAGTCAACTTTTTCAACATATCAGTGATTGATTAAATATCAAAAGTTGCAAAATTCAAATACGAAAGAGAGGGGTTTTTATGAAGATATTAATGCTTTCTTGGGAATATCCACCTAAGAATGTAGGAGAGCTTTCTAATCATTTATTTCGTTTATCTAAAAGCTTAAGCAGCCTTGGTCATGAGGTTCGTGTTATAACCTGCGGGGAAGGTGATGCGCCACTTATTGAAGAAAATGCTGGAGTTGTTGTACATAGAGTTGTTCCGTATACTATTGAAACTGATGATTTTACAAAATGGGTAATGCACTTAAATTTTGCAATGGTAGAAACAGGTATAAAGATAATTAACGGTAATGGCAGATTTGATATAATTCATGGCCATGATTGGCTTTCAGCCTATGCAGCTAAGACTTTAAAGTATTCCTATAACATACCATTAGTTTGCACAATTCATGCTACAGAGCATGGAAGAAATAATGGAATACGGACCCCCATGCAAAGATATATTTCATCAGTAGAGTGGATGCTCACTTATGAGGCCTGGAAGGTAATTGCTTGCAGTGAATATATTATAGATGAAATACATAGGGTATTTAACACTCCTTTAGATAAGCTGGTTATTATTCCAAAGGAAGTAAGTGCGGAAGAGGATAGTGAAAAGGTCTATGATATAGAGGAATATGCTTGGAATAAGCTTGCAGTATGTACTGAGAATTTATATAAACAGGTTAGTGCAGAAGCTAATGGCACTGAGTGGGAGGTCAAAGAAGTTAAAGCTAAGAAAAAAGCAACTTCTGCAAGAAAGAAAAAAGAGGAGAATATGGCTGCAGAAGAAAGTGCTGCAGATATAGAAGATAAGACCAAAATAAAAAAAACAAGAAAAAGGTCTATGTCTAGTTAAAAATTATATTATTGATTTGTAAAAAGAATATAATATTAGAAGAAAATAGATGGATAAAATGAAGAATGAAGCTCATTCTTCATTTTTTTATCCACCCAGAGTAACATCTTGCTTGCCATACCATTCTAAAGCATTATATAGATGTTCAGGCGTGAAATCAGGCCAATATTCATCAACCACATAAAAATCTGAGTATATGGATTGAACTGGTAGAAAACCGCTTAATCTTCTCATGCCACCCCAGCGTATTATTAAGTCAACTCTTGAAATATCATAGGAGTTTAAGTAACAGAGTATATTTCCTTTTATGCTATTTTTTATGCTTTTAGTATTTATGCTTAAATTGCTCAAGTCCCAATCCCAGCCGTAATTCACGAGAAAATTTACCTTCATACCTCCGCTGCCAAAGCTTTTTCTTTTAGTATAAGGTATAAGCTCTTTGGGAAACATTTGCGATTCAGTATTTCCAACTACTAAAAGTGAGGCATCTTCCTTTGAAAGGAGTTCTACTGCTTTAATACAGGCATCAGTAAAGGCGGCTGTTTGTATTGAAGGTCTTTTGGTATTATCCATAGTAAAACCATAATAGGTTATTTCTTTAACTCCTAGCTCATTGCATAATTTAAATAATTGAACTCCTGGATCAAGCCCTTTATAATATCCTTTTTCTTTTGTTAAGCCTTTTGCGATAGACCATCTTCTGTTGCCGTCAGGTATAATTCCAATATGATTTGGAATCCTCATAGTTGCTTTCCTCCTTGCATTTTAAGCAATAATTTTACTGATAATATTATTCCCAAGCTTTTCTAGATTAATTCCATATTGTAGAGAAAAAACTTGATATATCATCTGAAAGTTAATTTAGGAATAATATTAGTTGTTAATGAGAAAAATATTGAAAATAGACTAGCCATTAGTAAGTGTAAACTTGTATCTTAAATTTATTAAGTAAAGGAGGTTATAGCTATGAAGCTAGAGGGCAGTTTTATGAGTTTGGAGAGAGCAAATCAGGCAATGGCAAAATTAAAGGCATCAGGTTTTACAAACTCACATATTCAAATAGATGATAATAATAGAAACATAAAGAGAAATTTGGCGGATAGTGATTCTTCTTATGGTCTTTTGAAACTAGTTATAGATCCTTCAGACATGAAAAGATCTCCCCTTACTTCCATAAGTCCCATTATTAATGTTACAGCAGGCTTTTCAGAATTTAACGATAATAACTACAAAGTAGTGGTGAATACAGATTTAAGCCTGATCCAGAATGCTAAAGATATTATAATTAGCCTTGGGGGAAAGTTTGAAAATGACGGATTAAGCATCGGAAGAGTTAAAGAAGACATGGGAGAACTTAATGAAAAATTTAAAGATAATTATATTTAAAGACAGGAAGTTAAATCCTGTCTTTAAACTTATATTCCTTATGTGTAATCCACCTATCCTTTTCCCAGCGCAGTATTGAAATATTATTAAAAGTTGTTTCAAAATAGCAGCTAAAGCTTGAGGCATATCTCCATATATTCTCAAACTTGCCATAAGATATTTTGGAAACTAAAGTACAGTGAAAAATTCTGCCCTTGCCTTCATTTTTCTTCCACGTAAGCCAAGGTAGTGTTTTAAGCGCATCAATATATTCATCATGAATAAGAACAGCAGCTCTAGATGGATTAACATTCATATAAACAACATCTTCTCTAAAATGTCCAAAATCATCAAGACTAATGTTAGTAATTTTTCTTTTATCACAGAATTCTTCAGTTAGTTTTTCTAAGTCACTTATATTATCCATTTCAAATGGGGCTTTTATGGTAAAGTGTGCAGGTAGCTTTTGTCTTTTAACCTTAAACTTATCACATATATCTGCTACCAGTTTTTCGTGAAATTCTAAAGCCTCATCTTTGATTAAACAAACTATTACGTATCGCATTTTATCTAGCTCCTTCATTATCAAATTTAATTAAAGTGTATCATATTTAAATATTTGTAATAATCGTAGTTTATAAACATAAAATTTAATAAAAGTACATTTATACCGTGGAGGATGTAGAAATGGGGTATTTGAGGGAGGGAAATTTAGAAACTGGAAAGGTATTAGCTGTAGTTGATGAAAGGTATGTAAGGGAAGGCGATAATGGCTTTGGATATATTTTGGTAAACTTTGATAATAGGCTTATTAGAGAAGGCGAAAGTAAAAGCGGGGATGTAATAGCAAATTTAGATGGAAAATATATAAGAGAAGGACAGTATAATACCGGGGAAATTATTGCTAGTATAGAAGGAAATTATATAAATATGATTAAAAAAACTGAAAAGGAAATATTATTTAACGTGGAGGGCTATGCATCAATGAGCGAAAAAGCAGCCTTAGGTGTAGCAGGTATGATGTTAAAAGCGCTAATTTAATTATAAAATACATTTATTAAAACCTGAGAGCTATTTTCTCAGGTTTTGTTGTAATTTTATGTTAAATAATATTGGACAGGTTATTATTGGTATTTAGTTTTAATTCTAGCTGTAGTATAATTATACCAAGCAATTATTTATTTTATTGTTAAAAGACAGTGTGGATTATTCTGCAGCTAGATTGGAAGGTAGGTTAACTTATGACTAAGAAAGTTTTAATTGTTTATGAAAAGTTTGGGATGGGGCATCTTAGGATGGCAAAAATCCTTGAGGATATACTTCAGGGAGAAGAAGCCGAAATAACGGTTATGGCCGGAAGTGAAATGATTGGTTCCACCAGCATTAATACAATAGTTAGGCTTTGGAATTTTCTCATTAGGAAAAATCTTATTAAAACAGTGGATATATTTTTAAATTTTATAGCGAGGATATTCATACTTCCTTTTATGGAGATTTCTGATACTGAACCTTATTATAAAAAGCTTGAGGAAATAAATCCTGACATAATAATATCCACTGCAGATGGTTTTAATAAAGCTATAGGCGTATATGCAAAGGAAAAGGGAATACCCTTCTATATATTTATAACTGAGATCTCACTTTTTTTAGATTTGGTAAATCCTTATGCCACTCATATTTGCTATTTCAATGAAACAGCAGAAGCTATTCAAAGTTATGATTTTACTAAAACTTATTTTTCCTTTGACATAAATAAATCCACCACTTTATTTGAAAAGATCGAGTATGTCTTAAAGTATTATAAGGATTTTGTGTTTCAGGGGTATAAAAATTCTATTCATAGAGACCCCAACAGGAAGCTAGAAAAGCTTAACGATGCAAAGTTCAGACTTGTTGGTCCTTTAGCTGAGAAAAAGCATTTTAGCAAAAAAGACATTATGGCGGCAAAAGAAAAATATGGATTAAATAATGGTAGAGATAATGTAATTTTAGCAAGCGGAAGCATAGGCGGAGAATTTCTTTATGAAATGGTGGAACTGGTTTGTAAGAATTTCAGTAAGCCAATAAATTTAATAGCTATTTGTGGAAGAGATGAATTAGTTTTTGAAAAGATAAATAAGTTTAAAGCGTCTAATTCCAACAGCAGTATAAATATCATGCCTTTTAAATATATACAAAGCTTTGATGAGGTACTTGCAGCCGCTGACTGCTTGATTGGAAGACCTTCGGCAGGGATATTTATTGAAAGTCTTTTAAATAAAACTCCTGAGATTACATTTAGGAAAGTAACTTCAAATGACAGGGGAACCTTGACTATGATTGAAAAGTATAATCTAGGAAGGGTTGTAGAGAACGAAAGAGAAGTGCCAGCTGCTTTGGAGGCTATACTGAACAATAAAGAGCAGTATAAGGGGAACATAGAGAAATTGTTAAGCTGTTACTGCAGAACTTATGAAGATAAAATGTTGTTGTTAAAGGATATCGTGTTGAATGATGATAGCTTTAAATATCTAACTCATGAAGATTTTGATGCTGAGGTTGGTTTTAATACTTCAATATCAAACTAAGGCGCAGGGGGATGGAGCATGGTTGAAATAGTTGAGGTTAGAGATAAAAAAGGACTTAAAAAATTTATTGATCTGCAATGGACTTTATACAGAAATGACCCTTATTGGGTTCCGCCATTAAAGGGGGATTTGATGAAAACTATTTTGGGAAAGGACAATCCACTCTTTCAGCAGGGGGAACATGCTTTCTTTATGGCATATTTAGATGGAAAGCCAGCGGGGAGGATTTGCGTTGGCATCAATCAACCATTAAACGAAAAGAAGAATATGAAGGAAGGCTACATAAGCTTGTTTGAAAGCTCTAATGATAAGGAAGTGGCCTTTGCAATATTTGATAAAGCAGTAGCTTGGCTTAAGGAAAGGGGAATGAATTCCATTAAAGGGCCTCTATCGCCTACTAATGGAGATGATTATAAGGGGCTTTTAGTTCAGGGCTTTGATGGTGCACCAGTACTTATGAACTCCTACAACCCTGAATACTATGTAGAGTTTTTTAATGAATATGGTTTTAGAAAACATTTGGACTTATATGCCTATTATCATGACATCGATTCTGCTGCCAGTATTGAAAAAAATCGAAAGCTTATAGAATATGCTATGAAAAGATATAATTTCCAGGTTGATACTATAGATTTGAATAATTTAGATAGGGAAGCTAAAGATGCCAAAGAAATAATGGAGATAGGCATGCCAGATGATTGGGAGGAGCTTACACCTCCAACTATAGAAGAGGTTAAGGCTGAAATATCAAGACTGAAGCCTCTTGCCGATAAGGATATTGTAATTTTTGCAAGGAGCGAAGGAAAGCCAATAGGCTTTTTGATTGCACTGCCAGATTATAATCAAGTGCTTAAAAAGCTTAACGGCAGTTTGCTTCCCTTTGGATTTCTAAAATTTTTGTGGTATAAAAGGAAAATAACCGGGCTTAGAATTTTTGGGATGTTTGTAATTCCTGAATTTAGAAAGAAAGCAGTAAGTGGGGCCATGCTCTACAAGTGCTATGAGAATGCTGTTATAAATGGGTATAAATACGGGGAAGGTTCTACAATAGGAGAAACAAACCACGCTATGAGAAATGATATAGAAAAAACTGGAGGACTTCTATATAGAACATATAGGCTATATAAAAAAGAAATTTAAAATTTTAATAAATATTATTTATATGGAAAATATAAATAATATGTAATGGTTGGGTGAGTTAAATAAGACGAGGAGGGAATTTATGTTAGGTTATGGTCTTAAAAGCAGCAAGCAGCTACAGGGTGATGTTCAATTAAAAGAGGTTGGAATCAGTGGAAATATGTGCGGCGAGTATGTAGAAATTTCAATCAAGCAAGTTTACGAAAATAAGGGAAATAACAATATTGATGGAGTCTACACCTTCCCTATACCTGATACAGCTGTTATAACTGGTTTTGAAGCTGCACTTGGCGGAAGGACCCTAAAAGCTTTAGTTGAAGACTTTGAGGAAGCAAAGAGAATATACGAAGAGTCAGAAGAAACAAAGGTTAATGCATTATCCTTAGAAGAGCCATATCCAAATGTATATCAATTTACTATAGGGCAAATATTACCCGGGGAATCAGTAAAAATAAAGTTTTCATATATGGATATGCTTGTATACGAGGAAGACAGCCTGATACTTACAATCCCATCAGTAGTTCAGCCTTTACGTGAGGATAATATAGATGAAGTCAGTGCAGATATAAATGCTTATGAAACTACCTATAAGAGCAGCTTGAATCTTCTTATTGAACCACTGACTAAAATAAGGATTGAATCTCCCTCACACGATATAAAAATTGAGTGGGAAGAAGATATAAATTTGGCTAAGATTACTTTTGACAAGTATAATACAAGGCTTGATAAGGATTTGGTGCTAGTTTTTACGGAAGAAAAGCCTGCAGAGGCGGCTGGAATGATATATAAATATATTGAGAATAATGAGGATAAGGGAATCCTTTATTTGAGGCTTTTGCCTAAGCTTGAAAGTTCAGAAGAAGAAAAGCCTAATAATTATATATTTCTTGTGGATGCGTCAGATTCCATGAGCGGAGTAAAGCTTGAGGAAGCCAAGGATGCGCTGCAGCTTTGCATAAGAAATTTATCCGAAGGAGACAGCTTTAACATAGTTGCTTTTGAAAGCAGGCTTCATTTTTTCTCAGACTTCGGTAAGGTGTCTTTTAATGATGAAAACTTGAGAAAGGCTACTGAATGGATTAATAATCTTCAAGCAGGAAAGGGAGCTCAAATTTTTGAAGCTTTAAAATATGCTCTTTCTGAGAAGAATGCTGTAGGCTGCAGTACAATACTGCTATTCACGGATGATTTAATTGAAAATGAAGATCAAGTACTTGAATATGTTAAGAAAAATATAGGAGACAACAGAATATTTACCTTTGGAATAGATACTTCAGCTAACAGCTATGTAATAAATAAGCTGGCTCAGCTTGGCTATGGAAAGGCAGAGTTCCTTTATGAAGGTGAAAGCATAGAGGATATGATAATTAAGCAATTTAGCAGAATCGAAAATCCACAAGTTGATGTTCAGGCAATAGATTGGGGCAGCATGAAGGTTGAAAGGACCTATCCAAGAACTATTGATTATTTCTATGATAGGGAACCATTTTCAATTTTTGCAAAGGTTTCTGGAGAAATTGAAGGGAAGATTACCATAAGAGGCAAGGTTGGAAATGAAGATTATGTAAAGACTATAGATTTAGATGGTCTTGATCTTAAGGAAAATGCAGAGCTTGTGCAAAAGGTTTGGAGCAGGAAGAGAATAGATTCCATAGAAGAACGAATGAAAACTGAAAGAGGAGAAGTTTATGACTCTATGAAGAAGAAAGTTATAGAACTTTCTAAAGAATATGGAATAGTTAGCCCAGAAACCTCTTTTATTATGCTAGAGATAATTGAAGACCCTGTTTTAGGTATGCCTATAACACATATAGTTCCAATCCACGTATCAGAAGAAGCAAATAAGGATATTGCCCGTGCTAATTTTTTAGATGTACCTACCTTTGTTTATAGACCAGCAGGAATGCCAAGTAAGGCTGAGATAGAGGTAAAGGGAGATAATGCTATATTGGACTCTAAGTATCCAAGGCAAAATATACTTAGAGTGCTTGCTAAAAATCAATTTGCAGACGGAAGTTTTGTAGACGCAAATAAGGATAGATTGTACAATAAGGTGGAAACTACAGCCATGTCTTTACTTGCTTTTACTATGGGCAAGGAGGATTTAGGCATATATGTCAACCAGCTTGGAAAATCAGTAAAATTCCTGCTGAAGGCCCTTGAAGAAAATGAACTTTGGTTTGATGAAAAGCTATGTACTGTTACTGCTTTGGCATTAAAGTCTTATACTGGTAAAGGAATATTAAAAGGGCAACTTCAGGAGTATTGTGGAAATGCTTTAAATCAATTAAAATTTAAACTTCAAGGCTTTGGAAGCGAAAGAATTATCAATATATTAAACAGCAGCTCTAAAGTGTCCTTAAAGGTTATAGCCCCTATTATTTTCACAATTTCAAGTGACGGCACATTAGTCCAAGAGAAAATAACTATAACTGAAGAAAAGAACTCAATACATGATTTGGCTAAATTAGGTGTATTAAAAGCAATATAAACTTAAAAACCTCTTCCAAGCGAAGGGGTTTTTTATTTGGTAGATAGTGATAGCAAATTTAAACATATTATAGAAATTTCAATAAAAAAGTGCTACAATACATATTAGTCGGTATTCTTTATGAAACCGAACAAAAAATATTATTTATATTTCGACTTATATCCTTGAGGGGAGTAAGAACGGAGGGGTAAAAATGAATCAAAATGTATCAACCACAGGTGCAAGCAGCAAGCTTAGCACAAGGCAGTTAACCGTTATTGGCATGCTGTCTGCCATTTCAATTGTGCTTGGGGCAACAGGCTATGGTTTTATACCACTGCCAATGGCTAAGGCTACAATACTTCATATTCCAGTTATTGTAGGAGCGATTTTAGAAGGTCCTTTAGTAGGGGCAATAATTGGATTTTTCTTTGGGATGTTTAGTCTTATTCAAAATTACACTGCACCCAGCAGCATATTTTCGCCTGCATTTCAAAATCCAATAGTTTCAGTTCTCCCAAGAATTCTAATAGGTGTAGTCAGTTATTATGCCTATAGGTTAATGCTTGGAAAAAATGAAACCTTAAAGGTTTCAGCAGGGGCAATAGCAGGAACGCTTACTAATACTTTAGTAGTGCTTACTATGATTTATCTGTTGTATCCTAATCTGGCATTTCTTAAGCCGGGAGCAGGTTCCAGCAGCGCAGCTAAAATAATTTATGGAATAGCTTTAACTAATGGAATTCCAGAGATCATAGTTGGAACTGTTATAACTGTGCCAATAGTAATGGCCATTAAGAAAATCAAAAGATAGCATAGTAAAATTATAGGGTTTAAGCATAAGCTTAAGCCTTTTTTATTTTCTTCAAAAATATTGAATCTATAAAGGTCATATAGAAACCATTAATTGTAGTTATGCATAAAATATAATTGATATAAATTATTATTAGGGGAATATATGTTTTTTTATGGTAATTTTAATAGAGTAAATAAATATAACAATGCTGAAGCAGTAAGATATGCATTGACCCATGCTTTAGCTCCAAATCCAGAGTTCATATTTATTCCAGATCGTAATGATGGAGGCGGAGACTGTTCAAACTTTATCTCTCAATGTCTACAGGCAGGTGGAGCACCCTTTGCCTATGGAACCTCGCCCTGGTGGTATAGGGTAAATGGAACAAGCAAGTCAGACCACAGCTGGTCTATTTCCTGGGCAGTAGCTCATTCATTATACTGGACGCTTAAAGTTAGGCACCAATCTAGATTAGGCGGATTGAAGGCTCAGGAAGTCAATGATATGCAGCTGCTTGAGCTTGGCGATTTAATTCAATATGAAGATAGTAAAGGCGCAATATATCATTCGGCAATGGTAACCGCTTTTACAATCGATAAAGGGATGAGAATACCCCTTATTTCCCAGCACACTATTAATGGAAGAAATATAACCCATTATAAGCCGAAGGCAAAGAAGATGCATTTTATGAAGATTGAAGTGTCTTGATAAAACTACAGATGCATGGTACATGGATTGTTAAAATCTACAAAGCATACAGTTAGAGCTAACTTTAAATAATAAGCTACTAGCATAAAGTTTATACTAGTAGCTTTATTCTAAAGCTTAAACTTTGCTAGCTCCAAAAGCTTTTGTCTATTATTCAACTCAGGTCTTTCCATAACCTTCTCCAGCAAATCCTTTAATATAATTCCAATTTCTTTTC
>CAZMQY010000018.1:0-18457 GCA_964568335.1 uncultured Clostridium sp.
AAAAAGAGCTGTGAAAGCGGGAAAAGTGAAAATTATTAACAATGCTATTGATTCCGTTAATTTTTCATTTGATTTTGAGCTTAGAGAATTGTGGCGCAATAAGCTGATGCTCAAAGATAAGCTGGTAATTGGTCATGTAGGGAGGTTTAGTTATCCTAAAAATCATAAGTTTTTAATTGATGTTTTTTCTGAAATCAGAAAACAAAGAGATAATGCAGTTCTTGTTCTAGTTGGTAATGGTGAATTGATGAAAGAGATAGAAGATAAGACAAATTCACTTGGACTTGATGAAAGTGTGTTGTTTGTTGGAAAGGCTGACAATGTTAGAGATTTTTATCAAGCCTTTGATGTATTCTTGTTTCCTTCACATTATGAAGGGCTTCCAGGAGCAGTTATTGAAGCTCAGGCGGCCGGTCTTCCAAGTATTATTTCAAGCGCAATTACTAAAGAAGTAAAGATAACGGAGCTTGTAGAGTTCGTTAGCCTTAAAGAACCTGCTATAAATTGGACTAAAAAGATACTAGAAAAAGCAGCTTGCAAAAGGCAGAACACCTATGAGCAGATTGCTAAGGCTGGGTACGATGTGACTGTTGCTGCGAAAGAGTTAGAGAAATATTACGAGGAAGCTTTATTATGATGAAAGCAAAGTATGTTATTAGATTAGATGACATTTCTTGGGACATGGATCTTTTGAAATTCAATAGAATGCGTGAAATATTGGTTAAGTATGATGTTAAGCCCTTAATAGGGGTTATTCCCAAAAATGAAGATTTTAAATTAAAACAATTAAATAATAGACTGCAAGCAGAAGAATTTTGGGAATTAATAAAAAGGCTTCACAGCGAATACGGATGGCAAATTGCACTTCATGGATATGAACACAAGTATGTAACATCAGATCCGGGTATTTTAAAAATCAACAATAGGTCTGAATTTGCTGGCGTTGAAGAAAATGAGCAGTGCAGCAAAATCAGCTTGGGAAAAAAGATACTTGAGAGTTTCGGGCTAAAAATATCAGCTTTTATGGCTCCTGCACACTCTTTTGATAGAGGCACCTTGAAGGCTTTAAGCAATAATGAAATAAAAGTTGTTACGGACGGATATGCATTATATCCCTATGTTAATCATGACATAGTTTTTGTACCGCAATTATTCTCAAGACCGAGAAAAATGCCTTTTGGGATTTACACCTTTTGTTTTCATACTAACGAAATGAAGGATAGTGATTTTGATAGATTAGTTAATTTTATTAGGCAAAATAAAAAAAACTTTATTTCTTTTGATGAGGCTGCTTCTTTAGTTAATAAGAGGCCCTGGGCTAAATTGTTAAATGGTTTGATATTTCTTTTTATGTATGCATTTAGAGCTAGCAGATTATTTATAAAAATCAGGAGAGGTTAAAGCCCTAAATGGGCTTTAACGGGCAACCTAGCGAGCGGAAGCGAGCGAGTACAGGCTGCCCCGTGGGCGCAAGCCAAAGCCCTAAATGGGCTTTAACGGGCAACCTAGCGAGCAAGGTTACCAAGTGTGACCACTGAAAGGAGAAAAAATGAAAGGCGCTGTATATAGAAAAAAAGGTTTAAGAATAGTTAGTTACTGGTTTGATTTGCCGGTAAATGATCCTGTAAAGTGCGATATTATTTCTTACCATGATTTGGAACAACCTATTATTGGGGCAGGGAAAAACATTATAACCAGAAAGGCGCAAACTTTAGTAAATGAACTTGAGGCTCCAATAGATGAACTGTTTTCAAAGGTTCAGAGCGATACAAGGAATAAAATTAGAAGAGCCGAAAAAGAGGGTATTGTTACAAAGTTTTATTCTTCAGAGGATATTTTAAGGCAACCTGAAGTGCTTGATGAATTTATGGAGGCTTATAATCAATTTATAATTTCAAAAAATTTAAGAGGAATGTGTACAAAAAATCAGCTTGAGGCATATTGTAAATCGAATATGTTGTATTTATTTGTCGCAGCTTATCAGGGGTGTAATATTGTGTTCCATATATATGTAGGAAATGGACAAATAACAAGAGGGATATATTCTGCTTCTCTTTTTAGAAATGAAAATGAGTCCTATAAAAAGAATTTGCATGGGAACGCAAATAAGCTGCTTCACTGGAGAGGTATGTGTAAGTTTAAGGAGTTGGGATATAAATTATATGATTGGGGCGGTCACTCCAAGCTTAATGAACTCCAGAGCATTAACAGATTCAAAGAGGCATTTGGCGGAGAAATAAAAGATAGATATCATTATGTGATTCCAAATTCGCTACTGGGAAGTTTAACCATACTGGCAATGCGTTTTATAAAAAAAGCTTCAATGCTTTTGAGGAAGGAGATAAAATGAAAAAAATCATTTTTTTACTCCTGTCTAATTTTGATTTCGGTGGGCAGGAAAGATTTGTTTCCAGGCTTACCTATCTTTTGAAGAACGATTATGATATTAAACTACTAGTATATAACAATAGAGATATAGGTTATCCCTTTAACTCAGAAATGATTAATTTAGATTGTTATTCTAATAAAAGAGATATCTTCAGCAGAATTATTATGATATTTAAGAAAATCCTTAAGTTAAGAAAATACAAGAAAAAGTATAAGCCCTATGCCTGCATAAGCTTTGGCATGAGCGTAAACTTATATAATGTTTTATCAGGGATTAGGTCCTGCAAAAGCATTATATCAATTAGAGGCTATGGCACAGTAAATAAAATGAAAAGTAAAAAAGGGCTGCTAATGTCAGTTATATATAAAAAGGCTGATAAAGTAATTTGCGTCAGCAAAGATATGATGGAGGAAGTGAAAAAACTTCTAAGAATCACAAGTAAGGTTTCCGTGCTTTATAACACTTATGATACAGATGAAATAATAAGGGATTCAGAAGAAAGCTTAAACGAAACCGAAAAAAATATGTTTTCTCAAAATACTATAGTAAGCGTAGGAACCTACCGCTATGAAAAAGGGTATTGGCACTTGATAAAGGCATTTGCCCAGGTTAAAAAAAGTATTCAAGATGCAAGGCTTGTGATAATAGGAGGAGTATACAGCGATTATTATGAAAAAACGTTAGAATTAGTTAAAAAACTTGGACTGGAAGATAGCATTCATTTAATGAAATTTAATAAAAATCCCTATAAATATATAAGAAATTCAAAAGTGTATGTTTTATCTTCTATATCAGAAGGGTTCCCCAACGCTCTTGTTGAAGCCATGGCATGTGGGACCCCTGTTATTGCAGCTGATTGCAAAACCGGTCCTAGAGAAATATTATTTGAAAATGATTATAATAAGGACTTAATTAATTTTGAATACGCTGATTATGGAATAATTGTGCCGCCTATGGGCCCAAAGGAAGATTATAATGCGCAAGTTCTAGAGGATTGTGAAAAGAACCTTGCAGAGGCAATAGAAACGATAATGAATAGCAGTGAGCTTGCTTTGGAATATGGTAAGAAAGGAAGAACACGTGCAGGAGAATTTTCATATGATAGATGTAGAAAGGAGCTAATCCAAATTATCGAAGGTGATTGAATTGTATGAGTTGAACATGCGGGAAATAAAACCCGTAGCATTTAGATATAAAGGTTTAAAAATAGTTAACTATTGGTTCGAATCACGAGAATATAATCCTTTAAAATGTGATATTATTTCCTACCATGATTTAAGAGAGCCTATTATTAAAGAAAGTAGTAATGTTATAGTTAGAAATGCACAAACTCTTGTAAATGAACTTGATATTTCAATAGATGAGTTATTTTTAAGAGTTCGAAATAGTACAAGAAAGTGTATCAGAAGAGCTGAAAGAGATAGTGTTGTTACAAGATTTTACTCTTCAGCGGATATCTTGGAGCAACCAGAAATACTTGACGAGTTTATGGAAGTTCATAAGCAATTTTTAATCTCCAAGAATATGAAAGGAACTTGTAAAAGAAGTCAATTAGAAGCATACTGCAGGGCAAATATGCTGTCTTTATCCGCTGCAGCACATGAAGGTAATAATATTATTTTCCATTTGTATGTAGGAAATGGACAAATAGCAAGAGGTTTATATTCTGCTTCTCTCTTCAGAAATGAGGATCAATCCTTAAAAAAGACGCTTTATGGCGATTCAAATAGATTGCTTCATTGGAGAGATATATGCAAGTTTAAGGAATTAGGATATAAAATATATGATTGGGGCGGTTATTCGAGCCTTAAAGAACTTCAGAGTATTAACCAGTTTAAGGAAACATTTGGAGGAGAAATAAAGGATAGGTATCATTATATGATTCCAAATTCAATTTTAGGAAGCCTAGCAATATTTGCACTTCGCTTTATTAGCGCAGTCAAAGCTTTAAAGTTTAAAACCAACAATTGAAGCTATTGAATATGGGAAGAAAGGCTTAATGCGTGCAGCTGAATTTTTATATGACAGATGTAGAGAGGAATTAATAAGTATTATCTAAGGTGATTGAAATATATGTGTGGAATATGTGGATATGTATCAAGTAAATATTCAGATGATAGTATTTTAAGAAAGATGAATGACTCTATTTTTCATAGAGGACCAGATGATGAGGGAATTTACGTGGTAAGGCGAGACAAACAATTTGTTGGACTTGCACAAAGACGACTTTCCATAATTGACTTATCGCAGGCAGGACACCAGCCAATGTTTTCAACGGATAAAAATATTGCTTTGGTTTTTAATGGTGAGATATATAATTACAAAGAGCTTAGAAATCAGCTTCAAGATAAATATAGTTTTGTATCTGACTGTGACACAGAGGTTATTATTGCTGCATATCTTGTTTATGGAAAAGACTTTTTAAAATTCTTTAATGGGATGTTTGCTATAGCTTTATACGATTTTGGAAGTGAAGAATTAATCCTAGCAAGAGATAGAATTGGAAAAAAACCTTTATATTACTATTATAAGAATAATGTAATTATATTTGGTTCTGAATTAAAGCCTATCATGCTGCATCCCGAGTTTGTAAAAGCTATAAATACAAGTATTATTGCAAGGTATATGTATCATGGATATATAAATGCACCAGATACTATATTTGAAGATACCTATAAACTGGAACCAGGCATGTTTCTTGTTTATAAGGGAGGTTCAATAAAAAAAGAAAGCTACTGGAGCCTTGTTGATAAGTATTTTGAATTATCTAAAGAACCTGTTTCAGATTATATTGAAGCAAAAGATGGATTATCAAATCTGCTGGTTGATTCTGTCCAGCATCGTATGATAGCCGATGTACCCTTAGGTACATTCTTAAGCGGAGGTATTGATTCAAGCTTGATTACAGCTATTGCGCAGCGAAATTCATCAAAAGCAATAAAAACTTTTTCTATAGGTTTTAAGGAAAAAGAATATGACGAGGCTGTTTTTTCAAAAATAACAGCAGATTACCTAGGTACAGACCACACTCAGCTGTACATCAATGAACAAGAAATGCTTGAATTAGTTGAAAGTATTCCAAGGTATTTTGATGAGCCAATGGCAGATTCTTCACAGATACCAACCATGCTTGTAGCTAAACTGGCTAAAAGCCAAGTTACAGTTGCCCTTTCTGGAGATGGCGGCGATGAACTATTTTGCGGGTATGGAAGCTATGATACTGTTCTTAAGCATCAAAAATTTGAAAAAGCTGCAAGCTTACTAAGGATAATAACTAACTCTTCTATTGCTAAGCATATGAAAATAGAAACTCATCTACCAATCGGATTACAAATTGCGTTAACAAATCAAAATAATAAAACTAAATCACAACTCCCTTTTAACCCATTGTTAAATAAAATCTATAGTATGGTAAGAGCTAACAGCAGAGATATTTTATACAACCTTGAAGATCAGTTTGATATAAAAAATTGGCAGCAGCGTTTAATGCTTGTGAATCTGCTTACCTATCTACCAGAGGATATACTGCAAAAAGTAGATAGAGCTTCAATGAAATATTCATTAGAGTCTAGATGTCCAATATTAGATTATAGAATTATAGAATATTCTTTTAGGATACCTCATGAATTTAAATATAAAAATGGAGAAAAGAAATATATTCTTAAGGAAATTTTATATGATTATTTGCCGAAGGATATGTTTGACAGACCTAAAAAAGGCTTTTCAGTGCCAATTAGAAAATGGCTAAGCACAGCGCTTTATGACAAGCTAAAGTATTTTGCGGATAAGAAGCTTATAGAAAAGCAGGGGATATTTGACTGCAATGTTATAGAAGAAATGATAAATAGCTTAAAAACAGAAGCAAATTATTCTAAATTTCTTTGGCATTATTATGTCTTTCAAATGTGGTACAATTCCTATTTTGAAAGCTTATGGGATTAATTTAGGGAGGTCGAAGTAATGAGGCTTGTAAGCTTTCGATTGGACGATATTACTGCAGGGATGTGTTGGCAGAATTTTTTAAAAGTGAAAAAAATACTTGATGAAAATAATATTAAACCACTGATAGGGGTTGTACCACAATGCCTGGATAAAAAATTAAATATTGAAACGCCACGAGAAGATTTTTGGGAGTTAATTAAAAGGCTTCAAGGAGAGGGCTGGGCTATCGCCCAGCATGGGTTTCAGCATCTATATGTAACAAATAATTCGGGTTTATTGAAAGTAAATAACAGGAGTGAATTTGCCGGCCTATCCTTTGATGAACAATTGGATAAAATCTGTAAAGGAAAAAGCATTCTTGAAGCTAAGGGGATATTTACTGACATCTTCATGGCACCAGCACATTCGTATGATACAAATACACTATTAGCTTTAAAAGAGGCTGGGTTTAAATATGTTACTGATGGATATACCAGCATGCCTTATGAGCTTTATGACATTAAATTTATTCCATGCATGCATTCAAAGCCGCCAGTAGTTTCAAGTGGTATTATAACAATCTGCTTGCATACTAATACCATAACTGAAAAAACAATAGAGCAAATTCAAGATTTTATAGCTAAGCATAGGGATGAAATTGTAGATTATTCAGCTTTACTAAAAGTTAAAATTGATGACAGAGAATGGAAGATAAGACAGCTGCTTAATATTATAAAAATTAGGTTATTTAATATTTGTTACTTTGTATATCGAAAATTAATAAGCCATTAAAATGAAACAACTTTAGCACTGAATTTATATGAAGGAGAGTAAATGATAACTGCTGTTAAAGAAAATCAAAAAATTAATAAAATCGGTTTTATTTACAATAATATAAATTTATTTATAGGGTTGTTTATCTTTTGTCTTGTACTCAGAGATATGGGGGGATTGCCTTTAAATAAATTTGTATTTATAGGTATATCCTCATTGCTGTTCGCATTATGTGATGAAAAAAGAATGGTTATGTTTATAGCTTTTATAACGCCATTAAGTCTGGGTATTTCTTATTCATTTATAACCTTAATAGCAATATTTTTTCTTCTTATTAAGAGAAAAGGCAGGGTAGATTTTGATTTTGGAGCAGTATTTTTCTTTGTGATCATAGTTATCGAACTATTAAATATGTTCTATCCTGATTCCAGCTTGGTAGATTTTT
This sequence comes from uncultured Clostridium sp., assembly GCA_964568335.1. GTDB lineage: Bacteria > Bacillota > Clostridia > Clostridiales > Clostridiaceae > Clostridium_AT. The sequence goes on from CAZMQY010000018.1 coordinate 7,530, forward strand.
TTAGAAGCATTAACATTTTGGCCTTTCTAGTATTATTATTTCTTGACAAGCAAAGAAAATATAATTATCAAATGATATTAAAATATTATCTATATGGTTTTTGTGTTCTATCAATCTTTACATTTTTCTGGATTTATAAATTTGGCTCAATCAGCAATTTTTTTAAATACGGCACCACCTTAGGTGCTGATATAGTCAGCGGTGTGGAAGGGAATATAATTTTTGCCGGAAATAACTCTATGGGTCTCTATGCTGTAATTTCCATAGCTGTAGGAATGCTGCTGTTTTATACTAACAAGGCTAATAAATTGTTTCTAATTATTGCAGTTTCTTTAGGATTTATTATGGGATTTGTCAGCACATCAAGGGGATTCGTATTTTCTATGCTGCTATGTCTTATTCTATTTATCTTCCTTTCAATAAAGAGTCCGAGATCTTTTTTAAAAGCGTTGATTATAAGTATTTTGATATCTTTTATAGCGGTACTGCTTATTAATACAATTCTGAAAGAGTCTTATGTTACTTTTATGAATAAAATGAAGATGGCTGACTTTTCAAATGGAAGAGTGGAAGTATTTCAAAATTATCTAGATTTTTTTATAAGTAATATTAAAGTATTTTTTATTGGAGTTGGAATGCAGGACTATCAGATAAAATGTGGTCAATATGAATACCAATCAATTCATAACGCAGTTCAGGAAGTTCTGATAATGTGGGGGACTGTTGGTTTAATAAGCGTGATAGGTTTTTTTGTATCACTATATAAAAGTGCAATAGCGAAAATTCCGAAGAAGCAAAGAAATGTAATATACCTAATACCTTCAATAATATATTTGTTTTATGTTCAATTTAACCAATTGTTTACTGTAACATCAGTTACCATGCTTATAGCTGTCGTATATTCCTCAATTGCATTGAATTCAGAACAAAGTATTCACATTGAAAAGAGGAGTGAACAATATGATAAGGTTTGATTTTAATAGATTTAACTTAAAGTGTTCAGAAATATATTTTTATGACGGAAGGCCCCTAATAAATAGGGATATTATTTATTGTATTCAGTCATTAAATTTGCTTGATAATGTTAAACAGTATGAAGAATTTTCTACACTTATATCAGATCTTACTGAAGATAAGTCCGCAATACAAGCAAAGATACATCAGAATTGCAGATATAAAATAAACAGAGCTGAAAGAGAAGGGGTAACTGGAATATATTATGGATTAAATTTAAATATACCGTTTGAAAAATTAGAGGAGTTTGTAGATTTTTATAATGACTTCGCAAAAACTAAAGGGCTTTCTCTTTTAAGTAGCAAGAACTTGATTAACTATAATAAGCATAACAAGCTAATACTTTCTCAGGGAACTTTAAATAATAATCTTTTAGTTTGCCATTTGTATATTCACGATAATAATAGGATTAGATTATTAAAGTCTGCATCTCTTTATAGAAACGACAATGACAGCAGGCAAAGGGCATTGATAGGCAGGGCCAATCGTTGGCTTCATTTATGCGATATGGAAATTTTTAAAGATGCTGGTTTTAAAGAATATGACTGGGGGGGAATATCGCTGAACCGTGAACTTGAAAATATTACAGAGTTCAAAAAATCCTTTGGAGGTTTGGAGCAATTAAACTATAATTTTAAAATCGCTCTTACTTTCAAAGCAAAAATATACTTTTTTCTAACCAGTCTATTTATGAAGATTACAAGGAAAGGTAGAAAAAGTTAAGATGTATTTATGTTGTTTTAGATTGGATGATATAACCCCAGGAATGGACAAGGAAAAGTTTGAAGAACTAAGAGCAGCATTTGATAAAAATAGTATAAAGCCGCTTCTTGGTGTTGTTCCCCATAATAAAGATGAAACTCTAAATGTTTATCCTGAGTTTGATGGTTTTTGGGAGTTAATTAAAGAATTAGAGAGTAAGGGATGGTTGATATCTCAGCATGGTTATACTCACACTTATTGTACAAAAGAATCAGGAATACTTAAAGCAAATAACTTCAGTGAGTTTGCAGGGCTTTCCTTCAGTGAGCAATCAGATAAAATTCGAAAGGGAAAAGAAATATTGGAGGAAAGGGGCATTTTTACTGATATCTTTATGGCACCAGGACATACCTTTGATAAAAATACCCTGCTAGCCTTAGAGGTTAATGGGTTCAAATATGTAACCGATGGATATTCCAAATACCCATATTTCTATGGAGCACTAAAATTTATACCTTGCATGCATGTTGTTCCAGGAAAAACTAAAGGAGTTATAACTGTGTGCATACATCTAAATCATATTCGGAAAGAAACTTTTAACAGTATTCTGCAATATATAGAAACAAACCGAGAAAATATAATTGATTTTAAAGAAGCCATGGATATTCCAGAAAAAAATGCTTATAGTTTTATTTACCAAAGACTGTATATTGCTAAAAGAGCAATAAAAGAATTTTTAAAGAGAGTTATTAGCAAAATAAAAAATTTAAAGAGGCAAACAAGAAAATATGAGAATTAAAAATTCTATTAGAAATATTTTTGCGGGGATATTAATGCAAATTACTGTAATGATATTAAATTTTGTATCAAGAGCAGTATTTGTAAAGATTCTAAGTATTGAATATCTTGGAGTGAATGGACTCTTTACAGACATATTATCAATGCTTAACCTGGCAGAGCTGGGTATAGGTTCAGTAATTATTTATAGTTTATATAAACCATTAGCTATAGATGATAAAAATAAAGTAGCCTCTTATGTTCGATTTTATAAGGTTGCATATAATACTATAGGCCTCATAATATTTGCAGCAGGCATGATAATTACGCCTTTTCTGCATGTGTTTGTTAAGGAAGTGCCTAATATACCTAATCTGCAGTTTATATATATACTTTTCTTATTAGATACCTGCAGCACTTACTTTTTCGGATACAAAAGTGCCATTTTACAGGCAGACCAAAAAAAATATATTTTATCTGCAATTACCATATTGCAACAAGTAGCTTCAAATATAGCTATGATAGTAATTTTGATAGCTACTAGAAATTTTATTTTATATTTAATTGTTAGAGTACTGATGCATGTACTGCAAAATATATTTACTATATACATTGTTAATAAAAAATATTCGTATTTAAAAAAATTTAATGATCAAATCAGATTGGCGAAAGAAGATAAAAAAGTGTTTTTCAGCAATTTGAGAAAAGTTGTGGTAAGCAAGATAGGAGATTATTGCGTTTTATCCACAGATAATCTAATAATGTCCTATTATTTGGGAGTTTATTACGTTGGATTAATATCTAATTATGGGTTGATTATTAAAGCTGTAAATGGGCTCGTTATTCAAATTTTTGATGGAATAACAGCTAGTTTTGGCAATCTTCTTGTGACTGAAACAGCAGAAAAAAAATATAGCGTTTTTAAAATAATTATGTTTGTGAATTTTTGGATAATGGGATTTTGTACAGTTTGTCTGTATGTTTTAATCAATCCATTCATTTCACTATGGTTAGGACAAAATTATATTATTGAGCAAAAGATAGTATCACTTCTAGTACTGAACTTTTTTATTTTAGGAATGCGAACCTCAATAAACATTCCAAGAAACACTTCAGGATTATTTACAAAGGACAGTTACGCATCTATGGCAGAAGCGGCAATTAATTTATTTTTTTCTATTCTTCTGGTTAAAAGGATTGGAATTGCTGGCGTTTTAATAGGAACAACTATTAGTGCTATTTCAGTTCAGTTTTTCACCGTACCATATTTTTCCTATAAGTATGTTTTTAAAGTAAAGCAAATTGAGTATTATGCACATTATTTTAAGTATTTTGCTGTTACTATATTGGCTTTAGCAATAACTAAATATTTCTGTTCTGTTTTGTTTATTGGTACAAGTGTTAAGTTCTTTGCTATAAAGCTTGCAGCATGTTGTATTTTACCTAATTCCATATTTCTATTTGTATTTAGAAAAACAGAGCAGTTTATATACTTAAGAAAGCAAATTAGCACAGCACTGCAGGCATTATCTAAAAGGAGATAGAAGGGGGAGGAAAAACTGTGGAGCCTAAAGAATATTTGCAGATTTTAAAGAAGAGATGGCTTTTGATTTTTATTATTACGTTGTCAGCAGTTATAATTAGCGCAGGAGCCAGCTATTTTGTTATTAAACCCATCTACAAATCAGACATATCAGTTATCATTGGCAAGGTAGGTACGGGAACTGATACCAGCAGTCAGCCAATAAATTATAGCGATGTTTTGATGTATCAAATGCTTGTTAAAACCTATAGCGAGCTGGCAAAATCGAGAATGGTATCTGAGAATGCCATTGATAAATTAAAACTTAATATGAAGCCTGAGGAGCTTCAAAAAATGATTTCAGTTTCGCCTAAGGGGGATACAGAATTTTTAACTATATCAGTAAAATCAAAAAACGCAGAGGGGTCTATGGTTTTAGCAAATCAACTTGCAATATCGCTAAAAGAAGTAGGTGTTTCTGTTAAAAAGATGGATAATGTTCAAATTTTAGATCCGGCGCTGCTTCCCGCAGTTCCATATAGCCCTAAACCTACTCTTAATATATCTGTTGCCTTATTCCTTGGCTTAATTATTTCGGTGGGTTTAGCGTTTATGCTTGATTACCTGGATAATACCGTTAAAATACAGGAGGATATAGAAAAGCTGGTTGGTATTCCGGTTATAGGGGTAATACCGTCAGATGCGGAAATTAAATAGGAGGTCAAAGGTCTAAATGGCCTTTAATGGGCTGTTTGAGAGTGGAAGGAGAAGAGTATGAAATATGAAGAATTAATTTCAATAAAAAATCCTAAGTCACAGTCTGCGGAAGCCTATAGAACATTAAGAACAAATATACATTTTTCATCCTTAGACGAGACGGTAAAGACTATAGTAGTAACTTCTTCTCAGCCTGATGAAGGAAAAAGTACAATAGTTGCTAACCTTGGAATTACAATGGCTCAAAGTGGAATGAAAGTACTTGCTATTGATTGTGATTTAAGAAGAAGTATGCTTCACAGAAAGTTTGACTTGCCTAATCTAGAAGGCTTAACTAGTATTCTTGCAGGAAGAAAGAATCTTCAAGAATGTATTAAGGCAATAGAGATGCCTAATTTTTTTATTTTGACAAGCGGACCAGTTCCTCCGAATCCTGCAGAGCTTTTAGGTACGAAGAAAATGAAAAATCTCATCGAGGAGCTAAAGGGTATTTTTGATATTATACTTATAGATGCTCCACCTGTACTTGCTGTTACGGATTCTCAAGTTCTAGCTGCTATATGTGATAGGGTTCTGCTTGTTGCCTCCTATGGCGAGACCGACAAGAAGGATGTTGTCAGATCAAAGGAGCTTATAGATAAAGTTGGAGCTAAAATTCTAGGAATTATAATTAACAAGGTTCCTAATAAAGCTAAAAAATATTACGATTACTATGAAGAGTGGGCAAAATGAAAAATTCAGATTAATTATGAAAACCTACCGAAGTGTATAGAAATTCACTTTGGTAGGTTTTATTAAAATATATATTTATTTATTCTTATAATAAAATATTGCAAGCTGGGTTCTATCTCTTAAATTTAATTTTTCTAAAATAATACTCAAGTAATTTCTCACAGTTCCTTCACTTAAATATAAATTGGTTGCTATTTCTTTGTTGTTTAACCCTTCAGCAACAAGAGTTATAATTTTAAGTTCTTTTTCGTTAATGTGGAAGGAAGAGAAATTGGTTTTATTATTGTCCTTAATAAATGAAGGGATTTTTGAAACAATGTCTTCTCCAAATACGCTTTGATTGATATATACAGCTTTTAAAGAAGAAATTATGCTTTCGAATTTTTGCTTTAGGATATAGCCCTTAGCCCCAATTTTCAAAGCTTTAATAATATATTCGTCATCAGCAAAGGTAGTTAAAAACAATATTTTAGCACTTTTGTCTGTATTTAAAATCTCTTCTCCAGCCTCTAGGCCTGTCATGGTATCCATTCTTATATCCATTAGCAAAATATCAGGCTTTAAGCTGTTATACAAGGTTATAGCTTCTTTACCATTATGTCCAATTCCAACAACAGTTATTTCATCATCAGCTTCCAATATGGTCTTAAGAGAAGCGCAAACTAATTTGTCATCGTCAACAACTACTACTCTCATATCAGTCCCCATCCTTTCAAAACAGTTATGTTTTTGGTATAGATATAAAAATTCTAAAGCCTTTATCAAAGCTTAAGTTTAAATTTCCGTTAAAGGCAGATACCCTGTCTGAAATATTTTTCAAACCTATACCCTTATCACTTTTATAAAAGCCCCTTGTGCCATTGTCCTGTATGACCAGCTGAAAAAGTGCTGGATGCTCTCGCAGTATTATAGAAGCTTTGGTAGCGTTTGAGTGCATAATAATATTTGACAGAGCCTCTTTTACTACTGCTATAAAGCAGTATTTGAGTTTTTTATCAAGGTTTGTCTCAACGTCATAGTCTAATTCAACAGGGCAAAATTTAAAATTTTTAACTAAAGATTTTATTTCAATATGCAAATCAATTGAGTCCTCATGCAAATCATGTACGCTGTTTCTAATGCTGTCCATGGCCTTGGAAAGAGTGTCTTTTATTAATACAAGGCTATCTTTTGTTTTCTCATCCTTGCTTGTAATAAGTAAGGCGCCAATTTGCAATATAGAGCTTGAAAGCATATGTCCAACATTGTCGTGAATATCTCTTGCTATTCTGTTCCGTTCATTCAAAGTGGCAAGATTTATTTCATAATCCTGCTTTTCCATAAGCTCTTTATTTTTTATCTCAAACATCATTGATATTTCCTTGCTGCTATCAAGCAGCGTATAATACTCATTTTTTATATTTTGAAGAGATACAGTACGATGTTTTAACAGGTATGCAGCTACTAAAAAGGAAAGGATTAAAATATTGGTAATTGAAAGAGTTTGTATAAAGTTAATCATTATTAGTAGAGGTGCAAGAAGCCATATCCATTTAATTTTAAAAAACAGAACATCATAGCTTATAAGAGGTATAAAAAGCAAAAAAACGGAATTATAAACACATGCAACAATAAAAAATAAAAACCAAGTTAACGTAAGTATATCATTTTCAAAATAGCTTAAGGAAGCACTAATAATAGTAGCTATTAGAATAGGTACTATCATAGGGCTATAGTTTGTATTAGGTATATATAAAGCTATGCAAAATATAAAAATAATCAGCTTATCAATTAATTTATTCATGATATCTACCAAACCTTTATTTTTCAGATACAGTTACATTTTTCAGATACAGTTACATACAAATATTAACATAAAGTTTAAGGGTTCTCAAATACTATATTACATTTGTCATGTTAAGTTTAGACTATATTCACTTTTAATCAGTATATAAAAGGAATAATATTAAAGTATCAAATAAAGGGTTTAAGTTTCACAATTAAAACCCCATAGGTGGAGGGTATATTATGGTAATTAAAGTTGATAATTTGGTAAAAAGATATGGTGACTTAACAGCACTTGATCATTTTAATCTTGAAGTAAAAGAAGGAGAGATTTTTGGGCTCTTAGGACCAAACGGTTCCGGTAAGACAACAGCAATTAACTGCATACTGTCTTTACTCAAATATGATAAGGGAACCATAGAAATTTTTGATAAGCCTATGTCCCCAGATGCTTATGATATAAAACGAAATATTGGTATAATAATGCAAAATGTTGCAGTATTTGATGAGTTAACTGTATTTGAAAATATTGATTATTTTTGCGGGCTTTATATTACAGATAAAAAGCTGCGCAGCAAGCTTGTAGATGAAGCAATAGATTTCGTGGGACTTAATGATTTTAGAAAGTTTTACCCTAAAAAACTTAGCGGCGGCTTGCTTCGCAGGTTAAACATCGCTTGCGGCATAGCACACAAACCAAAACTTATAATTTTAGACGAGCCAACAGTTGCTATAGACCCGCAAAGCAGAAACAATATTTTAGAAGGTATTTTAAAGCTTAATAAACAGGGAGCTACAATTGTTTATACCTCTCACTATATGGAGGAGGTTGAGCAAATATGCAGCAGAATAGCAATTATGGACAAGGGAAAAACAATAGCCACAGGTACAAAGGATGAATTAAAAAGCATGATTAAAGCTGGTGAGAAAATCACCATTGAGATATTTAAGTTTGATAACAGTATTTTGAAGGATATTAGAAACCTTCCTAATATTATCTCAGTTAAGCTAAATAGCAATTTGCTTGAGGTTAAAGCTAGCAGAGGAAAAAACAATCTCGTTATACTTTTGGATTATTTAAAAGCAAAGGATATTGTATTTGGTAAGATTTATTCCGAACCGCCTACCTTAAACGATGTGTTTTTAGAGATAACAGGCAAAGAGCTCAGAGACTAAGGAGGTTAAAGTCCTAAATGGACTTTAACGGGCAACCTAGTGAGCAGAGCGAGCGAGTACAGGTTGCCCCGTGGGCATAAGCCAAAGTCCTAAATGGACTTTAACGAGTAGTTTGCGAGCGGAGCGAGTGATTTTAAACTACTCAGTGTTCCGACTAAAAGGAGGAAAATTAATGGTTTCACATATTTATATCTATAGAATTAAATGCATTATTAGAGACAAGCAGATGATGTTCTGGACATTTTTGTTTCCAATATTGCTGGCAACGCTATTTAATTTATCATTAGGAAATATTTCTAATAGTGAAATGTTTTCAAAAATTAAAATTGCTGTGGTGGATAACGCAGAATATAGGGAGAATACAGATTTTCAAAAAATACTTGCGGCAGTATCTCTTCCGGATAAAAGTGCAAGCGGAAAAAATCTGTTTGATGTGAATTACACTTCAAAGGAGGCTGCTGATAAGCTGCTTGAAGACAATAAAATTGAGGGATATATTTATTTTGATAATGGGTTGAAGCTTATTGTTAAACAATCTGGTTTAAATCAAACCATTATAAAGGGATTTTTGGATGATTACAAACAAACTTTCTCTACTATGGAGACAATTCTTAGTAAAGACCCTGCTGCTTATGGGGGGCTTATTAAGGATTTATCAAATAGAAAGGAATATCTTAAAGAAGTTTCTATAGGCAGGTCTGTTCCTGATACAACAGTAAACTACTTTTATACACTAATAGCAATGGCATGCCTTTACGGAAGCTTTTTAGGACTAAAAGAAGTAATGGCTATTCAAGCCAATCTTTCTGCACAGGGAGCAAGAGTTAATCTGGCACCAACACACAAATTGAAAGTCTTCTCCATTTCAATGCTTGCAGCGGCTACAGTTCAACTTTTGGAAATATTAGTTTTGCTTTTATATTTAAGCTTTATATTGAAGGTTGACTTTGGAAATCAAATAGGGTATATAGCATTGGCCAGTGTAGTAGGCACTTTTACAGGTGTAACCTTTGGCGCTTTCATTGCAGCGGTTGTAAAAAAAGGAGAGGGCATAAAAATGGCTATACTAATCTCCACCTCCATGCTTATGTCCTTTTTAGCAGGGATGATGTACGCAAATATGAAGCTTATTATAAGGAACAATTGCCCCATTGTTTCATATTTGAATCCAGCAAATTTAATTGCTGACTCCTTTTACTCGCTGTATTACTATAATACCCATACTCAATATTTTACGGATTTAATACTGCTTTCCTGCTTTACAGCTTTCTTTAGCTTAATTACCTATATTGTTTTAAGGAGGCAGAGATATGCAAGTATATAAAGCTTTTTTTAAAGTAATTTATAAAAACTTACCGCAAATAATGATTTATATAGTAGTATTTTTGTTTTTTTCAGTTTTTCTTAGCTCTACAAATGATAAGCCTCAGAATATAAGCTTTACAGAAACTAAATTTAATATAGCCTTCATTAATAACGATAAAGATTCTAAGCTTGTAGAAGGCATAAAGGATTATCTAAATAAAAATGCCAATATTATTAATATAGAAGATGATACTCAAAAGCTGCAGGATGCTTTGTTCTTCAGACAAATAGAATATATCCTAAGAGTACCAGAGGGCTTTACGGAAGCTATGCTTAAGGGAGATGAGATTCAGCTTCAAAAAACTACAGTTCCTGACTCTACAAGCAGTATATACATTGATAATATTATTAATAAATATTTGAACACTGCTAGAGCTTATAAAAATAATGTGAAAAATTTATCAGAGGATCAATTGGCGAGTTCTGTGGAGAAGGATTTATCTCAAAAAACTCAAGTCCATGTAAATAGCTTAGCTGCACATAGCTCAAAGAGTGAGAAGAGCAATTACTATTTCAACTATCTAGCTTATTCCCTATTTGCCATACTAATTTTAGGTGTTTGCTCTGTGATGCTGGTTTTTAATAATACTGATTTGAAGAAACGAAATCTTTGTTCACCCATAAAGCTTAGAACTATGAATAAGGAAATGATTTTGGGGAATCTAAGCTTTGCGGTAATAAGCTGGTTTATAATGATTATTACAAGCTTTTTCTTGTATGGCAGCTATATGTTTACGCCAAATGCATTACTGCTTCTTTTAAACTCTTTTATTTTTATGTTAGCAGCATTAAGCATAAGCTTTTTAATTAGCAATATAATAAAAAGCAAAAATGCAATGTCAGCAGCTGCCAATGTAGTTGCTTTAGGAAGCTGCTTTATCAGTGGTGTATTTGTTCCTCAAGTATTATTAGGTGATACTGTGTTAACTATAGCAAGCTTTACACCAACCTATTGGTATATAAAAAATAATAATGATATAGTTAATATTGTTAACTTCAAGCTGGAAAATCTTATACCTGTCTTTAACAATATGCTAATTGTCCTTGGCTTTGCAGTTGCAGTTCTTGCGGTTACTCTTGTAGTAATAAAACAAAAAAGAATGAGCGCCTAAAATAATTTTTCGAGGGGTGTATTTATTTGCAATAGCAAAGCTATTAA
>CAZMQY010000018.1:18557-24045 GCA_964568335.1 uncultured Clostridium sp.
ACATTATTTAGTGAACATAAAAATTATATGGTAGATAATCCTTAAAAATAAAGGATTTTAATGGGTTATGTCGAAATAATTCAAGGTAAGTGTTATTTTTCTAACATTTAATATTTAGGCTAGACTAGGGGGATTATGATGTTTAAATCGCTGAAAACAAAAATACTAGCAGCTATGGTACTATTAACATCAATATGTACACTTGCTTTTATAGGGGTTTCCTTTTATACTACGGCAACGGCAGTTACTAGTCAGATGAAAAGTGATGGGGCTAATTTAGTTACAATTATTAACAGAGAATTAGCTAAACATGATTTGAAGGATACAAATACTATAACTACTATATTGAAAGAAATAAAAGAACAAAGCAATGATAATATAAACTATGTTTCTCTTGCGGATACAAATTTGAAAATTATTGCATCAAGTGATAGCGATTTCACTGCCTCAAATGAGACAAAAGACGATAATACTGATGCTGTATCTTCTGCAAGCTTAGAACAAAATAGCGAAGTAGCAAATATAAAAGAAGGAAAATCAACAGGTTATATTTTTGTAACTGAACATGGAGAGAAAGTTTATAATGTTTCAACTCCTTTTTATGAGGGGGATAAAGTTGTTGGAACTATAAGTGTTGGAATTTCTCTAGGGCTTATGAATAAGATGATTAATCGAAATATAATACAGGTTATTGTTATAGCCTTATTTGTTCAGATGCTTGCAATTATCATTGGAAATATCATATCTAAAAATATTACTACACATATTACTGATGTTATTAATAAGTTGGATGATTTTGCAGAAGGGGATTTTACCGTAGAATTTCAAAGCAAGGCAAGTGATGAGACAAGAAAGCTTGCAGATGCTCTTAACCATTCAATAACTGTATTAAAAGGAATGCTAAAAGAAACCAAGCAGGGTATGCATGAGCTTGGAGAAATATCAAGTTATCTAAAAACCTCCAGTGAAAATGTAGAGAATTCAAGTAGGGCTGTGTCAGAATCTATAGTTGAGGTAGCAGCAGGAATTGAAGAGCAGGAGCACAATATTAATCAAGTAAACAAAGCTTTAGAAAACTTTAGCTTTGCACTTGACCAAATACAAGATAAGGTGCAAAATACCACAGCAAGCAGCACGGCAATTGAAGGTTCTGCTGAAGTTGGAGCTGAAAGACTTACTGATTTAATTAAATCTATAGATGATGTTAGGGGAGCCTTTAGTGTTACTGCAAGCAATATACAGCTTTTAAATGAGGATGCAAACAAGATTAATGAGATTATGAATGTAATTAACAGTGTGGCAGAGCAAACAAACCTGTTGGCCTTGAATGCTGCTATAGAGGCGGCAAGAGCAGGGGAGGCAGGAAGAGGCTTCTCGGTAGTAGCTGATGAGATAAGAAAGCTTGCAGAGCAGGTTATGGATTCTTCTAAGAGCATCAATCATATAATAGCAGGCGTATTGTCAAGCGTACAAGGGGTAGCATCTACAACACAGAATATTTCAAATAAAATGGATAAGCAAATCGATATAGTAGACAACACAATGGTAGCTTTTAAAAATATTCAATCCGAGGTTAACAAAACAACTCCTCAGTTTAAAAATATCTTAGAAGCTATAAAGAATGTGGTGGCAGAAGAGGAAACTATAACGAATAGCGTTCAAGAGGTATCCGCTATATCAGAGCAAATTTCGGCTTCAACCCAGGAAATTTCAGCATCTGTTCAAGAGCATGTGTCTACAATGGTGCAGGTTGCCAATTTAGCTGAAAAAATTGATGAGACAAGTAATAGGCTCAATGAAAATGTAGACAGATTTAAAATATAATAATTTTTTGAAATAGCTCCAGCTAATATTGATGGAGCTATTTTTATGTTAAGCAATATATGCTTTCAAAGAAAATTTTTAGTATAAATATATGGTTTGCTAAATAAGCTTTAATAGTAATTGTCATTTATAGGGGGAAGACATGAGAGTAAAAGTAGATATATTTTCAGGATTTTTAGGAGCAGGCAAAACGACTTTAATAAAGAAGCTTATTAGTGAAAGCTTTTATAAGGAAAAGGTAGTTGTTATAGAAAACGAATTTGGCGAGATTGGTATAGATGGGAGCATACTTAAAAGCGCAAATATAGAGGTAAGGGAGATAAATGCAGGCTGCATTTGCTGCAATGTTTCAGGAGATTTTAAAAAGGCAGTAAAAGAGGTTGTAGCTAAATACAGTCCGGAAAGAATTGTTATAGAACCTACAGGGATAGCTAAGCTTTCTGACTTATTAACCGCCCTAAGCAGTGCTGAACTAAAAAATCTTATAGAGTTAAAAATGGTGGTAACTGTTGTAGATGTTTTAAAGTACGATATGTATTCTGCTAACTTTGGGGAGTTTTATAGAAATCAGATTATACACAGCAATATAATCCTTTTAAGCAGAACTCAAAATGCTGATACAGATAAGATAAGCGGCATAAAGGAAAAAATAGAAAGGTTAAATAATAAAGCTTGTATTGTAACAACACCTTGGGATAAGCTTTCGGCGCAAAGGATTATACAATTAAATGAAAATAGCGCTAAACTGTCTCTGCAAAATGAGGTTAACTTAATAAAGCGAGCTTTAGGAAGTGCTTCAATAAAAGCTTTAGGAAACCATTCTGGAAATGAGGTTTTTGAAACTTGGAGTTATGAAACGCCTAAAAAATTTAATGCCAAGTCTCTAGTTAATCTTCTTAGCAAAATTAACAATAACAGCTGCGGCAAAGTTTTAAGAGCGAAGGGGATAGTTCAAGCTGATAATGATGAATGGATGCAGTTTGATTATGTTCCAGGAGAATTTGAAATGAAAAAAACAGTCCCAGACTATTCAGGAAGGCTTTGTATTATTGGAGTTGGTTTAAATAAAGAGCATTTGAAAAAAATATTTAGTTTATAAATGAGGAAAGAGCTATGAAAATAAAAGCTGAAATTGAGATTGTAACTGGATTCTTAGGCTCTGGTAAGACCTCCTTTATTAATGCCTTGCTAAAAAATACTTTAGTAAGGGGAGAAAAAATTCTTATAGTACAGTGTGAAATAGGAGAAAAAAGTATACGCCTTGAAAACTATCTGAATAATAAAATTATTATAAAGGAACAAGACCCTTCTAAAGCTTTAAGTGCAGCCTATCTAAAGCAAATGATAAATTTTTATAATCCCCACAGAATTATTATTGAACACAATGGAATGAGAATGTTAGGTGAGGTTTTAAGCATATTTAATAATGAACTAGAGGAGCTTTGCTTAGACCCAACTGCTTATCATATTACGGATGCAATAACTTTTGATATGTTTTTCAGCAACATGAAGGAATTAGTTGAGCCTTTCATTTATCACAGTAATTTAATTGTTATAAATAACAGCAACTTTTTAGAAAGTAAAAATAGAAAGGCTTTAGTAAAAAGGCTTGAAGCTTTAAATCAAAGGGCTTTTATAATTTCTTTAGGTAGTATTAATGAATTAGGCCAGGCATTAAAAAGCTCAGATTTATTACAGGAGGGGCTCATAAAAAGCCTTCGCATAGCTATAAAAAATAAGTTTGCTAAGGGGATTAAAGTCCTAAATGGGCTTTAACGGGCAACTTGCCAGTGTGAACGAGTAAGTAAAGTTGCCCAGGTCCTACGGTAGGAGGAAAAGTATGATTCAAAATTTTTCAGTCATATTTATAAGCATAGTTCTTGAAGCCATGCCTTTTATAATGATGGGAGCTTTTATTTCAGCTCTCATCCAGGTTTTTATAACAGAAAACACAATAGCAAGGTTTCTTCCCAAAAACAAGCTGCTAGGTGTTTTTGCCGCAGCACTTTCAGGGCTTATATTTCCTGTGTGCGAGTGCGCTGTAATTCCCATAGCAAGAAGGTTAATTAAAAAAGGTGTACCTGTAAATATGGCGGTTGCCTTTATGCTGGCAGTTCCTATAGTCAACCCTATAGTTCTATTATCCACCTACTATGCCTTCCATGCTAAACCTTATATGGTGCTTGTTAGGGGAGGCTTCGGGTTTGCCATAGCAGTATCAATAGGGCTCATAATAGATTTGCTGCAGAGAAAAAACTCACCTTTAAAGGCTTCCTTTATTGAAGCTGACAGCCTTTGTGCCTGTGGCTACGTTCACTCTTATAAAAAGAAACAGTCCAAGCTTATGGAGATAATTCATCATACAAATGCAGAGCTTTATGACATAGGCAAGTTTCTTATACTAGGAGCGTTTATTTCAGCATTTTTTCAAACGGTTATAGCAAGGGAGCATGTATTAATTGTTGGGCAGCATCCTTTGTATTCCATAGCAGCTATGATGATTTTTGCTTTTTTAATATCTCTTTGTTCAGAGGCAGACGCTTTTATAGCTAATACTTTTGTAGGTCAATTTACCTATGGTGGAATAACAGCCTTTATGCTGCTAGGACCCATGCTTGATATTAAAAACATGCTAATGCTGACAGCCTCCTTTAAAAAGAACTTTATTATCAAGCTTGTATTCTTGACTTTCACAATGTGTTTTATAGCGGGAAGCATTATTAATGTAGTACTTTAAGGAGGTTTCATGAAAAGATTTAATGTAAATGAGTTTATTTGGTTTTTTATATTAGCCTTGTTTACCTTATACATATATTTTCTTATTTCCTCAGGAGAAATAGTATTATTCCTTCATCCTAAAATGATAAAATACGCAGCTTTTTCCTTTGTTATCTTTGGCGAGCTTGCTGTAATTCAGTTTTTTAAGATATTTACCGTAAAAACTAGAGTAAGGTTTAGAAAAGGATATTTACTGTTTTTTATAACCTTAATAATAGGGATTTTTATAGCGCCAGGTGGCCTTACTTCAGATATAGGTGATAAAAAAGGGGTAACCCTTGTAAGCTCAAGTAATATAGAAAATATAGCAGAGCATAGTCATAGTAAAAAACAACTTATCGAAGGAGATACAATAATATTTAATGAAGCAAATTATATTCACTACTTAGAGGATTTAAGCAGTCATATTGATGAGCGTGTAGGGAAAAAAATTAAAATAACGGGCTTTGTGCTAAGGGAAAAAAACTTAACTAAAGATGAATTTCTAATCTCCAGGATGATGATGAACTGCTGTGCTGCCGATTCTCAAATTCTAGGAGTTGTAGGAAAATGGGTCAAAGCTGAAACCTTGATGAAGGATGATTGGATAGTTGTGGAGGGGAAGGTTAGCTTTAAGGAAGAAAGGGATGAAAATAACAAAGGTTTAAAAAAATATCCTGTGGTACTTGTTGAAAAGCTGACGCCTATAGAAAAGCCAAATAATCCATATATTTATGAATAGTAAAAAAGACATACTAACGTATGTCTTTTTGGTGGAGGAGGACGGATTCGAACCATCGAAATCACTGATAACAGATTTACAGTCTGCCCCCTTTGGCCACTCGGGAACTCCTCCATATTTGGAGCTGGCAATAGGAATCGAACCTACAACCTGCTGATTACAAGT
>CAZMQY010000019.1:0-2740 GCA_964568335.1 uncultured Clostridium sp.
AAAGTTGAGTAAATAACCTCACCTTTTATAGAGCGCTGCATATCAGTAACCTCTTCAGGTCTTTCATCTATTAATAATACTATCAATTTTACTTCAGGGTGATTTTTCACTATACTGTTAGCAACTTTTTTAAGAAGTGTTGTTTTACCAGCCTTAGGTGGAGCTACAATAATTCCTCTTTGACCTTTGCCTATTGGTGAAATAATGTCCATAAGTCTTGATGATAGATCTAGTGAGCTCGTTTCAAGCTTCAATCTCTCTTCTGGGTAAATAGGTGTTAATGTCTCAAACCGCTTTCTTCCAACTGCCCTTTCTGGATTTTCTCCATTAACACTCTGAACATATAGAAGCGCTTTAAACTTCTCTCCTTCTTTAGGAGTTCTAACCTTTCCTTCAACCATATCACCGGTTCTTAAATTAAATCTTCTTATTTGAGACGGAGATATATAGATATCATTTGGACCAGACAGATAATTTTCTCCTCTTAAGAATCCAAAGTTATTCTCTATAACCTCTAAAACACCTCGTGCGGTATCTGATTCATCAATTAGTTCTCTAAGCCTCTCTCTTTTTTGTTCATAGGATATTGTTTCTACTTCTGGTTCTATCTTAGTTTCCACAGCCGCAGCTGCAGGCTTTACCTCCAGCATTGGTTCATCAACTTTCTTAGGAGTTATCTTTTCTCTTAAAATAACACCATCTTTTTCTATGGCTACTGGTGAAAGTTTTTTAATTTCTTCAATAAGTTCTGCTTTTTTAAACTTAGATATATTTTTAACACCTAACTCCTTAGCCAAATCTCTAAGTTCAATTAGTGTCATACTTTCGTAATCCTTGCTAAGCAAAAAATGCACCTCCATGCTATTAAATTTTATATATCAACTCTGGGAATTCAATTTGAGAAATTCAATAAAGAAATAAATTGAAGGGTGATACTTTATTAATTATATACCATTTTATTTTTTTAATCCATATATTTCATAAAATAATGCAAATAAAAAGGAGTGAACCGAAATCCACTCATATCATAGCCCATGCCTTCTTGCTTATTTCATTAAACATGTTTATCCTCTGATGAACCTTTCTTTGATTACCTATAAAAAACAACGGTATTCCTAAGCTCTCACAACCACCAATGATCATATCTCTTTTAAAAAGTTCATTTAAATTATAGCTGTAGCTATGATGCTCACCACAGAGCGGGCATCTCAGTCTAAAGCTAACTTCTTTATTTCTATTCAAACATATTTCTATACTTGGAAAATCTTTCTTAATCTTATCCATTTCAAACAAGGAAACTTCTCTTATTTCATATTGTCCAGAGGTGTTTTTAAGTGCAAAGCTAACTTCCGTATTAAGTAGCAAACCGCTCCCCTCCTGTATTTTTATTTTGTTCATACCGATTATTGTCATTATGCTTTCCAATCTCTATGAAACAAAAATACTTGCTTATAAAACAACTATTAATTCTTCTTTATTTAATAGTTCTATAACAATTAATAAAATCCTGCAAAAAAAATGACTTTTTTTGTCCGAAAGTAATAATTTAATTCGACAGAGTGTAAATAGTAAAAAGTCACTTTAACAATAAAAGTAAACAAATATAAAAAAAACTCCCATAGGGAGTTTTAATCGATTATGTTTTGCGAATCATATTCTTAAAGTTTTATATAATCATTTTTTTCATTATTAATTATTTTTTCTTATTGCTTATGGAAGCTTTAACAAATTCTCTAAACAATGCATGAGGTCTGTTTGGCCTAGACTTAAGCTCCGGGTGAAACTGTACACCTACAAACCATGGATGCTCCTTTATTTCTACTATTTCTACCAGTCTTCCGTCAGGGCTTGTGCCTGTAATCGCTAGTCCAGCCTGAGATAATTGATTTCTATATTCATTATTATACTCATACCTATGCCTGTGTCTTTCATAAATAAGCTCTTCATCATAAGCCCTTGAAGAAAAACTATCCTTTGAAAGCTTGCAAGGATATAAACCAAGTCTCATGGTTCCACCTTTTTCATCAATATCCTTTTGATCTGGCATTAAATCAATAACCGGATGACTAGATTCTGGATTTATCTCGGCGGTATGCGCATCTTTATAACCTAATATATTTCTAGCAAATTCTATTACCGCACACTGCATTCCAAGGCAAATTCCAAGGAAAGGAATCTTATTTTCGCGAGCATACCTAATAGCCTCAATCTTTCCTTCTATACCTCTATCTCCAAAGCCCCCTGGAACTAAAATTCCATCTGCGTCAGATAATATCATCTTCACATTATCAGAATTAATTTCTGTAGAATTTATCCATTTAATATTTACTGCTGCACCACTTTCTATGCCACCATGATTCAAAGCCTCAACAATAGAAATATACGCATCATGAAGTTCAACATACTTGCCAACTAAAGCAATATTTACAGTTTTAGATAGACTTTTAAGTTTATTTACCATATCTGTCCACTCGCTATTATCGATAGTACTGCATTTTAAAGCAAGCTTCTCGCAAACCAAAACATCCAAACCTTCTTCATGAAGCATAAGTGGTACTTCATACAAATTTTCTGCGTCTAGGTTTTGGATAACTGATTTTCCATCAAGGTTGCAAAACAAACCTATTTTATTCTTTAAGTCCTCAGATAATGGTTTTTCAGAGCGACATACTATAATATCTGGCTGTATACCAATACTTCTCAATTCTTTAACTGAATGCTGAGTTGGCTTAGTCTTAAG
>CAZMQY010000019.1:2750-9994 GCA_964568335.1 uncultured Clostridium sp.
TTCTCCAGCCTTTCCTAAGTATGGTACAAGTGTTACATGTATAAAACAAACATTCTCCCTTCCTACCTCATATTTTATTTGTCTTATTGCCTCTAAAAAAGGTTGGGACTCAATATCACCTACAGTACCGCCTATCTCTGTTATTACAACATCTACTTGCCTTTCTTTAGAGACTCTGTAAACTCTATCTTTAATCTCATTTGTTATGTGAGGTATAACCTGAACGGTTCCACCAAGATAATCACCTTTTCTTTCCTTAGATATTACTGACCAATAAACTTTACCAGTAGTAACATTACTATTCTTACTTAGATTCTCATCTATGAATCTTTCATAGTGTCCTAAATCTAAATCTGTTTCCGCTCCATCATCAGTTACAAAGACCTCACCGTGCTGATATGGACTCATAGTACCTGGATCTACATTCAGGTAAGGATCAAACTTTTGAATAGATACCTTCAATCCTCTATTCTTCAATAACCTTCCAAGTGATGCTGCTGTGATTCCCTTTCCTAGTGAAGAAACAACTCCGCCCGTTACAAATATAAATTTAGTATTTTTCTCCATAAATACATACTCCAAAGCACTTACTTTAGAGTATAGTTCACCCCCTAAATTTTTTAAATATATATTGACAATCTGTTAATGAGACAGTATAATAAAAATTACCCTCTAAATATAATGGGTGTACTATTTTCAAAAACACTTTAATATAATAGCATATTTTTTTGTATTATGCTATAGTTTTTTATTTTTTGTTATTATTTTATTATTTTTTCTATTATCTCCTCTGCTTCGAAATACATGTCCCTAAATTCTTTATTTATGAAAAATTTCTCTTCAGCTTTTTTCATATTGTAGTTAATGGTTTTTTTGCTTTCAATAGAAAAATCTCTATTAAGTGCTTCAATATCTGTGCATTTATATTTTTTTAAAAGCAAAAATAGCAAATACTTACTTTCTCTATCTTTTAATATCCTAAAAAGCTCTTCTCTTTCAATTCCTTTAATACTGCATATTACCTCTAATATTTTTAAATATTTATCCTCTTTATTAAAAAAGCTTTCCATATTACACCCCATAAATCTATAGATTATTATGATTATAGCCATCTATCTCTATTTGTAATCAATTCATGGGCATAAAAAATGAGGATTATTCATCCTCGATTCCTACTTATTAATATTTAATCTTTTCATTTTGCTCTGAAGCGTCTGCCTTGGAATTTTCAAAAGTTCCGCAGCCTTAGTCACGTTATTTTGAGTAATAGTCAATGCTTCTAGTATATATAGCCTTTCAGCTTCTTTAAGTCTCTCAACCAATGGTTTAAGCTTAGTATATCTAGTAAACCCAATTTTCTTTAAATCCTTTAAAGTAATATAACCCTCAAGCTTTAAATTAAAAACACTTTCAATAATGTTTTCTAGCTCTCTTACATTACCATCCCAGTCCCATATAATTAACCTTTCCAGAGCCGATTCCTCTATACCAGCAATCCTTCCATTAAAAGCTTTGTTGTATTTATAAGTAAAATAATTCACTAACCTTGGTATATCTTCTTTTCTATGACGAAGTGGGGGTATGTCTATTCTAACCACATTTAATCTGTAGTATAAATCACTTCTAAGCTTTCCCTGTTCTATCAATAGCTCTGGTAATTCATTTAATGATGCTATAATTCTAACATCTATATTCCTCGAAGCTGCGTTTCCTATTCTTCTTATATTGCCCTCCTGAATCGCCCTAAGAATTTTACCTTGAAGTTCCAATGGCATTGAATTAAGCTCATCTAAATATAAAGTTCCACTATTAGCTAGTTCAAAGAGCCCCTTTCTATCTTCAGCTCCGGTAAAACATCCTTTTACAGTTCCAAAAAGAATAGCTTCTAATAAATTACTTGGTATAGCTGCACAATTTTGAGCAATAAATGGTTTTTTGTTTCTATTTGAACTATTATGTATAGCCTGTACAAACATTTCTTTTCCTGTTCCAGTTTCTCCAAAAATAAGAACGTGAGAAGAGGTTCTAGAAGCTTTCAAAGCCCTCTCCTTGCAGCTTATTAATTTCTCACTGCAACCTATTATATCTTCAAAGCTATATTTTGGAGCTACTTCATTTCCCATATTGCTTTCTCCTTATTACTTCATGGAACTTTGGGTAGTATAGCTGGCTTTTACCAGTTATACTACCTATTAAAACCAATTTAAGACTTTAGCTTAAAAGCATACCTAGACTTTAATGTTTACTTTTAGTATTGTATTTTGAGGCTTTTCTCCAGCTATCGCCAAATTATAATCTATTTCCACATCTCCACCAGCATCGTCTAAAGCTATCTTTAAATCTTTTGTTTCAAGCTTCATTTCCAGCATACCATAAGGGGTATTATACATTGTAATTTCCTTTGTATTTTTTTTGAATTTCATTTCAGCATTTGTAGTTCCTACTCTTGTAAGAAGAAAATTATTAGGTGAAATTTTAAGCGTAGTTTTAGTTCCTTCCATACCTGAAAGCTCAGTTTCGTCATATATTGCATAATAGGAATCTTCATCCTTATAATATTCACCTGGAGTAACCACTTCTATAGCACTTTCATCAGCGCCAGGTTGTTTGCTGACCACAGTGATAATAGCCTTTTTCCTCATAATCCTCACTCCAATTTAAAATCTATTTTATCCATTGTTTCTTTCGATTGCCAATTCCAATAAATTATCAATTAAATTTGAATATGCCTTTCCAGAGGCTTGCCACATTTTTGGATACATGCTTATCTTTGTAAAACCTGGTATAGTATTCACTTCATTTAAATAAACTTCCTCAGTATTCTTATCTACTAAAAAATCTACTCTTGCCATTCCAGCACAATCTAATATCTTATAAACTTTTACGGCCTCGTCCTTTATTTTTTCAAGTTTTTCTTCACTTAAAGCTGCTGGTATTAAGAGCTTTGAAGCTTCACTTTGGTATTTGGCCTCGTAATCATAAAATTCCTTGGCAGGTATTATTTCGCCAGGCACTGCAGCCTTAGGATAATCATTTCCTAGCACTGCAACCTCTACTTCTCTTGCATTTATTCCTCTTTCAACCAAAACTTTTCTATCATATTTTAGCGCTTCTATAAGTCCAACTGTAAGCTCTTCAGTATTATGAGCCTTAGTTATACCAACAGAAGAACCACTGTTGGATGGTTTAATAAATATTGGATAAGTTAATTTTTGTTCGATTTCATCTATTATATGTTTATTATTTTCTTTATATTCATGGGCATTTACTACCACATATTCGGCCTGTTTAACACCAAATCGTTCAAGCAAATATTTAGTATAAATCTTGTCCATACAAACTGCAGAAGACATAACGCCGGGACCTACACAAGGAAGATTTAGTAATTTACATAAGCCTTGAATAGTTCCATCCTCTCCATAAAGACCATGAAGTACTGGAAAAACTATATCCACCTCTTTATTAAATAAAAACTTTTGTCCCTCAGGAGTTTTATAGAATTCATCCTTTTCCCATTCTCCGCTTTCTATCTTATCAATTGAGCCTGTGTATTCAAACCATTTTCCTTCTTTAGTAATTCCTATAGGATATACATCATATTTAGCTGCATCAATATTTCTAAGGACAGATGCAGCGGAAATTCTGGAAACCTCATGCTCAGTAGACTGACCACCAAAAAGTACTGCAACCTTTTTTTTCATAACTTTCACTCCTTACGCTGATTAAACAATTTATTCGATTCACAATTATTATATCACTTAATACACAACTTGTGCATTAAGCAATATAATTAACAATTAAAAATTGAAAGAAGAAAATCCCTTACGGGATTTTCAAATATATGTGCTTAACACCTATATTATCTATAGTTTTGCTTGCAAAACTTCCTTAAATTGTTTACTGCTAATTTATTTTACCTTGAACAATTTACATAGTCATTTCTCCATTTGGAGTATTAATTATCTGAAGTATTCTCTGTTCATAGCCTGTTTGAGCATTTATGTATACCATATATTTATCTTCCTTATAAGTTCCTGCAAATTCATAGCAAAGAACTTCCTTATTGCTCTCAGTTGGTATAAGAGTGAGTCTTACAGAAGTTACATTTAATCTATTGCTTATTTTTGTTTTAGCCTCTGCTTGAGATATTTTTGCAGCCTCAAGTTTTCTATTTTCATCATGAGCTACTAAAAACTTTTCTGACTCTATTCCTATTATACTACCATCATCCATAGCTATCTTTAGTTTAATTTGATCCGGATATATAACTATATCATTCTGTTTATATATGTAGTTTATAATAGCTGTGTTATCATATCTTAAACTATAGGTTGGAACCATATTTTTATAACCCAAATCTTGCAGATATTTTTTACCTACTTCTATAGCCTTATTCATTTCAATGGTAGGATTGTTTACTATTCTATTATCTAGAAGATAGCCTATCTTTCCTCCACTTTTGCTCACTTCGCATACCACTGTATTTTCATTGGCGTCTCTACCATTAATTGTTACATTAAATCTATAGGAAGGTATTCTGGTTTTTCCATCGCTAGGTAAATTGACGATTTTCGCTATTCTATCCTTACCTATAGCCTTTTTGACAGTTTCCATCGCTTCATTTACGGATACCTCTTTTTGAGACAATACTTTAGGCTGTATGTCTAACACATTGTCAGAAAAAGGTCCATCATATATCAACGATGGATATTGAGCTATTTGTTTTTGTATTGAAGCGAACTGGGTTGATATTGTTTCTTCTCTCCCCTTTGCAAAAACTCCACTAGCCTTTTGCCTTATTTCTCCCCATCTTACTCTTCCTTCATTTATTTCAGCCAAAGCTCCGTTTAAATCATTTTGCAGTGCAAATGAATTTTCCTTCAGTCTATCTATGGTGTTATATTCTTCATCGGTTAAATCTCTACCCTCAGTAGAAGCTCTTACTAAGCTGTAGCAAAAGTCTCCTACCTGAGCTATAAACTTGCTTGTATTATCAATATTTTGTTGTGGTATCGGAAGAGAATGTAATTTATCATTGGCTATGGCACTATGCCTGAAAATTTCTTCGAAAGTAACTATCTTCTGCTCTCTTGTACCTGTAACCGCCGCTTTCCCAAGGTTTAGCCGTATATTATCAACAGAAGTTATAAGCTCATACATACTTTTACTGTATTCTCCCTGAAGGTAGTTTCTATAGTCATTTCTTTCAAGTGTCATCAAAACTGCAAAGGTTGTTGAGAAAACTACTATTAAAGTTACTGCTATAGTGTATATAATTCTTTTTTTGGTCATCTTCATGTACTATATCCCTCCAGCATTGGGAAGCCAAGACAGGACATTCCCACAAATTTCTTTACATAGTATTTGTAGTTATATTTTTTATTATTCACCTTAAAATTAAAAACCCGACAGAACACTGTCGAGTCTATTTATTTGTTAAATAGTTTTTTAACTAATTCAACAACCTTAAATTTAACAACTATCTTTTCTCCATGCTTATTTTCCTTTACATCCTTTGTATTATCGATAGCCTCATACTCTTTTTCTGAAAGTACTTGTTTCATTGATTTTTCAGTTTCCTTGTAAGATACTTCTCCCTTAGTTATATCAATAAAACATAAAGGAGGAAACATAACGCACCACCAATTTTGTCCGCTACCACTGCCAATTAATATTCTATAGGCTTCATATTCACCCTGAGGAAGTGTTATGTTGCCATAGGCCTTAACTGGGAACTTTTGCTTTGACAATTCTGTTGCTACAGCATAGTTGTAACCATTTTTTCTAACTACCTCTTCAGCTATTTTTTTTATAGCCTCATCATTAGCTTTTATTATAGATCTCGATTCTTCTATGCTCTTTGAAGTTTTTAACTTTGGATATATATATTCCAAAACCTTATCTCTAACCTTAAGCTTTAAAGCTTGGTCCTGAGCATTATCGCTGTTTGCTATTACATGAAATCTTATTAGCTTATTTGATAAGTCGCTTTGAATAGAAGCATCCTCACCCTTTATTAAATAACCGTTTGCAAGTAGTATACTAAAGATTCCTAAACAGATAACTCCACAAATATTTTTTTTCATTTTTTATCCCCCATATTATTCTTCTGTCTAGTATCTTTTCCATTTTATTACATATTATTCACTTATATAAAAAAATTTATCTTATTACTCCAATTCTTCTAATCTTAGTTTCTACATTTACTCTTATATCTGCATTTTTATATGCCTCATCCCATTTATCCTTAATTTCTTTCCAAAGGGCTGGCTTCCTCTGTTCCAAATATTCTCTAAGTCCTATTGGATCCACTGTAAACTCTCTTTGCAGCATTTTAGCTATTACATTGCATTCTTCAGATATAGATTTGCTAAAGTCCTTTTCTAAGGAGTTTAGCTCCTCTTTGGAAAATACAACCTTATCCTTGTAATACTCTCTAAGTTGTCCTTCTAATCTTATATCTATATTGAATTTAAGCTTATTTTTGTCACCACCTACCCTAACCTTCCTATCTATATCTTCAATATTAATATTCACCGGGTGACCCTCTTTATATATTACTCTAGACCCTCCTTTTACCTTTCCTCTCATTATTTCTAGGTTGGCAACTTCTACTGGAGTTAGGTATCCCTTTAATGTAAAGTCTTTAATCATAGCCATTCCAGATAAGGTTATTTCATTCTTTTCTTTCTCTATACTTATTTTGGGTATTATAGCATTTCCATTCTGAGCTAGTAATACAAGCATCTCATTTACCGTTACAGGCAAAATAGTGGCATTTTGCTTGCTGCTCTCCATAAGTCCGCTTAAATAGTATTCAATATTTTTTTCCATAGGCGGCTTATACCTTACATATTCCTCAGACTTGCCTTCAGCTACAACAATATTCATCATTTTATTTAAATTTGGATGTCTTTCAATATAATCTACAATTTCCTTAAAGGTTTCTGGCTGTTCAAGTACGCTACTACTTAGTATTATAAGCTTAGTCTGACCTAGATGAATATCTCTGCTGCTCCTGCTGGTTGCCTGAAGGAGTCCATCCTCCATGGAAGAAGCATCCACATTTATAAATTGATCCTTTGCAGTACCGCTTTTACCTGGTCCAAGCTCGCTAATATCAGGAAAGCCATAGGTTAAACTAAGCTTTTTTGGCTGAATTCTTTCCTGAAAGGGTTCATCAGGCTTTATCTTCTTTACTTCTTTATTATTTCCAGAATCTTCTCCAAGGTCAATTCCTATAA
>CAZMQY010000019.1:10004-23907 GCA_964568335.1 uncultured Clostridium sp.
ACAAATAGCTTTCTATCTATTTCCACCTTATCCCAACAACCGCTTAAAAGTAAACAGGACAAAACTATCAGTAAAATTCTTTTAAGCTTCATTTCTCTTTTTCCCCCTTCTTTTCTTAACACCGCTGCCTAAAAGTATAGTCATTGGTAATATTATAAAACTGAATATAGACAATATAGGGGTTATCTTTCCTGAAGCATCATAAACCTCAGCTATGTTTTGAGGATACAATGCTATTATATAAATAATAGGAGCTATAATTAGCGAGGACAATTTTATATCATGAAGATGAAAAGCCGTCTTTATAATATCTCCTGAAAAATAATACATATTTACAAAAGTAGTGAAATAGAAGAGTACCCAAAGAGCCATAACGAGACCTTCCCATCTTTCAACAAAAGCCCCCGGAATAACTATAGCTCTTATTAGCGTAATTGTTGGCCAAAGAAGTTGTTTAGTATGCTCCTTTCTGAAAAACATTAAACATAGTATAGTTACCACAGCATAGAACAAGGTAATAAAAACAACGCTTTTAAACATAGTCTTTCTTATTCCATCCTTATCCTTAATATAAGGAAGTATTAAATATGTTATTTCAAAACCACCAAAGGCATAGGTTGCAGTAGCTAAAGCTTTTATATATTGATCCGGCTTTGATTGTAAAATAGGCAATACGTTGTTTAAATCTCCTCCTTTTGTTGCAAAAATAAGTATCAAAATCATAGGTAAAAACATTACAAAGAAGGCTATTTCATTAAATTTTACAAGGGCGGATACTTCTCCTCTGACAAGATACAGTGCTGTAAAAATCATTACCAATAGAATAAATTCTGTTGGAGTATGCTCCAACAGATACATTTTCATTACCTCCGCAAAAACTC
Source organism: uncultured Clostridium sp. (assembly GCA_964568335.1). Classification (GTDB taxonomy): domain Bacteria; phylum Bacillota; class Clostridia; order Clostridiales; family Clostridiaceae; genus Clostridium_AT. The sequence continues at coordinate 10,886 of CAZMQY010000019.1, forward strand.
TCATGCCTAGGGAAACAGAGAAAATAAAATATGCACTAAGTACAAATCCAAAAATCTTACCCAATATATTTCCTAAGTTATGTTCAAGCATAATATAAAACGTTGAATAGTTATTTCTTACTATCACTCTATATATAAGTGTCAATAGAAAAAAACATATACCTCCTGCAATTATTGTTACGAACCATCCGTCAGTTCCAACTTCATCAGCCATTATGCCTGGATAGGAAAAAGCTCCAACACCAACTACGGAGACAACTATAGAAGCAAACAAACCATACTTGCCTACAAATCCTCTATTATCCATAAATCAATCACCCCTTTACTCCTGTCTTATCTTATCGCCTGGTTCCATAAATTCAGGCCTATGTCGAAATGTTTTAATGGGTGCTCTTATAAACATATCCTTAAAGTCCCTTTTATGCGGATGAACCATAGGAGCTAAATATGGAATACCAAAGCTTTTAAGTTTAACAAGATGAATAAGAATTATTATTAGCCCTAGAGCTATTCCATATAAGCCTGCAATAGAGGCGGTTATTATAAGAAAATATCTTGCAAGCCTTAATGCCGTGCTTATTTCATAGTTTGGGGTTATAAAGCTTGCTATTGCAGTTATAGATACTATAATAATCATAATAGGACTTACAATACCTGCACTTACTGCGGCCTGACCTATAATGAGACCACCTACAATGCCCAGAGTTGATCCAATAGCCTTTGGAAGCCTTACCACAGACTCAATAATAAAAGCTAAGGCAAATTCCATAATAAAGGTTTCCACAAAGGCAGGAAAAGGAACGCCCTCTCTTGATGCAGCTATAGAATAGGCAAGCCTTGTGGGGATTATAGCTGTATGATACGATGTAACTGCAACATAAATCGAAGGCATTATAAGGCCTATAAAAATCCCAACAAATCTTATTAATCTAAGCATTGAAGCATTAAGCCATCTTTGGTAATAGTCATCAGGAGTTTGAAAAAGCGCTGCCATAGTTGCTGGAACTATAAGAGCAAAGGGTGAATTATCTACAAGTATGGCTACTCTTCCTTCATATAATGCAGCGGAAACCACATCAGGCCTTTCAGTGCTTTGAATCTGTGGAAATGGTGACCAGCTGTCATCCTCAATAAGCTGTTCTATATAACCACTATCTAAAACCGCATCAATCTCTATGTTATCAATTCTTTCTATTAAATCGTTAAGAACATCCTTATTTACAATATCTTCAATATATATTATTGCACAATCAGTTTTTGATCTAACACCAATTGATTTAGGCTGTATTTTTAATCTGCTATCTTTAATCCGTCTTCTTATTAAAGCGGTGTTAAATCTTATAGTTTCTGTAAATCCATCTCTTCCCCCTCGGATAACTGTCTCTCCTGAAGGTTCGGAAACTCCTCTAGCTGGCCAAAAACGGGTTGCTATAACAAACACAGCAGATATACCTTCAATAAGAAGCATTGTATCCCCTGAAAGTATGGCATCCACGCCCTCACTAAGCTTCAGAACTTCTTTCATATCTGACACAGTTAATATCTTATCTTTAATCTGTATTACATTTTCTATCCGTTCACTTTCAAGCATTAAAGATTCCATAACAAAGTTGTCTAAAAGTATCTTATCAGCCATACCGTCTACATAAACAACGGCTGCATTCCAATTTGATACTTTAAATTGTCTGTATACTATATCTGAAGTATCCTTAAAAAGTTCTTTTAAATATGATATATTTTCGTCCACCTTTGGAGAAATTAGATCTCTTACTATTTCCTTCAAAGTCATCACTTCCCTTTTATATACTTGTTTTATTTAAGCATTCTTAAAAAATATAAGGCTATTCCAAGTATTATAGAGCCTATCCCCAAAACCCTTGCTTTTTTTGCTGTATCCTTCATATTATTTCTATCAAAACCAGAAGCGTCTATAAATCCCACTATTATTCCCTGAACTATCATTAATATTAAAAAATATTTAGTGAACAAGCCTATAACAAGCATGCACATCATTCCCTTCCGTTAAGATTACTTGCTTCATAAAATATTTTTCGCTGTAACCAAGTAAAATATGCACCTATAAAAAACCCATTAATCTTAACTAATAGAGTAACTCTACCGTCAATACCTGAAAAACGGCTTTATACATGCAAAATCTTAGCTAATAAAAAAATAAAGGCATATCATACCCAGCAAATCACTGAGCACTATACGCCTGTTTAATGTGTTTTAAATTGTTCTTGTTATGAAAACTTCACTATATTTAGTTTTAAATTTTTCGTAGCAATACTGAGCCTTTAGCATATCATCAAAAAAGCTGAACACCGTAGGACCACTACCGCTCATCATCGCTCCAAGAGCTCCCATTCTAAGCATTTCATTTTTGATATCCTTTAATATAACATGCTTCCTAAGAGTCACATTCTCCAATATATTCTTCATATTGCTGCATACAAATTTTAAATCATTTTCCTCAACCGCTTTTATAAGTCCAATGGTATCAGGATGCTTATAGATTCTTGAGATATCGAGGCTTTGGTAAACTTCCTTAGTAGATACTCCAAAGGGTGGCTTAACAACTATCATAATATGGTTTTTGAAGCTTTTTAAAGGATTTATTTTTTCGCCAATTCCCTCGCAAAGTGCAGTTCCACCTAAAATACAGTAAGGAACATCCGCACCTATTTTTAAACCTAGTTCCATCAATTCTTCATCATTTATGTTCATATTATAGATGCTTCTCATTCCCTTAAGCACAGCAGCAGCATCAGTACTTCCCCCTGCCAATCCTGCAGCAACAGGTATATTTTTTCTAATATTAATATCAACTCCACCCTGAAGGTCATATTTTTCCATAAAGAGTTTAGCTGCCTTATAGCATAAATTTCTTTCATCTGTTGGAATATACGGCTTGTTCGAAGTTATTTTGATACCATTTTGTGCTTTATTAATATTTATTAAGTCATATAAATCAATATTCTGCATTATCATTCTAAGCAGGTGGTAGCCATCTTCTCTTTTTCCAACTACATCAAGCGAGATATTGATTTTGGCATAAGCCTTAAGGAGCATGTTATCTCCACCTTCCTAACAACATTCTTACTAATAAACAATTAAAATATACTTTTTAGTATATTACATAAAAAAAAATAAAGCTAGAGCAAATTTACTAGCTTTATATCAAAAATTATCCTACTGTAACAGCAATCTTCTCTTCCTGCTCGCATCTAATTTTATCCTTAACCAAGTTTACCAGCGGTTCAAACTTCTCAAAAAATACTATGACCAAATCACCTGGCTTAGAACTATAGATTGCATCCTCTAATGCTTCACTTTCATTTAAAACTGTTTTTATGTTTTTGGAGTTAAATCCAGAATCTAATACACCTTTTTCTAAAAGTTTAGCAACCTCTCCACTTTTTCTTCCCCTTTTATCCTCATCTTCTTTTATATATATATAGTTGAAGTAACTACCTGCTATATTGCCAACTTGGAGTATATTGCTGTCAAGTCTGTCTCCAGGCACACCGATGATGCCTATAAAACGCTTGTGTTTTATTGCCTTAGCACCTTCAAGCACCGCCTTATATCCTTCAATATTATGTGCATAGTCAAGAATAACAGTTGCCCCATTTACACTGTACATGTTAAATCTTCCTGGATTCTGCTCCTCATTGCTTTGGAAACTAGTTAAACCCTTTCTTATTGTTGCGTAGTCAACTCCAATTCCAACTAGCGCCGCGCAAGCAGCCATGGAATTTTCAACATTATACTTTAGCTTGCCCTTTATGGTTATGCTGATATTGTTTATCTTACCCAAAGGCACCGAGTTTCCACCTTTTTCTACATATATATAACCATTGTCAGAATATATGCCATAACCACCTCTGTTAATATTTTCTCTTAGCAAATCATTTTCCTTATCCTTTGAAAAGAAAATAATCTTGCTTTTCATTCTATTTACTATAGTTCTGCTCATAGAATCATCTGCATTTAGAACAACATATCCCTCATTCTTAACAGCTTCTCCAACTAAAGCTTTTACGCTGGCTAATTCTTCAAGGGTATCTATTCCATCAAGACCTAAATGATCCTCTGTTATATTTGTGATAACTGCAACATCAGCTAAATCATAAGCAAGGCCTTTCTTTATTATTCCGCCTCTTGCAGTTTCAAGAACAGCTGCATCTATTTCCTTATTCATAAGCAAGGTCATTGCACTTAGGTATCCTGTTGTATCACCCTTATGAATGCACTTATTACCTATATAAATTCCACCTGTAGTGGTCATTCCTACATTATGACCCCTAAGGGAAAGTGTATGTGCTATAAGCCTTGTAGTAGTAGTCTTTCCATTGGTGCCTGTAACAGAAACTACAGGAATACTGCTATTTCCGTCCTTAAACATCATGTCAACAATAGCTCCGGCAACGTTTCTTCTTTTACCGCTGTATGGATAATGATGCATTCTTATTCCAGGCGCAGCATTAATCTCAATTATAGAACCTTGCTCTTCTAAAGGAACACTTATGTCATTGCAGCATATATCTATTCCGCAAATATTGAGCCCAATAGCCTTAGCAGCTCTCTTACAGATTTCTATGTTTTCTTTGCATATTAAATCAGTGCAATCAATTGCTATTCCGCCAGTTGAAAGGTTTGCATTTTCTCTAAGGGTAAGCTTAGTGCCATCAGGGAGTATAGAATTCAATGCATATCCATATTTTGATATATGAGCGGTTAAGGCCTCATCCATTTTGACTTTAGTCAAAGGTTTTTCATGCCCCTTTCCTCTTCGCTCATCCTTGTTTACTTCACTTATAAGCTGTTTTACAGTGCTTGCTCCGTTGCCAACTACATAGGGTGGAATCCTTTCAGAAACTGCGGCAACCTCTCCATCCACCATACATACTCTATAATCTCTCCCAGTTATAAACTTCTCTATCATTATATCCTTATAATCTTTGATTAATATATTATAGGCCTCCAAAGCTTGTTTCTCGTTTTTAATATTTACGAAAACCCCTTTACCTTGATTCCCATAGGTAGGCTTTACAACAATTGGATATCCTATATTTTCTGCTTTGAGAAGCAAATCAAGAGAATTCTGAACCTTACTACCTGTTGCCACAGGTATGCACTGACCTGAGAGAAGCTCTTTGGTCAATAGCTTATCACAAGCAATATCAATTGAAGTTCCACTAGTTTCGCTGCATATGGTAGCCTCGATTATTTTGTTATGCTTTCCATATCCAAGCTGAAACATGCTTTTTTCACCTAATCTTAATATAGGAATACCTCTTTTTTTAGCTTCACTGCATATTGCAAGAGTACTTGGTCCAAGCTGTTCATTAGCTAGAGTTTCCTTCAGCGCTTCTATTCTCGGTTTAAGATTAAAACTATTTCCTTTTGTTATAGTGTTTATAATATCTATTGCTAGCCTAGCAGCCTCAAGAGCTGTATTTTTGTACTCATATTGATATATTATATAGTATTTGTCTCCTTGAATTTCTCTTGCCTTGCCATAAGCTGCATTAATTCCAATTCGATTTTGCAGTGCTATAATCATATGCTCGCATATATGCGCAAGATAGGTTCCCTCTTGAAGTCTTATAAGGAAGCCTCTTTCCTCATCTATGCCGCATCTATGTGTTTTTAGTTCAGGCAGTAGCTTTAACAAAGTTTTATTAAAACCTTCTATCTTATTGCTTGGAGTTTCACAATAACCTTCAAGATCCAAGTCCATTCTTATACATTTTTTATGAGAATAAATATTTCTTCCCTCAAAAATGTTAACGTCTATTATCTTCATTTTATTTTTGTTTTTCCTCCTTAATTGGCTGCCTTGTATTTAACATAAACTTGTCGCCACTTTTAAGCACATGCATTTTTATATCAAACATTGAAAGAATTTCATCAGGGTATTGCTCAGATACATTAGTGAAGCTTATTCCACTGCCGTCTATTACATAAACTGCACCTGAACCTATAACTTGAAACTCCCCTCTTTTGCTAACCATTATGGCCGTATCCTCATCTATTCCAATGCCTAAGCTCTCAGGGTTTTCTGCAACTGCTACTAAAAGTCTTCCTATTCTGCCCCTTTGTGCAAAATGCTGGTCTATTATCACATTTCTAATTAAACCCAGCCCTGGCGCCATTTTTAAGGTGCATTTTTTAGGAGACTCTTCATCTTCTCCTGTTATTATCATAGTATCGCTTACTACGGATGCACCAGCTGATGTGCCAACATAAACACATCCATTTTGATTACATTCGTGAATCATCTCATAAAGGGGGGTTCCCCCTAATAGGCTAGTTATTTTCAGCTGATCTCCCCCAGTAAAAAATATCAAAGCTGCTTTTTCTATAATCTCTACATTATGTTTCTCAAAAGCGTCTTTTCTGTCACCTACATCTAAGATGTTTATATTTCTTACACCAAGCCTTTCAAAGATCGTTCGGTATTCTGCTCCGACCTCCTTAGGCAAGTCTGTAGCAATTGTTGCAATAACTAACTCATCATTCTCCTTATCAATTTTGCTGCAAACTTCCTTAAGAATATCCTTTTCTCCCTTTTTGTCCTCAGCTCCTCCGATAATTATGAGGTTCCCCTTTAGCATTTCTTCCAAGCCATATCACTTCCTTAACCACATGTATCTATTATTCTTGCCATATCTTTACTGCTTATACCAATATAAAGAATTATTAATTCACTTTTTTATTTTGCAATTATTTATATAAAAATATTCAAGAATAAAAAATATACTATGGTTTAATTCTATCCCTGTCTCTTGGAAATAAAGTAACTTCTCGTATATTTTTGTAGCCTAAAAGCTGTGCCGTAAGCCTTTCAAGACCAATTGCGAGTCCTCCATGGGGAGGCATACCATACCTAAATACCTCTAAATAATCCTTAAAACTTTCTACATTTAATCCTCTTGAAGCGATGCTATCTTTTAATTGCTTATAGCTGTGAATTCTCTGACCTCCTGTGGTGATCTCCAGGCCTCTGAATAAAAGGTCAAAGCTATGAGTCAAGGTTTCCTCTGCTGGCATTGCATACATAGGTCTTTTTCTTCTTGGATAGTGAGTCAAAAATAAAAATTCACTTCCTAAATGCTCTTTAGCATATTCACAGATTTGCTTTTCTCCTTCTGGGTCAAGGTCACCTTCCAAATCAGTTCTTCCATAACTTGTTTTTAAAATTTCAACTGCCTCTGACAATCTCATAGCTGGAATCCTGTCATTTATCTTTGGAATAATAACTTGCAGCAACTCAAGCTCATCACTGCACTTTTCTTCAACAGTACAAAGCATGTACTTGAGGAGTCTTTCCTCAAGCTCCATAATATCTCTTTCATCATTAATAAAGCCCATTTCAAAGTCTAAGCTTACATACTCATTTAAGTGTCTTACAGTATTGTGCTCTTCGGCTCTATACACATGGCCGATTTCAAAAACCCTTTCATAGCCTGCTCCAACAAGCATCTGCTTGTAGAACTGAGGACTTTGCGCAAGATAAGCTTTTTTTTCGAAATACTTAATTTCAAAGAGCTCTGTGCCTCCCTCGGTACCCTCCGCTACTATTTTAGGCGAGAATACTTGAGTAAAGCCCTCTGCGGATAAAAAAACTTGAAAGGCCTGTGCAAGCACTGCCTGAATTTTAAATACTGCATTAATCCTTGGATTTCTTAAAGATAATACTCTGTTATTTAAAATTGTATCCAGGTTGGCTTCAAGTTCGTCCTTGTTTATTTCTATAGGTAGGTCTTCGTTTACTGCTGAAATTAACTCCAAGCTGTGAGTCCAAATTTCAACATTCTCTTCGCCTCCCTCCTTCTTCTGTATCTCTCCAATAAGCTCAACCACACTTTCAAGCTTTACCCCTTTTATATCAATAGTTTTTGTATTAACAACACACTGTACTAATCCGCTTCTATCTCTCACAATTATAAAGGCTAACTTTCCTAATTTTCTAATCCTATGCACCCAACCTTGAACTTTAACTGCTTTTCCAATTTCATTTTTTAATTCTTTAATCAAACTTCTATTCATAAAATTTTCCTCCATTCTTATTTTTTAATTTTATTTTCTCTGGCCAAGAGAAAATAAAAATCCCCAAGCAACTCCTTGCTCAGGGACGAAAAATTCCGCGGTACCACCCTAGTTAACCTATAAAATGCTTAAGAAAATACCAAAATAAAAAACTCTCACTCCATGTAGGAGTGAGAGTATAATCCCACGGTACCATCCTGCTTAACCAAATAATAGGTTCGCTCGCTCTTTTTAACGGTAGAAATCCGTTTTATCCTAATTATCCAATGGATTTTCAGACAAACAACTCAAGGAGGTCCTTCAGCAAACTTCATCTATCAGGCTTACACTATCCCCGACTCGCTTTAAGAATTCCTCTGCTTACTCTTCCCATCATCATTGCTTTTAGTTTTATATATTTTAGAATATTCTATCACCTAGTTCAACTTATGTCAACACACTTCTTATTTATCTTATTATTTCCAATAACTCTTGTTCAATCAAGGAATTATATTTGCCCTGTCTATACTCTAATACTAATTCTCTCTGTTTTTCAGAAGGCATCTTAGCCATCTTTTCAGCAATAACCTTTGGCACTTCAATATATGCTCCCTTTGGTTCCATGTCTTCAGTAAAAGTCATAATTGTCGGGATTCTTGATGTCCCAGTATATTCTTCAAGCATCTCCTTATTGCCATTCATTCCAAAGTAATAAACCTTCAGATTTTCATTAAGATTCTGCATTCTTTTAACAAATGGGAGGGTAACTATACAATCTGGGCAGTAGCCTTCAGAGAACACTACTATATTAACCTTTTTATCTATAGCTTTAACCGCATCTACTGCTTCCTTTGTAAGCTCGGTTTTTTCGTAAGCTTGTATTAGCTTTTCCTTTTCTTCTTCATTATTCTTATCTAAGTAACCTTGAAAATCCATTCCTTTTGAAATATCAATCATTTTGCTACCTCCTTTATTTTAACAGCTACTTTTATTATTCTCCAAACTAAATATAAATTCCTTCTTTTTCTATACAAAATCTATTACTTTATGTCATAATAAGGTTGTACTAAAAATCGAGGTGATTTTCATGGTTATTTTAGACGCAGCACAAAGCATACTGAGTATTGTGATAATGATTGCTATGGGATACATACTGACAGCAAAAGGATGGTTTAATGAGGATACGTCTAAGCTGTTTTCAAAGTTAGTTGTAAATTTAGCTCTTCCAGCGCTTATGATTTCAAGTTTATTAGGCACCTTCACAAAAGAAAATCTATCTCAAGCTGGTGTCGGACTGCTGATTCCATTTGCCTCAATAGTTATTTCCTATTTTACAAGCGTTGCTGTGTCCAAGGTTATTAAAACTAAGCCTGAAAGAAGAGGTACCTTTCAATGTATGTTCTTTTTATCAAACACCATATTTATTGGACTCCCTCTTAACCTGGCACTATTTGGAGAGACAAGTGTTCCTTACGTTCTTTATTATTATTTTTCAAACACCATTATATTTTGGACTTTGGGAGTGTACTCAATTAGGAAGGATAGTGGCCTAAATAATTCAACCATACTTTCTGTAGATACCTTAAAGAAAATATTTACTCCACCACTAATGGGGTTTATTTCAGCAATAGCATTAATTATGCTTGATATAAGACTTCCAAGATTTATTATGGACAGCTGCAAATATATAGGCAATTTAACTACTCCATTGTCTATGTTTTTCATAGGTATAGTTATGAGATCCATTAATTTTAAAAATTTTAAGTTTGATAAGGATATGCTTTGGGTTATTATAGGAAGATTTCTTATTACCCCTTTCATAACCTATTTCCTTGCAGCAGCCTTGTCAATTCCAGAATTAATGAAAAACGTTTTTATAATCCAAGCTGCTCTCCCGGTAATGGCTAACACTGCAGTAATTACCAAGGAATACAATGCCGACTACGAATTTGCAGCAGTTATGATAGCTATCACAACTATAGCCAGCTTGGTGTTTATCCCTGTTTATAGATTTATGCTAGGATAGACTTTGTAAACCTTAAAAGGCAGACTTAAATAACTAAGTCTGCCTTTTTCTTAAACAACAAAGGTAGCTTTGCTGCCTTCCTTCGCTGGAGTTATTTCAAGTCTTGCATCAATTCTTTCCTTAAGCTCAGGCACATGAGATATTATACCTACAAGTCTTCCTCCCTTTTGAAGGTCAATCAGGCATTGAATAGCATTGTCCAAAGATTCAGGATCGAGAGTTCCAAAGCCCTCATCTACAAACATTGTATCTAAGCTTATACCTCCTGCATAGGATTGAACCACATCAGCAAGGCCAAGGGCTAAAGCCAGTGATGCTTTAAAGCTTTCACCACCTGAAAGTGTTCTAACATGTCTGGCTCTTCCAGTATAATTATCAAACACTTCAAGCTCTAAGCCCTCTTGCCTTTGTCCTTTGCCTTTTTCTTCTTTTCTCTTAAGAAGGAACCTTCCACTAGCCATTTTAGTCAATCTTAGGTTTGCAGCAGAGATAATCTCATCAAAATATGCAGCAAGTACATATCGTTCAAAAGTGATTCTCTCTTCATTAAAGCCATTTGCAGCCCTATATATGTCATAATACAAGCTATGTTTTGCTTCATCACCGCTTATTGCTGAATTTATCCCCTTAATCTCTGAAAGTGCTTTTTTATTATTTTTTATCCTTGAAAAAATATTTTTTTCTTTTTCCCTTAACCCGTCTTCATAAAGCTTGAGTTCTTCTTTAGACTTTGACAGTTCCTCTATATCTACAGCCTCTAAGTTCTCTGTTTCCTTATTTATTTTTTTCAATCCATCTTCCAGGGACTGCAGGTTCTTGTAGTATGTAGTTATATCCTCCTCTAAAGCCTCTATTTCTTTTTCGCTCATCTTAAATATGGAGTATTCCTCAAAGCCCCTAAAGCCGCTGGCTTCGATTTTTGCTTTGAGACTATTTTCCATCATCTCTACTTCCGCCTGCGCTTCAACTAAATTATTATATTTAGCCTTCTTATCCGTTTCAGCGGATGCTTGAAGATTTTTTGAAGCATTAAAATTATCTGCTGCCTTTTTATATTGTTCTTCCATCACAGCAAGATCATTTTCACATTTTTTAATTTTTAATAAAAGCTTTGAAGTAGAACGGATTTCTTCTGGAATATCCTTTTCAATACTTCTAAGCTGTTCTTCTTCCCCTGATGTTCTTCCAAAAAACTCTGTATAGGCTTCTTCCATAAGCGGAAGCTGCTTATCCTTTAATTCTATATCCTTTTCTAGTTTGTTTACATATTCATCTACTTCTTGCTTTTGGTTTATTGCCAGCTTTAATTCTTTTAATCGTGGAAGAGTTTCATCTACCTTCCATTTAAGCTTCGGTCCTTTTTCATTGACATAGCTTAATATCTGATTTTCTGTCATTAAAGAAATTTCTTCATCTAAATAGGGGTTAAGCTTTATTTTTGTTTCATTTAGTTCATTTAAGCTTGCTTCTATCTTTCCCTTTAATTCGGAAAGAAGCTGCAATCTTCTTTTATTTTCTTTTTCTTCATTTTCGTAAATTATCTTAGCTTCATTTACTGCTTCCTCTGTAGGTGAATCTCCAAGAAGCTTCGCTGGACTTGGATGATGCATCGAGCCACATACAGGGCACTCTTCACCTTCTATAAGGTCTTTTGCAAGTACTCCAGCCTGTTCTTTAAGAAATCTAGTTTGCAAAGCTTCAAATCTATTTTTGCAAGCTAAATATTTTTTTTCAAAATTAATATACTCATTAACTTCATCTTCATGAGCTTTTAAATTATTTTTATATTGCCTTGCTTTACCTCGAAGCTCCTTTAGGTTTTCTATAAGCAGATTATTATCATCAATAAGCTTGGAAACCCTTAATATTTCAGTTTCACAGCTGATAATGTACTTAACCTTTTCCTTAGCCTTGGATAAATCATCTTTTTCCTTTATAAGAGAAGCCCTAAACTGCTCCAAATTCTCCTTCTTATCTTTTAAGCTTTTTCTTAAATTCTCAATAGACAGCAATTTTTCCTCATAGAGACTAATCTTTTGTTCCTTGTCCTTTAATGAAATAATTGTATTTGATAATATCTTACGCTGATCCTCTTTGCTCTCTTCAAACCTTAATTTTTCTTCACAAAGCTTAAAATCTATTATAGTTTTATCTAAGCTTTCCTCGGATTCCTTGTATTGCTTCTCTTTTAGTTTCAGATTTTTATTTCTGTCCATCAAATTATCTTCCACCAGCTTAACTTGTACTGCCTTCCTTCCTTTTTCAAGCTTAAGCTTTTTGTCTGCATATTCAGACTCTCTTAAAAGCTGCATATTGTATATCTTTAACTGATCGTCTTTATCTTTAAGCTTCTTATTTATTTCGCTACCCTCAATAATATTCTTTTGAAGCTTTTCTTGATTGTTTTTAACCTCATTTATTTTCTCTATTAAGTACTTGTTTTCTTCCTCATCCTTTTTAATAACTTCGCTAGTTCTATCAATTATAGCAGCAATATTTAATTCTTTTGCATTTAAAAGCCAAGTTAGTGTTTCGTCTTCTCCAATTTGAATATTGCTTACACGTTCAGCCCTTCTTATTTTCCCTTCTTCCACCTTCTTGTAATAAGCCTTTTGAAGATTCCAAAAATCTTTCTGAAAATAACTTCTCTATCTTTACTTTCAGCTTCTAAGAGTTTCCTAAATTCCCCTTGTGGAAGCATTACAATCTGCCTGAATTGATTTTTATTTATACCAAGAATGCTGCTCATTTTTTCATCTACATTTTTAACTTGAGTTATGAGTTTTCCATCTGGGAGCTGCAACTCTGCATCGCTTTCTCTAATTGTAAATCCTTCTCCGCGAAGTTTTTTTGCTTCCTGCTTTGGATTTCTTTTTACTCTATAGCATTCTCCTCTTAGCTCGAACTCAAGCTCCACATAAGTAACGGTGTCCTGTGCAGCAAAGTGGCTTCTTAGGCT
>CAZMQY010000020.1:0-18362 GCA_964568335.1 uncultured Clostridium sp.
ACTAAGGAAATAATGCCAACAAATAATGGAACCTTAGGAGATCTAACTGTAAAGGTAGGGGATACTGTAACAGCAGGACAAAAGCTGTTTACTTCTTCAAACGATGATCTTAATACTGCTGTGACTACTGCTCAAAATAGCGTTACTGATGCAAACATAAACTTAACTAGTGCTCAGAATGATCTGACAGCTAAGCAAAATGCTTTAGTAGCAGCGGAAGCAGCTGCTGCCTCAGGAACTAACACTAATGGCAGTCAAGGCGGTCAAGGAAATCAAGTAAGCAAATCAATAGATGACTATAAGTTAGATGTGGAAAAGGCTAAGCTAACTGTAGAACAAAACAAGCTAAAGGTTACAAATGCTAAAAATAACTTAACTAAGGCAAAAGACAATGTTGGTAAAATGACTGTAACAGCTCCTATAGGCGGAGTTGTTACTGCTGTAAATAATTCAAATGGAGATAGCGTGCAACCTGCTAAATCAGTTCTTACTATAGTAGATATGAGCTCTATAAAAGTTAAAGTGGCAGTAGACGAGCTTGATATAGAAAAAATAAAATTAGGACAGAAGGCACAAGTAAAATTTGATGCTATTAAGGATAAAACTTATGAAGGAACTGTTGAAACTATAGCTCAAGTAGGAAATGCTCAAAATAATGTAACCAATTATGATGTGGTTGTTTCAATAGCAAAGCCAGAGGGAATAAAATTAGGTATGAATGCTAATGTAACAATTCAAGTAGAAAGTAAAGAAAATGCATTAGTAATACCAGCTGAAGCTTTAGTCGAAAGCAATGGAAGAAAATTTGTAAGGGTTGAAAGCACAGACAGCAGCGCTTCAGGTTCAAATGCGCAAACTAATAATACCCAAGGAAATAACTCTCAGGCACCTGCAGCAAATACTCAAGGTAACAATAGCCAAGCACCAGCAGCAAACTCACAGGGACAAAATAGAAATTCACAAGCTGGAGCTAATACACAAGGATCAAGGAACGCTCAGGGTACGAGAAATGCTCAAGGCACAAGAAATATGCAAAACGGAAACTTTGTGCAAAACACTGCTAGTACAGGAAAATTAGTTGAAATAAAAACTGGCCTTGAAAATGCAAATTATGTTGAAGTATTAGAAGGTTTAACAGAAGGTCAAAAGATATTAATAACTTTACCTCAATCAAATACATCAAATAATAATAGAAACAATAATATGGGTGGCTTTGGAGGCATGTCTACAGGAGGAGCTCCTACTATTATCAGACAAAGAAACTAAAAAGTCATACAGGAGGTAAAGACTATGGCTGAAAATTTGAATAATAGCGATATTATTAAAATAACTAATATAGATAAAGTTTATAAAATGGGCAGCAGTATTTTAAAGGCACTGGATGATGTAAGCCTAACTATTTCTAAGGGGGAATACGTGGCTATTGTAGGGCCATCCGGTGCTGGAAAGTCAACTCTTATGAATATTATAGGCTGTTTAGATACACCTACAAATGGAGAATATATTCTGGACGGCCTAAATACAAAATGCAGCGACTCAAAGCTTGCGGAAATAAGAAATAAAAAAATAGGTTTTATATTTCAAAACTATAATTTGCTGCCCAAATTAAATATAGTAGAAAATGTAGAGCTTCCATTATTATATCTTGGTTATCCAAGCAAAAAAATAAGGGAAAAGGCAAAGCTCGCAATTGAAAAAGTAGGCCTTACATCCCATATAAAGCATAAACCTTCTGAGCTATCTGGAGGGCAGATGCAAAGGGTTGCCATTGCAAGGGCATTGGTTACGGATCCTCAAATAATATTAGCAGACGAGCCTACGGGAGCACTTGACAGTAAAACCGGTAAAGAAGTTCTTAAAATGCTCAGTGACTTAAATAAAGAAGGCAATACTATAGTTATGATTACTCACGATAAAGAAATAGCAGCTAATGCAAAAAGAATGATAACTGTTAGGGATGGAAGGATTATATCTGATATCCTAACCGAAAGTGAGGTGGAAGCATGAGGTTTACAAAGCTTATAAAAGTAGCCATGTCTTCCGTATGGAGTAATAAAATGCGTTCCTTTTTAACAATGCTAGGAATAATAATAGGAATATCCTCAGTAATAATCCTAGTAGGAATGGGAGAAGGTACTAAAAAGAAGGTAACTGAACAGATAGAGAAACTTGGTACAAATCTTATCACTGTCAATCTTATGGGAAATAGAAATACTACTATTACTGATGAAGAGTTAAAAGAATTAAAAACTAAACCTGGTGTAAAGGAAATCGCACCATCCATATCTCAAGGAAATGTAAATATAAAGGCAGGTACTAAGTCAACCACTACATCCTTGGAAGCATCTACGCCTAACTATGAAACTATAAGAAAGATAACTGTAAGTGAAGGAAGGTTTATACAGCAAAGAGACATAGACAACAGATTTAATGTGCTTGTAATTGGACCCGAAACTGCCAATAACCTATTTGGAACTACTAATGTAGTAGGGAAAACTATGTATGTTAATGGCATTGAATTCACAATAGTAGGTGTGCTTAAGTCCGAAGGAACTTCTTCAGCAGGTTCTAGTGATGATAGAATAATTCTACCTCTATCTACAGCACAAAGGCTGTTAAAAACTTCTGCAATAAGAACCTTTTATATAGAAGCCGAAAGCAAAGATAAAGTTAATGAGGCTATGGCCTATCTTACCTTATTTATGAACAAGAAGTTTAATAACAATACACAAAGCTACAGAGTTATGAACCAAACCTCTTTGCTTGAAACTGCTAATGCAACTACAGAAAGCATGACAGCAATGCTAAGTGGTATAGCGGCAATATCACTGTTGGTCGGCGGCATAGGAATTATGAATATAATGCTTGTATCAGTTATCGAAAGAACTAGAGAAATTGGTATAAGAAAAGCTATTGGTGCTAAAAGAAGAACTATACTATATCAATTTTTAATTGAGGCATCAACTATAAGTAGCTTAGGCGGAATAATAGGAGTGCTTATAGGATATTTAGGAGCATATATTGGACCTAAATATTTTGGAACTACAATTGTAATTTCAGGAAATATAGTAGCGGCAGCCTTTGCTTTCTCAATGATAGTTGGAGTGGTATTTGGAATTTATCCCGCAAATAAGGCTTCAAAATTAAATCCAATTGATGCATTAAGATTCGAATAAGGATATAATGTAATTATAGTGCCACCCACGTGGCAAGTGGCAAGTTATAAATCAACATGCCACTTGCCACGTGGGTGGCACTCTTAGGAGGAGCTTATGAAAGAAAAAATTTTAATTGTAGATGATGAAGAAAGAATGAGAAAGCTTATTGGAGCCTATCTTCTAAAGGAAGGCTATGAGATATTTGAAGCAGAGAATGGCGTTCAGGCTATTAATATTTTTAGAAGTCAAAATGCGCATTTAATTATATTAGACATAATGATGCCTGTAATGGATGGATGGTCAGCTTGCAGAGAGATAAGAAAGTCCTCTAATGTGCCTATAATTTTTCTAACAGCAAAGGGAGAGGATGAAGATAAGCTTTTAGGCTTTGAGCTTGGAACCGATCATTATGTTACAAAGCCTTTTAATGAAGATTCTTATTGCAAAGGTAAAATCACTTTTAAATCGGGTCTACAGGTCGGATCCAAAGCAAAAAAAAGAATATTTCTATGATGGTCTCCATGTTGATGAACTGTCTCATAAGGTAACAATAGATGGAACAAGCTTAAGCCTTTCTCCAAAAGAATACGATTTATTGCTATATTTCATAGCTAATGAAGGCATAGTACTAAGCCGGGAAAAAATACTTGATTATATCTGGGGCTTTGATTTTGATGGAGACCTTAGAACCGTGGACAGTCATATAAAGAGGCTGAGAGAAAAATTAGGCAATAAGGCTTACCTAATTTCAACTATAAGAGGAACTGGATATAGATTTGAGGCAAAGTATGAAGAATAAATTAATCAATAAGCTAAAACACATATTTAATAGAAATACAAGCATTACAAAAAAGCTTTTTATAATAACAATATTCTTTTTTGCTGTTTTCATTGGAAGCACACTTATAATACAATCTTTGTTTTTTGAAAGATTTTATATAAGTAAAAAGAAAAGCGACTTAACAGTTAGTATTGAAAATTTCAGGGCTGATTACAATAAGGCAAAGGATGCAAATGCTGCAATGGAAGTAGCTGCAGAGCATGAAGCTAATAATAATATTAAAATTATAATATTAGACAGCGCAAACAGAATGAAATTTAATCAATCTAGATATTGGAATGATGGAACAAAGATAAGAGACTTAAGTGATTTTATTAGAGTATGGAGCGAGCAAAGAGGAAAGGTATTGCTGGAAAACAATAAAACTCAAAGCTACATCGTAAGCAATAGGGATGGAGATACAAAAAATATTATAGCTATAAATTATAATAGCGATAAAACAGAGATAATTTTTGCCCTTTCCTCCCTTCAACCAGTTAATGAGGCTGTAGGAGTAATAGAAAAATTGTATTTTTATTTTGCACTTGGAGCGGTTTTATTTACTGTTCTTCTTGCCTTAATATATTCTAAGATGATTGCCAAGCCTTTAGTAAAAATAAACAAAGTAGCAACTCAAATGGCGAATTTGAATTTCTCTGAAAAATGTGAAGTAGAAAGTCAAGACGAGATAGGCAATGTGGCTGTTTCATTAAACTTTTTATCAGAAAATCTAGACAATGCATTGAATTCTCTAAAGCAGGCCAATGTAAAGCTTGAAGAGGATATCGAAAAGGAAAGAAAGCTTGAGAAGATGAGAAGAGAGTTTGTAGCTGCTGTTTCACATGAGCTTAAGACTCCTATAAGTCTTATTGATGGTTATGCCGTTGGCCTGAAGGATAACATCTTTGAAGGTGAGGATAGGGACTACTATCTGGATATCATAATTGATGAAGCTGAGAAAATGGGAAATCTCGTTTCAGATATGCTTGATCTGTCTTACCTTGAGTCAGGAAGCTTTAAGCTTAAAAGAGAAGAGTTTAATTTAACGGAACTTATACAGCATACCTTAAGAAAATATGAAACCATGTTCGAAGAAAAAAACACAGTTTTGGAATTAAGGCTGCTTGATGAGGTAGCAGTTAATGCTGATTGGAACAGATTGGAGCAAGTGCTAACGAATTTTATTACAAATGCCTTAAGACATGTAAATGAAGAAGGCACAATTTATGTTAGCATGATAGAAAAGAAAGATAGCTTTTCTATTGAAGTGGAAAATACAGGCTCTTCAATAACAGAGGAGGAACTGGTAAAGATTTGGGATAAGTTCTATAAAATTGACAAAGCAAGAACAAGAAAGCTTGGAGGCACAGGAATTGGACTTTCCATAGTTAAAAATATTCTTATCCACCATGGTTACTCCTATGGAACGGAAAATACGGATAGGGGAGTAAAGTTTTATTTTATAGTTCCAAGGTTATAAACCAGAATTAAATATCTAAATATATCGATATACTGCTAGTAAGAATTATATTTTACTAGCAGTTTTTTATTGATAATTTCTATTTTACAATTTATTAATTACTTTGATATAAAGCTGTCACAGAGAGCTTGTACTATTTTACCTATAGAATAATTTTAAGCGCATTCTATATATCAAACTCAACATTTGTGATAGGAGGATTATACATGAAAAAAATATTTAGCGTTACAGCTAGTCTGTTGTTAACAACAAGTTTACTATACGGCTGCGGAGCAAAGGTGACTAAAGCTCCAAGCAGCGGTTCTGATGCAACTTCATCTGCAACAACAAACGAGAATAAAGAGAGACTAGCTATAAAAGCAGACTTGCAAGGAGAGGTCTCAAGCATAGAAGGAAATAAAATAACCTTAAAGATAATTAAAATGCCTGATTTTCAAGGGAGAACACAGAGGGAGCCTCAGTCTAAGGATGGCCAGCAACAGAATGGACAAAATGGTGAGTCTCCTAAAGCCCCTCAAAACAGACAAATAGAATACACAGGAGAAAGTAAACAGCTTACTATTCCAGAAAGCATACAAATAAATTTATTAATGAGAGGAAATCAAGGAGAACAGGCTAATAAGCTGCAGCTTAAAGATATAAAGGTTGGAGATATTATTCAAATAACTTATTCAGATAAGGAAAAGGAAATAGTTTCACAAATTACTATTATTCCATTCAAACAAAGTACAACTAATACACAAGATCAAAGCAATACACAAAATAAAACAAGCTAATTTATGAAGCTGACAGTTAATATATTAATTTAGGGTTTAAAATGTAGAATAAATATAAAGCTTATATCTTATATTTCACATAAGATATAAGCTTTAATATATGAGTTGTGAATGATTGAGCATAAAAATGATATATATATGAATGATTATGACTGATAATGATTGAAAAGTAACGTGTTTTGGGCTATAATATTTCTATAAAAGGAGGGAGTTAGTT
The DNA here is from genome assembly GCA_964568335.1 of uncultured Clostridium sp. Classification (GTDB taxonomy): domain Bacteria; phylum Bacillota; class Clostridia; order Clostridiales; family Clostridiaceae; genus Clostridium_AT. Next base: position 6,452 of record CAZMQY010000020.1, read on the forward strand.
GATTACAGAAGAAAGGCATAAATTAATTATTGATAAGCTAAAAGAAAAAGGGATCGTGAAAATTAACGATCTTATAGAATTAACAAACACCTCAGAATCTACATTAAGGCGTGACTTAACCTTTTTAGAAAGTGTAAATGCTCTTAAAAGAGTCCATGGAGGAGCAACTTTACTAAAAGGAAGATATAATGAACCTAGTTATAATGAGAAGCTTGTTCAAAACAAAGAAGAAAAGCTTGCAATCGCTAAGTATGCTGCTTCTCTAATTGAACATGGAGACAGTATTTATCTAGATGCAGGTACAACAACACTTGAGCTTATAAATTATATAGATAAAAAGGATATTGTAGTTGTAACAAATGGCCTTAAGCACATTGATGCACTTGTAGAAAGAGGAATAGAAGCCTATATACTTGGTGGAAAAGTGAGAGTAAAGACAAAGGCAATTATCGGTATAGATGCGCTTTTGGGTCTTAAAAAGTTTAGATTCGATAAGGCTTTTATAGGCATTAATGGAGTTCATCTTGAATACGGATATACTACTCCTGATTTAGAAGAGGCAGCTTTAAAGGAAGCTGCTATAAGTCTCTCAAGAGAAGCTTATATGCTTGCTGATGAGAGCAAGTTTGGCGAGGCGGCTTTTATTAAAGTTTGTGACTTACATAAAGCGAGTATAATCACTAATAAAAAGATGGAGAATTATGAAGGGTATTTAGAAAAAACTGATGTAAAGGTAGTGGTGGAGCAATGATTTATACAATAACTCTTAATCCAGCTGTAGATTATATAGTCCAGGTTGATGATTTTAAAGCGGGTACTATTAATAGAATGAAATCTGATTATAAGTACCCAGGGGGAAAGGGAATCAATGTGTCTAGAGTCTTAAACAATTTAAAGGTTAGTAATATAGCATTAGGCTTTTTAGGTGGATTTACAGGAGAATTTATTAAAAACTATCTGCAAGACGAAGGGGTAAAAACTGACTTTATATATGTAAAGGAAGATACTAGAATAAATATAAAGCTTAAATCCAGGGAAGAAACAGAGATTAATGGAGCAGGGCCTAATATAGCACAAAAGGATTTAGAAGAATTATTTAGAAAGATAGAAAGCTTGACCAGTGACGATTTTTTAGTATTATCAGGTAATGTGCAAAAAAACTTACCTAGAGATATATATGCACAAATTCAGGCAAAATGTTTAAAAAATGATGTTAAGGTAGTAGTTGATACTACAGGCGAGGCACTATTGAACACCTTGCAATATAGACCATTTTTAATAAAGCCGAACAATTATGAATTAGGCGAGCTATTTAATACTGACATAAATACCAGAGAGAAAATAATACACTATGGCAAGGAACTTATCAAGCTTGGAGCACAAAATGTAATAGTATCCATGGGAGCGGAGGGGGCTCTTTTAATAAGTGAGGAAGGTATATTTCATGCATCCGCACCAAAGGGAACTGTACAAAATTCAGTTGGAGCAGGAGATTCACTTATAGGGGGCTTTCTTGCCAGCTATTCTAAAAACTTTAATCTGGTAGAGGCATTTAGATGGGGGGCAGCTGCAGGAAGTGCCACTGCCTTTTCACTTGATTTATGCAAAAATGAAGATGTTGAAGTTTTACTGGAGCAGGTTAAAATAACACCACTAATATAAAATAAAATAGACCTATAAACTTAAAATTTAGTTTATAGGTCTATTTTATTTACGTCCACTTCTCAGCCCACTTTTGGATTTCATCCATTGATTTTTCCAAATCTCTGCCTTTTTCAGTAAGCTCATACTCAATACGTACAGGCATTTCAGGGTAAACCTTGCGAGTGAGAAGGCCTTGCTCTTCAAGTTCCTTAAATCTTTCCGTAAGCATACGAGCACTTAAGTTAGGAATTATCTCTTGAATATCTGAGAATCTTTTAGCACCGCTTAGTAAAGATCGAATTATCAACCCAGTCCATCTTTTGCCTAGCAATTCGAAAGCTGATTCAAATCTAGGACACAAATGAATTTTTTCCATAGTCATCATCTCCTATAATTATTTTATCATATTTACTTGATAAAAGTAAGTGCTCTTGTAGCTTTTCTATTATAAGCATATAATTGAAGCATTTAAAAGAAAAAGGTGGTACTCTATGAGAAATTTAAAAATGGAAATACAGTATGAGGGAAGCAGATATAGAGGATGGCAGAAACAAAAGGATGTTGATTTAACTATACAAAATAAAATTGAGAATGTACTTTCTAAAATGACTGGAGAAGATATTCAAGTTATTGGATGTGGAAGAACTGATACTGGAGTGCATGCTGAAGGTTACATTGCAAATTTTAAAACAAATTGCTCTGACAGCATAGAGAATATGCTGGATTATTTGTATGAATATTTGCCGGAGGACATATTAGTTAAAAAAATGAAGGATACAACTGAAAGGTTTCATGCTAGATATAATGTAAAATCAAAAACTTATGTTTATAGAATAGATAATAATAAGTATAGAGATGTGTTTAGCAGAAGATATGCCTATCATGTTGCAGAAAAACTTAACTTAACTGATATGAGAAGTGCAGCAGAGTTTTTAATTGGAACTCATGACTATCAGAGCTTTACCAGCCTTAAACCAAATACTAAGCCAACTATTAGAACTATCAATTATATACACATAATAGAAAATGACGGCATGATAGAGGTGGAGGTTAATGGTAATGGATTCTTGCTAAATATGGTAAGAATCATTACAGGCACTCTCATTGAAGTTGGAAAGGGAAATCTTAAGTCATCCGAGATAGAGAGAATTTTAAATGAAAAGAAAAGAGCTGAGGCTGGTCCTATTGCTGCAGCAAAAGGGTTGTGTCTGAAGGCTGTTCAATACTAAGAAGGCATAAGATTTTTACTTAATGTTTAGGCTGTCATATACAGATTTAAAACATTAAAAATGAATGGGGAAGGTTATTTTTCATAACCTTCCCATTCATTTTTAATGCCACTTGCAATAATTAGATAAACAATGTATTATACTAATGTTAAAATTTAGATTTAATAAAGGAGAATAAAATGAAAGCAGTATATAAGAACCCAAGAGAATTAGCTACAAAAATGATAGATTTAGTTGATACATACAGAGAAGGATTAATTTCTAGTGAAGTTTTTGAAAAAACAGTCATTGCAATAATAGAAAAAAATGAAGACCGAGTATACAAAAATGGATTTATGCCGGTAAAGTTAATTGGTATTATCGGTGAAGAGAGAAAAGCTATTATTGACGAAGTAGCAAAAAAATTAAGAAGTACGAACAACTAGAAACTGTTTCTCTTCTAAAAGGTTATATCCATTGCAAAGGAGAAGTAAAATGGAATTTAGAAAGTCTGTGAATAAAGATATTAACAGTATAATGAATATTATAAGGCAGGCTCAAGATTATTTTAAAGCACAGGGGATTGATCAATGGCAGAATAATTATCCAAATCTACAGGATATCAACAATGATATAAACAATGAAAATGGGTATGTTCTTATAATGGATAATATGATTGTTGGTACTGTAGCGTTGACTTTTGATGGTGATAAAAACTATGAAACTGTTTATGAGGGTAATTGGATTAGCAATAGCAAATATGCAACAATTCATAGATTAGCTGTTGACTCCAATAATAAGGGGCATGGTCTTGCTTCTGTAATATTTAAGAATATAGAAAATATATGCTTGAACATTGATATACACAGCATAAGAGTAGATACACATGAAGAAAACCTACAAATGCAGAAGCTGCTGAATAAAGAAGGTTTTCAATATTGCGGAGTAATTTACTTAGAGGATGGCGGCAAAAGAATAGCTTTTGAAAAAATATTATAACAAGAATAATTACTAAGTTGTAACTAGACATGTGAATGTCACTGTTTTTCTCCCAAGTCATATTATATACAAAGTAGGATACTACTTAAAAATATGAGGGGGAATAAGTATGTTGAGCTTTTTTGTATATTTCCTTATATTTCTGGTACCAGGGTTGTTTGCTGCTCTAGTGTATAATTTTATCAGTTGCAATAAGATGGAATGCAGTAAGACAGTAATTTTAGGTTTGATATTTGATTTGTTAATTCTCGGCATTAATTTTGCCGGACTGAATTTTGTAAAGGGGATTTGTACCTTTCGAAAATTTCTATCTTATCTTAGTTGTCTAAGCTTTACTTCAAAATATATTCTTTTAAGTATTGTTGTAGGCATGGTGCTTGCTGTATTAGCTTGGTTAATATTACTTCTCTTTAGCTTCTGCAAAAGACACTTCCATCACCATAACAAGAACTGCAAATAAAATAAAACACCATAGAATAACTATATATTTTTAGACTTGCTGGGACATTCCTAGCAAGTCTAATTTATATGCTTAAATTAAATGAAGCGGAAGATTTATTCTATCAATGTCGAGTGATAATAAACACACCTGCAACAATAATCATAGTACCTATTACTACATTCTTTGTTAAAGGTTCCTTTAAAATTAGATGACCAAGAATAAGCACTACTATATAGCTCATGCTTTGCAAAGGATATACTTTTGTCAAATCAAATCTCTTTAATATGCTAAACCAGTAGAAGGTAGAAATAATATATACAGCAATACCACCTAACATGTACTTATTAAATAGAAGATGTATAATTTGCTTTATTGAGGACATGCTTTCTTGCTTTAGGCCGGTTTTCCAAAGCAGTTGGCCAGAGGCAAGAAGTAAAGAGTTTATAAATACTAATAATACTGCACTTATAATAACCACCACCTAAGCTTAATAATATAGTTTTAAAAATTATTATTACCTATAGTTTGCTTTATAAATAAGAATTTTATCTATATATTCTTATTTATAAAGCATTAAATTAGGATCATTGACCTAATAATTGCAAAATTAAAATGCAAAAATAAAACACTAATGCTGTACGCACAACATTAGTGTTTCTTTATAGTTTATTTTTTTAAAATGTGTTGAATAACTCTTGGAGCTGAAGCAATAAACCATGGAGCATATTTTTCAGGGTTTACAAGCAAATCTTGAAGCAATTCAGAAGCTTCAACCCACTCCAATCTATAAATCTCCTCATGGTTTGGGAAGGTTTCACCATCATATTTTCCGATAAAAACATGATCATATTCATACTCGAAAAGACCATTAGTAAACTTATAAAAGTATATAAAAGAAAAAATTTCTTCTAGTTCAGCTTCAATGCCAACCTCTTCTAAAAGCCTGCGACGGGTGGCAGTACTTAAATCTTCATCTGGTTTTGGATGGGAGCAGCAGGTATTTGCCCATAAACCGCCACCATGGTATTTATTATGTGCTCTCTGTTGAATTAAAAGCTTAGTTCCATTGTATATAAAAATTGAAAACGCACGATGCAGTTTCGGACTTTCATGGGCAGAAAGCTTTTCCATATCACCAATGGGGTTATCAAATTGATCAACTAATATAACATTTGTACTCATTTTAATTATCCATTCCTCTAATTATTTTAGCTTATTATATTTTTGTTTTTATAGTAAATTAAATCTTATAACTAAATCAAAGTATCTCCATAATTATTGAATTAATGCAGTATGAAAATTATTTAGTAGTAAGGGAATTTGAAGTAGCTTTTTTACAAAGGATGAAGTTGCTTAATATGTGCTATATTTAATTATAACATGCTCAGCAAATTTTAAAAACTGTGCAGCAATATTATCTGAAAAAATAAAAAGCTGTAAATGCTAAGTTATGCCGAAAGTTTTAATTAGGGCAGTGGATGTGACCTTAATGAAAAAACATTTGAGGTATTCTTTCTTAGAAAAATTACTTTTGGAAAAGTTCACATTAAAAATTAGCCCTACCATTTAAAAACTTAATGAAAATTGTTATAATTAAATTTAATAACTAACGAATAGGTTGGAATTAAAGGATGATATAGATGGAAGCTTGGTTAGAAAAAAATTTGCTTGAGCCTAATTTTCCCTTTAGATTGTTTTTTGATGAGGGAAAGTACCCTGTTTCTCACCATTGGCATGACGAAATTGAAATCATATATATGATACAAGGAAGAGTTAAGGTTGGCGTAAATAATAAAACCTATGATTTAGAGGCTGGAGATATTCTTCTTATAAGCAGTGGAGATATACATTATTTTTTGCTAGAATGCACCACGGCAAATCGTATTGTTATTCAATTTAATTTGGCTATATTTGATAATTTTGCTTCTATTATGAGTGAAAGAAAAGAAATTAGGCCTATATTTGATTGTTCTAAAAGACTCAGTACGGAGTGGAGCCAGGATGTAAAAATTGAGATGGAAAATCAAATTATGGGGATTGCCAAAGAATATAATCAAAAGGAAGAGGGCTATAAGCTGGCGCTTAAGGCGAGACTTTACGACCTTGTGGTACTTTTGCTTAGAAAGGTACCTATGGAGAGCCTAAGCCTTGAGGAAGAGAGCAGACATAGAGAAACTTTAAGCAGATTAGAAACTATATTTGGATTTGTTGAAGATAACTATCTGGCGGATATAACCTTAGAACAAATGGCTAAGGTAGCAGGCTTTAGCGTATATCATTTTGCACGATTTTTTAAGGGGAATACAGGCATAACCTTTGGTCAATATTTGAGCAACTTCAGAATTACTAAAGCAGAATGGCTGCTTATGGAAAATGAGCACAGCATAACGGAAATATCCTATAGATGCGGATTTAACAGCATTAAAACCTTCAACAGAGTTTTCAAACAGCTAAAGGGCTATTCACCCTCAGAGTATAAAAAGCAAAATATGAGAATATAGTGCCAGCTAGTTGGTAACCCTTATATTGCTCCAACATTTTTATTTGCATAAATGATACTGGCTTTATCTAATTAAACTTAAATGCTGTATATGTTCAATCAACTGAAAAAGTTACTGCAAATTGTCCGTATATACATTTAAGCCAGTAAAATGATATAATAAAACACACTTAAACTAAAATACTTGGAGGTAAAACATTTATGAGTTGGATTAAGAATGTACTATTAGAGACAGGTAGAGAAGAAATTGCTAAAAAGACTATTGTAACAAAAACAAAGCAAGTTTGTTTATTTGTTCAAGATGGTATTATAAAAGAAATTGCAGATGCTGTTCCAGCTGATGCAGAAAAGGTGGTAGATGCAAAAGGCTATTTAGCTTTACCTTCATTGGCAGATAATCATATTCATTTGGATAAAGGTCATTACGGCGGCAAATGGCATGCTGTTGTTCCTATGAATAGTGTAGCTGAAAGAATTGTGGAAGAACAAGGCTTTTTACGTGACTTCTTAGCAGAAACACCACAAAAAGCACAGGCTTTAATTGATTTAATTACAGGCAAAGGAGCAACTTTTTTGCGTGTGCAAGTCAATGTGGATCCGGTAATAGGACTAGATAATGTGGCTGCCATAAAAGAAGTTCTTGAAAAGAATAAACATAAATTAGACTACGAAATCGTGGTTTTCCCCCAGCATGGAACATTGGTTACTGAAGAATTAGGTTTACTAAGCAAGGCATTAGAAGACGATGCGGTTACTATTTTAGGAGGCTTAGATCCAGCAACTATAGACGGTGATATTGAAAAATCTTTAAAGACTACTTTTGATTTAGCTGTTAAATATCAAAAAGAGATAGATATACATTTACATGACGGAGGAAGTTTAGGTATTTATGAAATAAATCGCATCATTGATTATACTTTAGCCTCAAATCTACAAGGAAAGGTACAAATAAGCCATGCATTAGCCTTAGGGCATATTTCTGGTGTTGAACTAGATAACATTGTAAAGCGCTTAAAAGAGGCAGGTATAGCTATTAATACAACTGCTCCAATAGGCACGCAGGCATTATCCATTCCAGTGCTAAGAAGCCAAGGCGTCAGCGTAAATGTTATTAACGACAATATTAATGACCACTGGAGCCCATTTGGCACAGGAGACTTAATTGAACGTGTAAGTCGAGCTGCGGAAATATTCTCTATGACAGATGAAGTATCGCTATCAAGTGCTTTGGGTCTTGTAACAAAAGGTATCACTCCCCTTGACCATGAAGGCAATCAAGTATGGCCAAAGATTGGCGACAAAGCAAATATTTTATTTGCAAAGGCAGAATGCTCTGCCCATTTGATAGGAAGAGTTTGTGCAGAAAGAGTTGTTCTATTTAAGGGTGAATTTGTATCTGGAGAATTCAAATAAATTTCCATGGAATGTATAAACAGCTTAATGGCTTTTATCCCTTAAGCATAAAAAGCAAAATATGAGAACAAGTTAGCAATCATCGGGAAGTAATTCTCGATGATTTTTTATATAATAGGATTGTAAACGAAAACATAATTAATTTATATAAATTGGAGGATTATATATGGAAAAGAATAAGAAGCTTAAAGTTGCAATTATAGGCTGCGGTGGAATAGCAAACGGAAAACATATGCCAAGCCTAGCCAAGCTTAATTCAGTTGAGATGGTAGCTTTCTGCGACATAATTGAAGAAAAGGCAAAGGCAGCTGCTGAAAAGTTTGGTGCAGAAGATGCTAAGTATTATACTGACTATAAGGAGATGCTTAAGGATAAATCAATTGATGTAGTGCATGTTTGTACTCCAAATAAGTCTCACTCCTTTATTACAGTTGATGCCCTAGAATCAGGAAAACATGTTATGTGTGAAAAGCCAATGGCAAAAACTGCAGCAGATGCACGTGCCATGGTGGAAGCTGCAAATAGAACAGGTAAGAAGCTTACAATAGGCTATCAAAATCGTTTCAGAGCAGATTCACAATATTTGCATGCAGTTTGCGAAAAGGGTGACTTAGGAGAAATCTATTACGCAAAAGCTCATGCTATAAGAAGACGTGCAGTACCAACCTGGGGAGTATTTTTAAATGAAGAAGAACAGGGCGGCGGACCACTAATAGATATTGGAACACATGCACTTGATTTAACCCTTTGGATGATGAATAACTACAAACCAAAGTCAGTAATGGGTGCTACATATCACAAGCTGTCAGGCAGAAAGAATGCGGCTAATGCTTGGGGACCATGGGACCCAGAAAAGTTTACTGTAGAGGATTCAGCTTTTGGCTTCATAACTATGGAAAATGGAGCAACTATTGTGCTTGAATCAAGCTGGGCCTTGAATAGCTTAGATGTTCGTGAAGCTCAAACAACTCTTTGCGGAACAGAGGGTGGAGCAGATATGGTAGATGGTCTTCGCATAAATGGTGAAAACTTAAGCAGATTATATGAAACTAAGGTTGAATTAAATTCTGGCGGAGTTGCCTTCTATGATGGAAAAACCGAAAATGATGCAGACTTGGAAGCAAGACTTTGGATTGAAAGCATATTAAATGATACTGAACCGTTAGTTAAACCGGAGCAAGCTCTAGTTGTTACTGAAATACTTGAGGCAATATATGAATCATCAAAAACTGGCAAGGCAGTTTATTTTGAATAAACACTGGAGGAATTGAAATTATGAATATTCCAATAGCGGTACAGTTATATACCCTTCGTCAGGAGACGGAAAAGGATTTTATAGGAACCTTAAAAAAGGTTGCAGATTTAGGCTATAAGGGTGTGGAATTTGCAGGTTTTGGAGGGTATTCAGCTCTAGAGCTTAAGTCCTATCTAGATGCCTTTGGACTAAAAACAGCAGGTGCTCATATAGGGCTGGAGGATCTAAAAAATAATGTTGAGCAAATAATTGAGTACAATATGCAGCTAGGTAATAAGTATATTGTTTGCCCTTGGGCAAGCTATGAGGGCAAAGAGGACTATATAAGAATGGCGGAGCTTTTAGAGGAGATATGCAGGAAGCTTAAAGCTTCAGGACTTCAGCTTTGCTATCACAATCATGCTCATGAGTTTGAAAGCTTTGATGGAGCCTATGGCTTGGACATTATTTATAGCAAGGTAGATAGAGAGTTATTAAGTGCTGAAATAGATACTTATTGGGTTACCTATGCAGGGCTCAATCCGGTTCAGTATGTAGCAAAATACTCAGGAAGAGCTCCTCTAATCCATATTAAGGATATGGAAAACAGTGAGAAGAGAGAGTTTGCTGAAATAGGAACTGGAACTATAAATATAAGGGCAATTGCTGAGCAGGCAGAAAAGAGTGGTACTGAGTGGCTTATAGTTGAGCAGGATGTATGTAAAAGGGAACCCATAGAAAGTGTTAGTATAAGCATTGAGAATTTAAGAAAGATGAATTTAGTATAAAGGAGAGAGTTAGATGCATTTAGGATTTTTAACTGTTTGTTTAGGCAATATACCTCTTAAGGAAAAAGCAAAATGGGCTAGTGAGGTTGGCTTTAAAGCTCTTGAAGTTGCTTGCTGGTCAAATGATAATGATAGAGATTACTCAAGCTGCGACATAGATGTAGACAATTTAACTCAAAAGCAGGCTGACGAAATAAAAGAATATTTTTGTGAATATGGATTAAAGATTTCTTCTCTTGCCTATTATGATAATAATTTAGATAGGGATCCTGTTAAAAGAACTTTTATCAATGATCACACAAAGAAGGTTATCTATGCTGCAGTTATGCTTGGAACTCCGTTAGTAGGAACCTTCGTAGGAAGAAATATAGAAAAGAATATGGAAGAAAATTTCAATGAGTTTGAAGCGGTATTTACTGAGCTTGTTGCTTATGCAGAAGAAAGAGGCATAAAGCTTATGATTGAAAACTGCGATATGAAGGGCTGGCAGTATCCAGGTGTACCAGGAACAATTTCTTATACACCAGAGCTTTGGGATGAAATGTTTAAAAGAGTCCCAAGCAAGAGCTTTGGTCTAAATTTTGATCCATCGCATTTAATTCCTCAATTTATTGATTATCTAAAGGCTGCAGAAGATTTTGCAGATAGAATATTCCATGTTCATGCAAAGGATGCTGAGATTTTACCTGAAGGGTTAAATAAGTATGGAACAAATAACAGGCAGCTTTATAGAGAAGGCGAAGGTCACTTTGGATATTGGAGATATCGCATGCCTAGTCTTGGACAAGTGGATTGGGAGAAGCTTGTTGGTCTTCTTAGAAGCAAAGGCTACGATGGAGTAATAAGCACAGAACATGAAGATCCTCTATATGAAGGCAGCGAGGAAAAGGTTAAAGAAGGTTTAGTTATAGGATTAAAACATTTAGAGAAGTTCATATAAAAGGTTAATTTAGCAAGAAAGCATTTATAAGTATTGGTTAAAAAACCTTCCTGGAAATAAAATCTAAGGAAGGTTTTTTGAAGGTTAACATTATAGCAGAAGATTTACATAAAGGGGAGGTAATTATCATGAAAAAAAGAATCTATAGTTTAGCTATAGTAGGTTTTGGAGGCATGGGTAATTGGCATAGAGAATTTATTGAAAAAAACATTGAAAGACTTAAGGTTATTGGAATATACGACATAAAGGAAAGCAGAAGAGAGTTTGCAAGTGAAAATAATATATATGTTTACGAAAGCCTAGAAGAAGTATTAATTGATGAAAAGGTAGATATTGTATTAGTTGCAACACCTAATGATGTACACAAGGAAATTTCTATAAAAGCCTTAAAAGCAGGAAAGAATGTTGTTTGTGAAAAGCCTGCTATGATGAACAGTGCAGAGCTTGAGGAAGTAATGGCTGTATCAAAAGAAACAGGTAAGCTCTTTGTAGTTCATCAAAATAGGCGATGGGATGAAGATTTTCTAACTGTAAAGAATATTTATGACAATAATATTTTGGGGAACATCTATAATATAGAATCAAGAGTTCACGGCTCCAGAGGCATACCAGGCGATTGGCGCCAGGAAAAAGAGCATGGTGGCGGAATGCTCCTGGACTGGGGGGTTCATATACTAGATCAGATGTTATGTATGGTACAAGAAAAGGTTAAAAAAGTGTACTGTAAATTCACTAATGTAACT
>CAZMQY010000020.1:18372-22487 GCA_964568335.1 uncultured Clostridium sp.
ATGATGGCTTCAAGATTATTTTGACCTTTGAAAGCGGTAAGACTGCACTATTAGAAGTTGGAACTAGCAATTTTATTAATCTTCCTAGATGGTATGTTTTAGGAGTCAACGGTTCAGCAGTTATAAATGATTGGGATCTTAATGGGAAGATTATTAGAGTGAAAAATTGGGAAGATAAAGACGCAGTACCTATTAGAGCAGCTTCAGGACTAACAAAAACTATGGCGCCAAGGCTTGATAATACAATATTTGAAGAAGAACTTCCAGTGCAAAAATCAGATTTAAGAGAGTACTACAAAAATGTGTTAGAGGTTATAGAAGGCGAAGCTGAGATAATTGTTAAAAACGAGCAGGTACTTAGGGTTATGAGGCTTATGGAAGCTTGCTTTAAATCTGATGAACTTCAGAGTGTAGTTGATTTTGAATAAGGTAATATTAATTTTAAACTATATAGCAGACAAGAAGGGCTGGTAAGCAGAATATTAGAGGCGTGGTTCCCAGGAAGTGAAGGTGGAAACGCTGCAGCAGATAAATTATTTATAAGAGATATAACAGCTTCAGTAACAAGACCTGTTAAGGAGTTAAGAGGATTTAAAAAGATAGCTCTACATCCAAGAGAAGAAAAATGCGTGGAGTTTGAGTTATCGGATAAAGAACTAGGCTTCTTGGATGAAAGCTTTAACTATGCAGTTGAACCAGGAGAATTTAAAGTGTGGATTGCTCCGAATAGTGCGGAAGGCTCGGAAGAAGACTTTAGGGTTATTGATTAGAGAAGGCTTAAAAAAAGAAAGCACCTGATCATGTCAGGTATTTTTGTAATATATTTGGGAGAAGATATATTTGCTAAACTTAGGCTGATACTATAAAATAATGTATAGTATTAAAGAATAAATCATAGGACCAGCATTACTTCTATAAATGCTGGTCCTTTCCTTGTTGAACAGCTAATCAAAATTAGAATTGACTAAAATTTAATATTATGGTAATAATTTAAAGGTGGTGTTAAAGTTATAAGAATTTATGGGGGAAGAAGAGATTATGTCTATCAGTGAATCAATGGAAAACATTCCAGTACATATTAAAGAAATGCTTCAATTAAATAATATAGATATTAATGATTTAGTATTAGTAGCAAAAGGGGATTTAAATGAGCAGGGGATTTTTGCAGAAAATTTTGTACTAGCTACTAAGAAGCAATTGATAGTAGCTTCAGAAGGAATTAGTATTTATCCTTTAGAGGACATTGAAAAGCTAGCAAGCGAGCAAATCGTTGCAGGTGGAATGTTAGTTGCTGAAATAAGCGGCGAGGATAAGATTTTGTGCAAGTTTTCTAATAGCTGCAGCAGAGAGTTTGCTGTTTTTACCAAGCTTTTTGCGAAGCTAAAGGAAGGCAAAGAACTTACAGATGAGGATTTTAAAGGGGATGAAATACCTTTGCTTTGCCCTAAATGTGGGACAAGGTATGAGGATCCTATAAGAAAAATATGCCCTAAGTGTTTTGACAAGAGAGCAATTTTTAAAAGGGTAATTTCATACTTACCCAAATACAAGCTTGATTTAGTGCTTATTCTTTTATGCATGCTTGCTAGTTCTGTGCTTAATATTATACTTCCATACTTTGGAGGAAATATTTTTTATGATGAAGTTTTAAAGAAAAGTGGAAGCAACTACGGCAAGGTTGGATTATTTGTGCTTATTATGCTGTCAATAAAGCTTCTTGCTACTTTAATTAGCATTTGCTATGGAAGAATAAATTCTGATCTTAGTGCAAAGGTTGTTTTTGATTTAAAAACTGAAATATTTTCAGCCCTTCAAAGGCTTTCCTTAAGCTTTTATAACAGCAAGCAGACAGGCACACTTATGAATAATGTAAATGGTGACTCAATGCACCTTCAGTATTTTTTTCATGATGGTGTTCCTTATTTTATAGTAAACCTTATTACTATGCTTGGAATATTTGGGGTTATGATTAAATTAAATTGGAGATTAGCGCTTCTTGCAATATTCCCTATTCCAATTATAGTGTATGTATTAAAAACCCTGTTTCCTAAGTTTTGGGTTATGTTTTCAAGAATGTTTAGAAGAGGCAGTGCATTAAATTCTGTTATAAACGATTCATTATCGGGAGCAAGGGTAGTAAAAGCCTTTGGCAAAGAGGGAGCTGAAATAACTAGATTTTCAAATACTAACCAGAATTTTTACAAGGTTAACTTAGATCTAGGAAATATGCTGCAAACTGCTTTTCCTCTTTTGTATTTTCTAATGGGAAGCAGCAGCTTAGTAGTTTGGGGATATGGCAGCTATCTTGTAGTAAAAGGAGAATTAACCTTTGGTTCTTTAATAACCTTTACTGGCTATGTAGGCATGCTCATAGGGCCTCTTCAGTTTATGACTCAAATAACTCATTGGTGGTCTGACTGCATGAACTCAGCTTCAAGAATATTTGAAATAATGGACGCTGTTCCAGAAGTAGAAGAAAAGTCTGATGCTATAAGGCTGACCGCTATGAAAGGAGAGGTTTCCTTAAAAGATATTTGTTTTAGCTATGAGCCCAACAATCCAGTGCTTCAGGATATTAACATTGAGGTAAAGCAAGGAGAAATGATTGGAATTGTAGGCCATTCCGGGGCGGGGAAATCTACATTAACTAATATTATCACCAGGCTTTATGATGTGAAAGAAGGACAAGTAACCATTGATGGCATAAATGTAAAAGATTTGTCCTTAAAGGATTTACACTCACAAATAGGAATGGTTCTTCAAGATACCTATTTGTTTATGGGAACTATTGCAGAGAATATTGCTTATGCAAGACCAGAAGCTTCTATGGAAGAAATAATAGCTGCTGCCAAGGTAGCTAATGCACATGATTTTATTATTAAGCTTCCAGATGGCTATGACACAGTAATTGGCTCAAGAGGGAGACAAAACTTGTCTGGCGGGGAAAAGCAAAGAATATCTATCGCAAGAGCTGTGCTGCTAAATCCTAAAATATTAATTCTTGATGAAGCTACTGCTTCCTTGGATACTGAAACTGAAAGAATGATTCAAGAAGCCTTGGAAAGGCTTATAAAGGGTAGAACTACTTTTGCTATAGCTCACAGGCTGTCCACCTTAAGAAATGCAGATAGATTGGTAGTAATCGAGGGTGGAAAAGTTAGTGAAAGTGGTAATCACGAAGAGCTTGTTAAGAAAAAAGGAATTTATTACACGCTTCTTCAAAAGCAAAGAGAAGCATTAAAATTGCAGGGGGTGAGTTAGTATGGATGATATAAAATATATTACGCCTTTGAAGGCATATTTTTATAGAAACAATGGGGGATTTCTTGGCGTTAAATTAGAGGATAAAGAATTTGAAAGAGTCTCGCTTCATAGAGCCTTTCCTTTAAGCTACAGCAGCAGCTATATTTCAGTAAAGGATAAGGAAGGCAAGGAAGTTGGAATAATAAAAGCTTTAGACGAATTTTCAGAGGACACAGTAAAGCTGTTTGAGGAGGAACTTGACAGAAGGTACTTCTTGCCTAAGATTGATAAAATTAATTCTATTAAGGAAGAGTTTGGATATTCCTATTGGGATGTAATAACAGACTTAGGTGCTAAAAGATTTACTATTAAGAAGGATAACAGCAGCTTTTTAAATGTTAAGGATAATAGGATACTGGTGATTGATGTTGATGGCAACAGATATGAAATAAGCGATTATAGTAAATTAGACTCTAAAAGCTATAGGCTTATAGAATTATTATTATAGCTAAGTGAGGGTTTAGAAAATGAAATTATTTTTTGATTTACCTCAAAGAGAAGAAGAATTAGTTAATAATTTAATAGAAGGTAAAAGTATTCTTTATTGCACACCCTATGATTTAAATTTTTCAGGGAGTTTTATTGAGGGCTGGCTTGTAATTACTACGGACAGTTACCTTACTATTGAAAACGGCACCCTCGTAACAATGAGTAAAATAACAAACGGAACAGAGTATAAGCTGATTAACATGGTAGGAAACGGTGCTATTGAAGCTAAGGTAAATGGAGAAGACAAACTTGTAGTGAGATTTAGCATGAGTCATGTACCAAGGTATTCCTGCATAGCAAGTATACTAAACAAGCTGGAAAAG
>CAZMQY010000021.1:0-22303 GCA_964568335.1 uncultured Clostridium sp.
ATATATCGCAGCTGTTGAAGAAGCATTCAAAAACGCTGTTGAAGTTAAGGGTGCTGAAAAACTAGGACTTGGACATAATGTATCTATAGCTAGCTCAAAGGCTCTTGGAAAAGACAAGGACGGAAAAGAAGTTCTTCCATTAGCTCAAGTTGATACAGTAATGGCTGTAACAGCATTTGACAAAGATGGCAAGGTAGTAAAAGCTATAATAGACAACGCGCAAACTAAGGTAAACTTTGATAACAAGGGTAAGGTAACTTCTGATAAGACTGCTGCTCCTAAAACTAAAGTTGAGCTTAAAGACGAATATGGTATGATTAAGGGTTCCACTATAAAGAAAGAATGGTACCAACAAGCTGAAGCTCTAGGAAAGTGGATGGAAGGCAAATCAGTAGCTGACATAAAAGGTATGAAGACAGTAAAGAAAGACGATGCTCATCCAGCAGTTCCAGATGTAGCAGAGCTTAAATCTTCTGTAACAGTGTCAGTTCAAGATTACCTCGCTGCAGTAGAAGAAGCTTCAAAAAATGCAAAATAATTAAAAATATAAGTTTAAAAATAAGCTCCTCCACCAAAAATGGAGGAGTTTTATTTAAATGCTTTATTGTTTTATAGGATGTCTTTTGTTATGATAGATGAGGGTGATGCGTATGAAAAAATTAATTGCAGTAGTAATGACAATACTTATGACAACGATTATTTTCACTGGCTGCCAGAAGGAAGTAAAAAAGGAAGATATTAAGTATACTAAATACAGTGATAGCTTTTTTGATTCCTTTGATACTATAACAATGGTTGTAGCTTACACAAAAAATGAAGAAGAGTTTAGAACTTATTTCAACAAAATTAAAGCACGTTTTGAGGAACTTCACAAGCTATATGACATTTATAATAATTATGAAGGTATAAACAATATTAAGACCATAAATGATAATGCAGGTATAAAGCCTGTAAAGGTACAAAAGGAAATAATAGATCTTTTAGGATTTGCCAAGGAGTGGGACAAGAAAACCGGCGATAGAACAAATATTGCCATGGGTTCTGTGCTCAGCATATGGCATGATTATCGTGAAGAGGGGAAAAATGACCCGGAGAATGCCAAGCTTCCACCTATGGAAAAACTTAAGGAAGCAGCGAAGCATACCGATATTAATAAGGTAGTTATCGATACTGCAAACAGCACTGTATATCTTGCAGATAAAGATATGAAGCTTGACGTTGGTGCGGTAGCCAAGGGCTACGCAACTGAACTAGCCGCAAAGGAAATTATGGCTGCAGGACTTAAATCAGGAATAATAAGTGCTGGAGGAAATGTAAGAACTCTTGGAAAACCGCTAGATGGTGTTCGCGAGAGATGGGGTGTTGGCATACAAGACCCTAACAAAGATGTGTTATCTGATGGGGATAATCTTTTAGATACCATATTTCTAAACAATTCCTCTGTAGTAAGTAGTGGAGATTATGAAAGATATTATATAGTAAATGATAAAAAGTACCATCATCTTATAGACCCAACAACTCTTATGCCAGGAGATTACTATCGGGCTATAACCATAGTAACTGAAAATTCAGGGCTTGCAGATTTTTTATCTACAACTGGATTTTTACTTCCTTATGCTGAGAGCCGCAAGCTTATTGAAAGCATGGAGGGAGTAGAAGCGCTATGGGTTATGAAAGATGGCAAGATTGAAGCAACTGATGGTATGAAAAAAATAATGAAAAGCAATGGTGCAACTGGCGCCAAGTCGCAATAAAGCTTAAGCCGCTCTAGGGAGCGGCTTTTTGCATAAAAAATTAATTTACAACATTAATAGGTGAACCCTCGGCAAAAGCCTTAATATTATCTCCTATAAGATTAATAAGCCTTTGCCTAGCTTCAATAGTCTTCCAGCCTATGTGAGGAGTAAGTATTACATTATCCATAGCAAACAACGGATTGTCTAAGTTAGGCGGTTCAGGGTCTTGTACGTCAAGTGCAGCTCCTGCAATTATTTTGTTTTTCAAAGCTTCAATTAAATCTATTTCGTTTATTAGTGCACCTCTGGCTGTGTTAATTATAAAGGCAGAGGGCTTCATAAGCTTAAGTTTATCTATGCTAATAAGCTTCCTTGTACCAGCTGTAAGGGGACAGTGAAGAGTAATAAAATCACTTTGCTTAAGCAATTCATCTAGGGAAGCTGATTGAATATAATTGTCGTTCCACTGTCTAGGTGTTCTGGTATTTACAAGTATATTCATTCCAAGTGCTCTTGCAATTTTTATTACATGGTTTCCTATAGTTCCGGCTCCTATGATACCCAGTGTCTTGCCTGATAGCTCAAAATGAGGAACTTGAAGATGCTTAGTAAAGTTGCTAAAATCTTTTTCCTTAATCATAAGCTGCTGCTTTGTCAAGGAAGAGCTTAAGTTTAACATAAAGGTAATAACTAACTGCGCAACAGCTTCTGTGCTGTAGCCAGGAATATTGCATACAAGGATATTCTTTTCCTTTGCTGCAACAAGATCAATATTATTGTAGCCAGTTCCTGCCTCGCAGATAAGCTTAACAGAGGAAGGAAATCTAGATATTATTTCTCTGCTTAAAGGCAATTCCTTAGTTATGATTATGTTTTGATTCGTTACTCGTTCTAATATTTCTTCATCACTACTGCTAGAATATTTAGTAACATTAGTAAGCTTAGTTAGATATGAAAAGTTCAGCTTGCTATCAAAATCAAGCCGTGCCGAATTTAGAAATACTGTGTTATTCATATAATCCTCCTGCTAATTGCGTATTAGTAAATGCTGCCATTTTCAAATATTAGTATAACTAAGATGAATCTAAATGTCAAAATTTTGCTGAATATTTAAGTTATGGTTAGAAAATCTGTTGAAATGAAAAGAAATACTTTGACAAGAGTCGAAAATTTTGGTATTTTGTATAGGGAATAATTATAATGGAGGTACTTATGAGTACAAATCAAACACAAAATATTAAGATTTTAAACGCAGATCCTTCAGCATTAGGATTATTTGGACTAGCTATGGTAACGATTGTAGCTTCCTCTCAAAAGCTTGGCTTAACTAATGGAACATCCTTTGTGCTGCCATGGGCAATATTTCTTGGAGGCTTTGCTCAATTGTTTGCTTGTATAAATGATTCTAAAAGGCAAAATGTTTTTGGAACCACTGACTTTGGAGCTTAAGGATTCTTTTGGCTGGCAGTAGGAACATCCTGGATGATAAAGGCTGGAGTTTTTGGACAAACTCTTGCAACAGGCGTAGATCCCAAGCAATTAGGTTTCGCATACCTGGGTTATTTAATATTCACCATATTTATGACTATTGGTGCTGCAGAAACAAACAAGGTATTGTTCATCATTTTCTTCCTAATAAACTTTTTATTCTTAGGTTTATCCCTTGATTCCTTTGGTTTATTGAAGGGATTTTCACATGAGCTAGCAGCTTATTCAGAATTATTAATATCATTATTTTCATTCTATGGCTCAGCCGCTTGTGTTTTAAATCAACACTTTGGAAGAGAGTTTTTACCTACAGGTAAGCCATTTGGCATATTTAAAAAATAAGAACAATAACAACCGTATTGGAAAAACTAATACGGTTTATTTTATTTCAAAAAATACTGCTGCTATAGTTTTACACTTTAAAAAGTAGTAAAATAATTAAGAGAGTTAATTGCAATACTACTGGAGGAAAATAACATGATTCAAAGTCATATTGGAGAAATTTCTGCTTTTGCAACAGCAGTATGCTGGACGGCTACACCCATTGCTTTTGAAGCAGCCGGCAAAAGAGTTGGCTCATTAACTGTCAATTTTATAAGGCTTGTAATAGCCTTTGTTTTAATTGGATTATTTACCTTGATTACAAGAGGAATGTTTTTGCCAATAGATGCTACAAGTACAAATTGGACATGGCTTACTGTATCAGGACTCATAGGCTTTGTAATTGGAGATTTGTTTTTATTCGAGGCATACGTAAAGATTGGTGCTAGAATTTCACTGCTTATAATGGCAGCAGTACCGCCAATAACAGCATTGGCTGGCTATTTAATGCTTGGTGAAACACTTACAGTACTTGATTTACTGGGCATGTTTATAACTGTTAGCGGTATAGCTCTGGTTATATTGGTAAAAGGGACAAGTGATAAAAAGGTAAAGCTTTCACATCCTTTAAGAGGGATAATTTATGCTTTTATAGGAGCGCTAGGACAATCTTTTGGAACAATATGCAGTAAATTTGGAATGGGTGATTATAATGCCTTTGCTGCTACCCAGATTAGAATTATTGCGGCAATAATTGGCTTTGCTGTTGTGGTTACAGCAAGAAAGCATTGGAAGAATATATTTGAAGCCTTAAAAGATTATACTGCCATAAAATATATTTCCATAGGTTCTCTGTTTGGTCCTTTCCTTGGAGTATCATTATCACTTCTTGCTGTTCAATATACTACTACAGGAGTAGCATCCACAATAACCTCTCTGTCGAGAATTTTGATTATACCAATTTCTGTTTTTATATTTAAAGAGAAGATTTTTGTTAAGGAATTAATTGGAGCTTTTATCACAATAGTAGGCGTTTCGCTGTTATTTATATAAACTAATCTCATTTTGTTATATGTTTTCATATAATAAAATGAGATTTTTTATTATATGTTTAAAGTCTTAGATAGAGATTAACAAGTGGTCTAGCTGATGAGAATCGGCCATATCAGACTGCTTAGTATTTCTTATGAAAGGAGATAAATATGCCTTACTATGAAGAGTACCCCTATGATTTTAGCATGTTCGATGAAAGTGCAAGATTACTGCAGCTTGATGATAAGCCATTAATACTAAAGGTTGAAGGAGTTGGAATCTTAAAAACTTCTCCCGATATAGCAGCCGCATTTTTAGGTGTTGTTACTGAGAATAAAGCACTTAACGCAGCACAAAAAGAAAATTCAGAAACCATGGATAAGGTTATTGCTTCTTTAATAAACCTTGGAATTGAAGAGAGGGATATTAAAACAGAAAGCTATTCTATTACCCCAGAATATGATTTTGTAGAGGGGAAGCAAGTATTTAGAGGCTACAGGGTTAATAATAATCTCAGAATTACAATAAGAGACTTACAGCAGATTGGAAGGGTTATTGATACTGCTGTAGCTAATGGAGTCAATGCGGTTTATAACGTAAATTTTTCTCTAATTAACAAAGAAGGCGTTTACAAAAAAGCATTAGCCTTAGCAATTAGAAATGCAGTTAGCAAGGCCAAAAGCATAGAGAATACCTTAAAGGTTTATGTTGACGATGTTCCTGTAGAGATAGTTGAAATAAGCGATACGGGAAACCTGCCTAGAGCTGAATTATATTCAATTAAAGCTCCTTCAGCCTCCACTGATATAAAAAGCGGTGAACTAGAAATTACTGCAAAGGTTCAGACTGTTTTTCATTATAGAAAAATATAAGATTATTTTGAGCTCAGTGCAAGCTGAGCTTCTTGATTTTTATAACCAGTTTAAAATAATTGCTGACATTTGCCTATAACTCAAAAATAATAATACTTTTAATGCTATAACATAAAGCTTATGATATAATCTTTAAAGATTAAAGGTCTAAATAGGCTTTAACTGGCAGGCGGATATTAGTGATTATTATATCAGTCTGCACAGTGCTAGAGTTATAGCGAATGGAGGTTAAGCAATTGTATAATGAAGCTTTGAAGGCTTTACAAAAATACTACGGCTACAAGGATTTTAGAGCATCTCAAAAGGATGTCATAGAAAGCATATTATCTAAGAAGGATACTTTAGCCATAATGCCTACTGGCGGGGGAAAATCAATTTGCTACCAAATACCTGCCATGTTGTTTCAGGGGCTTACTATTGTCATTTCTCCACTGATATCTCTTATGAAGGATCAAGTAGACAACATTGTAGATTTGGGAATAAATGCCGCTTATATAAACAGTTCCCTTTCCAACAAGGAAATATCCAACATCATTGAGCACTTAAGGGCTGGCAATATAAAGCTTTTGTATCTAGCTCCTGAAAGGCTTGAATCAGAAGAATTTTGCCAGCTCATGAGAATGCTTGATATAGCTCAGATAGCTATAGATGAAGCTCACTGCGTATCTCAGTGGGGACATGACTTTAGAACAAGCTACAGATATATACCAAAGTTTATAAACATGCTTCCCCAAAGGCCTCTGGTTACTGCCTTTACTGCAACTGCCACCGAGGAAGTTAGGGAGGATATAATAAGGCTTATAGGACTTAAGGAGCCTGAGGTTTTTATATCAGGTTTTGACAGAAAGAATTTAAAGATTAATGTTTTAAAAATTGGAGACAGGTCAAGCTATCTTTTAAATTATATAGCGGAAAACAAGGAACAGTCTGGAATTATATATGCAGCTACAAGAAAAGAGGTAGACAGCATATATGAGAAGCTTCAATTAAAGGGTGTAAGTGTTTCCAGATATCATGCAGGTCTTTCTGACGATGAGAGAAAGAAGAATCAGGAGGACTTTGTTTACGACAGAATCAATGTTATGGTTGCAACTAATGCCTTTGGAATGGGCATAGATAAGTCCAACGTAAGATATGTCATACACTATAATATGCCTAAAAATATCGA
This sequence comes from uncultured Clostridium sp., assembly GCA_964568335.1. Lineage (GTDB taxonomy): Bacteria > Bacillota > Clostridia > Clostridiales > Clostridiaceae > Clostridium_AT. The sequence goes on from CAZMQY010000021.1 coordinate 6,618, forward strand.
GTCCTACTATCAGGAGATTGGGAGAGCAGGCAGAGACGGTGAGGGCAGCGAGTGCATCATGCTGTTCGGGGCTCAGGATATAATGACGCAGAAGTATTTAATAGAGGTTGGTGTTTTAGCTCCTGACAGAAAAATAAACGAATATAAAAAGCTGCAGAACATGATTGACTTTATTCATCATAATGGCTGCCTTAGAAAATATATTTTAAACTATTTTGGTGAGCAGGTTGAATACGAGGAATGTGGAAATTGCAGCAGCTGCCTCAGCGAAGGGGAACTTGTTGACAAAACAGTTGATGCTCAGAAGGTATTGTCCTGTATCTATAGAATGAAAAGAGACTTTGGAGTGAATACAATAGTAGACGTACTTCGAGGCTCAGCTCAAAAGAAGATTTTGCAGTACAAGTTCAACGAACTTTCTACCTATGGAATAATGAAGGAGTACTCAAAAGAATACTTGTCAAACTTTATAAACATGCTTATTTCTCATGGTTTTATAAGCCTGAAGGAAGGGGAATATCCTACAGTAGTCTTGAACACTCAATCCATGAAGGTATTAAAATCTGAGGAAAAGGTTGTGTTTAAGGAAGTGATGAAGGTTAAGAAGATTACCTCAGATAACGAACTCTTTGAAATACTAAGAGCTTTACGAAAGGAAATTGCAAGTTCTGAGGGAGTACCGCCCTACTTTATCTTTGGGGATGCTGTGCTGAAGGAAATGAGCACAAAATTCCCTGTAAATCAGTCTCAGATGATGGATATTTCAGGTGTTGGTCAAAAAAAATACGAAAAATACGGTGAACTTTTTATAGAGAAGATAAGCCAGTATGTAGAAGAAAAAAATATTGAGGTGACTTTGACAACAACCCAGGAAGAAATACCAGTGAGAGAGGTTAAAGAAAAAGAAGAGAAGATAAAAAGCCATCAAGTCACTCTTAATATGCTTAAGGAAAACAAAAGCCTTAAGGAGATAATGGAGGAAAGAAAGCTTGTACTCTCAACCCTACTTGGGCATATTGAAAAATGCCTGAGTGAAGGAACACTTGAAGGGATAACTGTAGACTTTTCAGGACTTTTCACAGAAGAAGTGGAAAAAGAAGTACTTAAGGCTGCAGAGGAAGTTGGATATGAGAAGCTTACTCCAATTAAGAAGATAGTTTCAGATTGCATTGATTATGATACTATTAAAGCAGTGATAATGAAAACAAGACTATTATAAAATTGGTAGCGTATTAAAGTAGAGTAAAGATTTATTTCATATTACTAAATAAGCTTTAACTGGGAAGGTTGATAATTTTGGCATAACTAAGTGCAAAAATCATTAATCTTCCCTTTAGGTTTTACTTTTAAAACTAAAGCAAGCTTTATTAAAATTATTCTAATATAATATAAGGAAAAGATATTAAAAAGAAGGGAATAATATAATTTAACATAAGTAATTAGGAGGCATAGGGATGAAAAAAGGAGCGGCAGAAAGAAATTTTAGAAAACTTAAAAATCAAATCCCCCAAATAAATGAAATTGTGCATCATTCCAAGGTTCATGCACTTTGGGAGCATGAAGCAGCAGTGAGAAAAAAGATAAAAGAGCTTAAGGAATATGAGGAAGCAGGCTTAAAGGATTTTAAGGAAGTTTTAAGCAGTTACATAGATATACTGGAGTATATATCAGTAAGGCTTATAGAAGATTACAATAAAAAGAACAAAACTGACTTTTACTTTGATGACATAATAAACAATTATTACGACAGCTTTTTAAAGTCAGGTATTATGAGTGTTTTAATAACTTATCATATTCCTGATATTTTAACTAAGGAATTTGATAAGGTATTTCCTGACAACCCTAAGAATGAGTATATGGATGCAAGAAGGTATGACAGAAAAATCTATTTACACCTAGGCGAAACAAACACAGGAAAAACCTATAATGCAGTACAGAGGTTAAAGGAAGCAAAAAGAGGAGTCTATCTGTCACCGCTTAGAATATTAGCACTTGAGAACTTTGAGAGACTAAACAGAGAAGGCACAAGATGTACCCTTATCACAGGTGAAGAAGAGATAAGAGTAGAAGGAGCAGCACATATAGCCTGCACTATTGAAAAGCTTAACATAAATGCTGAATACGAGGTTGGAATTATAGACGAGATTCAAATGATTGATGATGACCAAAGAGGTGCTGCCTGGACAAGGGCTTTACTTGGGCTAAAATGCAAGGAAATTCATGTGTGCGGAGCAATAAACACTAAGGATCTGTTAGTTAAGATACTTGAGGACTGTGGAGAGGAATATGAGATAAAGGAGTACAAAAGGGAAATACCTTTAGAGGTTGTAGATAACAGTTTTTCCTACAAGGATATAGAACCAGGGGATGCACTGGTTGTATTCTCAAAGAAAAGAGTTCTTGAGCTGGCATACTACTACTCAGATATGGGAGTAAAGGCTAGTCTTATATATGGTGATTTACCACCAGAGGTTAGACGGAAACAATATGAGCAGTTTATAAACAAGGAAACAACAATACTTATAACTACAGATGCCATCGGGATGGGGGTGAACCTTCCTATAAAGAGGATTGTATTTATGGATATTAGAAAGTTTGACGGAAATGAAGTGAGATACCTGCATTCTCAAGAGGTTAAGCAGATTGCTGGAAGAGCAGGAAGAAAAGGAATCTATGATGTAGGCTATGTTGCAGGTTATGGAGGGACGCAAAATTTTCTAAAAGAAAGCCTTGAGACGGAGGATTACTCCATAGAACAGGCGGTACTTGGCCCAAGTGAGGAAATACTGAGGGTACAGGGGCTTCCATTAAGGGAAAAGCTTGCTCTGTGGAGCACTAGGAAGGAGAAGCTCTGCTACTACAGAAAGATGGACATAAGCGAGTATCTAGTAATTTTAGATACAATAAAGGGCTATAAATTGGACGGAAAGACTCAATGGAGGCTTTTAAAAATACCCTTTGACATATCAAATCAAGAGCTAATGAACACCTTCCTAAGCTTTATCGATGAGGTTTTTGTGGCCAAAAATAAATTTATATCAAAGCCTCAGCTGTTAAAAAAGGAGCTTTATGATTTGGAAACTCAGTATCAGCAAATAAATTTGTATTATTCTTTCTCCAGGGCCTTTGAACTGGAATTTGATGAGCAATGGGTGTACAGCATAAGAATAAAAATAAGCGAAGGAATAAATGAGATATTAAAAGGTATTTAATATATGTTACTATGCCTGTAAGGCCCATGAATACTACATATTTTTTTGTTGATAAGTTTATATGTTTTTCTCTCATCTTTCAAAGACAAAAATAAAAAAAGATGCTATAATCTTTGTGATAAGGGAGAGGTGAACATATGAGCAGCGAAGAAATGACCAGCATTGCAGGGAATGGATGTGAAGTGTTAATTCCATTCAATGAGAGAAAACCAATAGAAGAAATTGAAAAGAGCATAACAAAAACTTATAGAAAACATATATGGGCAAAATTTATAAAAGCTATTAATGATTATAAGCTTTTAGAGGATGGAGACAAGGTAGCGGTAGCAGTGTCGGGTGGGAAGGACAGTCTTCTTATGGCAAAGCTGTTTCAAATACTTCACAGGCACAGTAAGGTTAAATTTGATTTAGAATTTATTTGTGCTGATCCTGGCTACCATGAAAATATCAGAGAGCTTTTGATAGAAAACTGCAAGTATCTTGAGATCCCAATAACTGTTTATAATTCTGGAATATTTGAGGTTGTTGATAAAATTGCAAAGGAATATCCATGCTATATGTGCGCAAAAATGAGACGAGGAGCTTTGTATTCGAAAGCGCAGGAATTGGGCTGTAATAAGGTTGCCCTTGGTCATCACTTTAATGATGTAATTGAAACAACACTTTTAAATGTTTTATATACAGGAAACTTCAGTACAATGATGCCAAAGCTTAAAGCGGATAACTTTGAAAACATGGAGCTCATAAGGCCTCTTTTCTATGTGGATGAGCTTTATATAGAGCGATTTACCCAAAATAGCGGTATTTGGCCTTTAAACTGCGCATGCATGGTGGCCGCTAAAAAGATTGGAAACAAGCGCTATGAAATTAAAGCATTAATCAAGGAACTTAAGAAGAATTTCGATGATGTGGATAAGTCTATTTTTAGGGCAGCTACCAATGTAAACATGGATGCTATCCTTGGCTGGAAGAAGGGCGACGAAAAATATACCTTTTTAGATTTTTATGATAAAGAGTAGGTAAGCCTGCTCTTTTGCATTTTATATCTCTAGTTTTGCAAATACTATATAGGATTATATAAATATTTATAGAACAGAGGTGTATACAATGCTAGTATTGAAAAGCAAAAATAAACCCAAAATAACTAAGTTTATTTCAACAGCCTGCTTAGCTGCAGCAGTTTTATTTACTACAAGCTGCGCAACAAATCCTTTTGGGACTTATCCTCAGGTTCAGCTTCAAAATAACGCATCTCCTCAACAGGGAAAAAAAGCAGCCTTGGATAGTACAGCAATAACCTTGGCAGCGGAAAAGGTATCACCTGCAGTTGTGGGAATTACTACTACAAGAATAACTAAAGATTTAAATAGTCAAAATCAGAGAACACAAGGAGTTGGCTCTGGCGTTATAGTAAGCGATAAAGGCTATATTTTAACAAACAATCACGTGGCGGGGAATGCTGATAGCCTTATGGTATCCCTTTATGATGGCAGAGATGTTAGAGGACAGATGGTTTGGGCTGATCCTGTGCTTGATCTTGCTATAGTTAAAATTAATGCTGATAAGCTTACTACAGCTACTCTTGGGGATTCAAAAGCTATACGAATAGGTCAGGATGCAATTGCAATTGGAAATCCTTTAGGCCTTACCTTTCAGAGAACTGTTACAGCAGGAATAATAAGTGCAACCAACAGAACTATTGAGGTGGAAAAAGGAGTATATATGGAGGGCCTGATGCAAACTGACGCCTCTATTAATCCTGGAAATAGCGGTGGACCGCTTATTAATGCAAAAGGTGAGGTAGTGGGAATCAATACAGTTAAGGTTATAACTGCTGAGGGCATGGGCTTTGCGGTGCCTATTAATGTGGCAAAACCAGTAATAGCTAAGGTTTCTTCAGGAGGAAACTATGGAGCTCCAAATATTGGACTTCAAGCCCTTGACAGGGAGCTTGGCAAGATTTTTAATTTTGTTATTGATGAGGGGGTATTTGTTTATGACTGTAAGGATGGCGGCTGCGCTCATAAATCAGGTATTAAAAAAGGAGATGTCATTATTTCAGTTAACGGCAAACCTATTGGCAGCGCTATAGAATTAAAGGAGGCCTTAAATGAGGCAGGAGAAGGCGGTAAAGTAGTTCTTAAAGTTAAAAATGGTGATGGTGCAAGGGATATCCCAATAACCTTAGATGGAGTGAAAAAATAAAAAGCTTTTTACTTGAACATTTATGCTTTATAATATAAAGATAAATAATATATAAACTTCATTCATATAGCATGAAAATAGCAAATCTTCACCTTTTTTCACGCTATATGAATTTATAGTTGAAGTTGTTTATCTTTATTATTATAAAGCATATGGAGGCAAGCATGATAAAAATCTGGGGACGTATCATGAAAAATAGTAAAATAATTAAAGATGCAGTAGTAACCTCAAATATTGAGGGAAGTTATCAAGATAATTTAAAGGTCTGTATAAATGAGTTATGCAGTAAATTCGATATACAAAAGCCTTATTGGCTTCCTACAAATATGGATGAATATAATAAAAAAAGCAAAACCATATTTAATTATCATAACTTTATGGAAGAAATTGATTTTGATAAATTTGTCATTGAAGAATTAGACATCAAAAAGTAAAAAGTTGTGTCAGTTTAAGGCTGACACAGCTTTTTTTAGAATAAGATAAATTATTTCGGGAAAAATTACTTTGAATACTTGATTTTATACTTTTATATGTCTATAATAAAGATATAAAATATTAATAGATAATAATTATTGATTAATACATAGGAGGAATAAAATATGGAAAGATTAGTAGGAAAAAACGCACCATACTTTAAGATGAATGCTGTAACAGGAGATGGAGAAAACTTTACAAAGGTTAGCCTAGAGGATTATAAAGGAAAGTGGCTTGTAATGTTCTTTTATCCACTGGATTTTACCTTTGTATGCCCAACAGAAATAACTGGTTACAGTAAAAGAGTGGAAGAATTTAAGAAGCTAGGAGCAGAGGTTTTAGCAGCAAGTGTAGACAGCGAACACTCACATAAAGCTTGGATAGAAGGAAGTCTTGGAAAGCTTAATTTCCCGCTTGCTTCAGACTTTACTAAAAAAGTTGCTAGCGACTATGGTATATTAGTTGAAGAAGATGGTTTGGCTTTAAGAGGTCTATTCATAATTGACCCACAAGGTGTAGTGAGATACTCAGTAGTTCATGACCTTAATGTTGGAAGAAGTGTAGATGAGACACTAAGAGTTCTTCAAGCACTACAAAGCGGCGGCATGTGCCCAATTGATTGGAAGCCAGGAGAAGATATGCTTTAATAATAAAAGACCAGTTTTTACTGGTCTTTTATTATGCTTATAATATATTAGGATCAATTTTATTTCTTTCTTCATCATAGCCTTCACTATAATAATGAAGTGGATTTAAGGCTGGCCCTTCTACAATATCACCTGTATAAGAAAATCTGGAACCATGACAAGGACAATCCCAGGATTTTTCTGCTGAATTCCACTCAACCTCGCAGCCCATATGGGTACAGGTAGTATCTATTACATGCAGCTTGCCATTTTCATCTTTATAAGTTCCAATTCTGTGTCCATCATGTCTTAAAACCTTTGCTTCTCCGTTTTGAAGCTCTGCTGTACCTGGAAGAGCTTCAAACTTATGTTTTAATAGTTCTTTAGCAACATTAGTATTTTGTACTGCAAAATTTTTATAGGAAGCAGATGGTGTAAATCTTTGAGGAGTATATGCATCTGTCCAAGGGTTCTCCCCTTTAATTATCAAATCCCTAATTATTACTGCAGATATGGTGCCGTTTGTCATTCCCCACTTGCTAAAGCCTGTTGCAACATAAATGTTAGGAGTTCCTGAAGTAAGATGACCAATATAGGGCAAGCCATCCATAGTATGATAATCCTGAGCGGACCATCTATAAGGAATATCGATTACGCTATAAGTCTGCTCAGCAAATGCTCTTAAGTTTTCATAATGCTTTAAAGTATCGCCGTCGTGCGCAGTTTTATGATGCTCCCCTCCTATTAATACCAATTGACCGCCTTGGTAGGGTTGGCAGCGCAGGGAACGTCCAGGATCCTCTGCTGTGATATACATGCCTTCAGGAAAGCTTTCCTTTATTCTTACTCCCATAAGATAGGACCTTTCTGGGTATATCCTTGTAAAATATAAGCCAAGGCCATCATAAAAGGGGAAATGGGAGGCTATTATTAGATTATTCGCCGTAATAGTGAAGCCTTTGTCTGTCTTTATCTTCACTTCTGTTCCTTCCTCTACATCTACAGCTCTTGTTCCTTCAAATATGTAACTTCCGCTGCCGGATATTTTGCTTGCTAAATGAAGCAAATATTTTCTTGGATGAAATTGAGCCTGGTCATCAAATTTAATTGCAGCCAAAATTGAGAATGGAAGAGGAATATCTTCTAAATAGGCGGCCTTAATACCTAATTTAGAGGCTATTTCTGTCTCAGTCTTTATAACGTCAGCATACTCAGTTGTATGTGTATAAATGTAGGAGGGCTGCCAGGAAAAATCGCAGTCAATAGCTTCCTCTTTAACTAAGTCAGCAATGAATTTTATGCCATATTCATTGGATTCTGCATATTGCCTAGTTATTTCTTCACCAAATTGTATCTTAAACTTGTTATACACTAATCCGTGCTGCGAAGTTATTTTTGCAGTGGTGTGGCCTGAAGTATTCATTGCAATTTTATCAGCTTCTATAACAGCAACCTTAAGTCCTTCCTTTCTAAGAAGATAGGCTGTGGTTATACCAAATAAACCTCCGCCAATAATCGCTGCATCTACCTTTAAATCACTGTTTAAGACAGGAAAGCTAGATTGTGGGGTAGACGCTATCCAATAAGAGAGAGGGTCGTTAGGAAGTGGATTTTTAGTATTGTTATTTTCATTAGGCATTTTTTTCTCCTTTCAGTTGAAACACTAGGTAACCTAACTCGCTCATTACCATTCGCAGGTTACCCGTTGAAGTCCATTTAGGACTTCAACCTCCTGTAATTCTTGAGATATATCAGTATTTCTAAAACTGATGACTCCTATAATTAGAATTTCAATGAGTATAGTATAAAATAAACATTTTATATTATTATTTAGCATTTAAAACAAAATATACATTATATAAAATGAAAATAACTCGAATAATTATGCAATATAAGCATATAATAAAGCTCAAGGATTTATTATTTATAAATGTTGGAATAGATTGCTGCCATAAAAACCCTTGTAAACGATTAATTAAATTCAAACTTTATTAAATGAAAAATAACAAAAAAATCTAGTACTATTAAGGGTTTATTTAAGTTTTCCAAAATAAAATTTTTTTAAAAAATTATTATAAAAAGGTTTGAAATATTATCCAATATGTGCTATATTAAATTTGGTTATAATTATGCGTGGAATGTGCATGCTTATAATCCCTAATTAATAAAATCTTCTTAGCTGGTACAAGACTAGTGGAAGATTTTTTTTATTTTCAAAAAATCAGCATAAAAGGAGTTGTTAAGGTGTGACAGGGGAAGCATTTATTCAATTGTCAGGTGTTTACAAAAAGTTTGAAGGAGCAGAGGACGCTGTTGTTAGGAACTTAAATCTTGATGTTAAGCAAGGTGAGTTTTTGACATTACTCGGACCTAGTGGATGTGGGAAGACTACTACTCTTCGTATGCTTGCTGGTTTTGAACAGCCTACAGCCGGCAGAATAATCATCGATGGGGAGGATGTAACGGATATATCGCCACATGAAAGGTGCGTAAATACTGTTTTCCAAAATTATGCGCTATTTCCTCATATGAATATTTTCGACAATATAGCATTTGGTTTAAAAATGAAAAAGGTTTCTAAAAGTGAGATTAAAGATAGAGTTTCAGCAATGTTGAAAATGATTCAATTAGAAGGCTATGAGAAAAGAATGCCTTCTCAGCTAAGCGGCGGTCAAATGCAGCGTGTTGCAATTGCAAGAGCAGTTGTCAATAATCCCAAAGTGCTGCTCTTAGATGAACCACTGGGGGCCCTAGACCTTAAACTTCGTAAGCAAATGCAGCTGGAATTGAAGCAACTCCAAAAGAGGCTGGGTATAACCTTTATTTTCGTTACCCATGACCAGGAAGAAGCCTTAACAATGTCAGATAGAATAGTTGTAATGAGAGAGGGCGTTATTGAGCAGCTAGGAGCACCAGATGAAATTTATGAAAAACCTCTCACTAGATTTGTTGCAGACTTTATAGGAGATACAAATCTGCTGGATGGAAGAGTGGCTGCTATAGAAGATGGCAAGGCACTGTTTCAGCTTGGAGGGCAAACTGAGCTCATAAGAATTTCTGCAGCTAATTTAGCAGTAGGAGAGGATATAAGTATAGCAGTAAGGCCAGAAAGAATAAAGCTTAAGTATGTACCAGAAACTGAAGAGCCTTATCTTAAAGGAAGTTTAAAAGATAGGATTTATACGGGCACCTACTATAAGACTGTTGTAGAGCTGAAGAACGGAAAGCTTATAACTGTTTGTGAGCCTGTGGACAATCATTTGAGTTTTGAAAAGGATGTTAAAGAGGTACTTTTAACTTGGAAATCTGAGTATTCGGTGGTGATGAAGGCATGACATTTCATAATAAGGCTATTTCAATAAGCAGGCCCTTTAAAAAAGAGAATCTATCTTTTAGGAAATGGTCTGGTGTAATTGCAACTATTTTTCCTGTTATAACCTGGATGATTGGTTTTTTTGTTATACCTGTTATTTTTATAGTTGCTATAAGCTTTTGTACAAGGGGTGAAGCTGGAGAGATTATTTATGACTTTACCCTAAGCAGTTACGCTAAGCTTATTAACCCATTGTATATAAAAATATTTGTTAACTCTTTATTAGTTGCAGGTTCAGCTACAATATTATGCTTGTTATTTGGTTATCCCTTTGCATACATTATAGCTAGAGCAAGCAAAAAGTATAAGCCTATTTTACTTTTGCTAATCATACTACCGTTTTTTACTAATTCCTTAGTAAGGACCTATGCAATGATAATACTTCTAAGAAGCGAGGGCATAATAAATGCTTATCTTCTTAAGCTTCACTTGATATCGGAGCCTTTAAAGCTTTTGTATAACAATACAGCAGTAATGATTGGCATGACTTATATGATGTTTCCTTTTATGGTGCTGCCTCTTTATGCTTCAATAGAAAAGCTTGATAAAAGACTTATAGAAGCAGCAGCTGATCTGGGGGCGTCACCTTTAAGGGCATTTTTAAAGGTGACATTGCCATTAACTAAAGGTGGAATAATTTCTGGCTCAATGCTGGTATTTATCCCTGCCCTTGGACTGTTCTTTATAACAGACCTAATGGGGGGAAGCAAGGTAGTTTTAATGAGTAACCTGATAAAAAATCAATTTCTTACTGCTAGGAACTGGCCGCTAGGCTCTGCTATTTCTGTAATACTAATTTTAATCATGGTAGCTGTAATTGGCTATAATACCAAAAATGGTGGAGCAAAAGAAAATATGGGGGTGTTTTAATAGGTGAAAAAGAAAGGTATATTTAGCAAGATTTATGCTTTCTTAATGTATATGTTCCTTTATATTCCCATTATTGTTCTGGTTGCATTTAGCTTTAATGATTCAAAGCTAAACGCTGTGTGGACAGGATTTAGTCTTAAGTGGTACAAAAGCCTTGCCCATAATGCTGGAATACTGGAAGCTATGAAAAATAGCCTTCTAATAGCTGTTGCCAGCACAATATTGTCAGTTATGATTGGAACTTTAGCTGCTGTTGGAATGTATAGATATAATTTTAAAGGGAAGAGCCTAGTGGATGGCATGCTTTACATTCCGCTGGTAATTCCAGAAATAGTAATGGGTATAGCTCTGCTTGCTTTCTTTAAAATGGCAAAATTTCCAATGGGGTTAGGAACTCTTATACTTGCTCACGTTACCTTTAGCGTGTCCTATGTGGTAGCTGTAGTTAGGGCAAGACTTGATGGCTTTGACAAATCCGTTGAGGAAGCAGCAATGGATTTAGGCGCAACACCGCTTCAAACTTTCTTCGCCGTAACACTGCCAATAATTGCACCTGGTATTATTGCAGGCGGACTGCTTGCCTTTACCTTGTCCTTGGATGATATGATAATAAGTTTCTTTGTAGCTGGACCAAACAGCATGACACTTCCTCTTAAGGTGTTTTCCATGGTTAAGTTTGGTGTGACACCGGAGATAAATGCCCTTTCTACAATAATAATGCTGTTTACTCTAACCATAGTTGGATTTGCGTTAATTCTTAGAAAATCAAATATCAATATGAAGAAGGTTGGAGCTGTACTTGCAGCTATTGCTCTTTGCGTAGGCGGTGTCAGCGGTGGAATGTGGGTGCTTGCAAAAGAGTCAAGCGGCCCAAGGCAGGAGCTTAATGTATTTAACTGGTCTGAATATCTGCCTCAATCAGTTATAGATAAATTTGAAGAGACTTATGATATAAAAGTAAACTACAGTACCTTTTCCTCTAACGAGGAGATGCTTGCAAAAATTATGGCAGGTGGTTCGCAATATGATTTGGCAGTAGCAAGCGATTATATGGTTGAGATACTGAAAAAGCAAAACTTGTTAGAGGAATTAAACAAGGAAAATCTGCCGAATATAAAAAATATGGGTCCACAATTTATGAATCTGCCCTTTGATGAAGGCAATAAATACAGCGTGCCTTATATGTGGCTTGCTGGAATAATTGCTGTAGACACTTCAAAGGTACCTGAAGGTTTTATACAAAGCTATGCAGACTTATGGAGACCGGAACTTAAAAATTCAATTACTCTTTTAGATGATGAAAGAGTAATAATTGGAATGACATTGAAAAAGCTTGGCTACTCTATGAATGAAACAAATATTGAAGCTTTAAGAAAAGCTAAGGAAGAGCTTAAAAAACTGCAATCAAATGTTAAGGCATACGACAGCGACAGCCCTAAAACTATGCTTATTAATGGCGAGTCAAAAGTAATATTTGCCTGGGGAGCAGAGGGAAGTCTTGCTAAGAGAGAAAAAGAAAGTATTAAAATGGTTATTCCAAAGGAAGGCTTATTCCTGCAGCAGGACAACTTTGTAATACCAAAGGATGCAAAGAACGTAAGAGCGGCTGAACTTTTCATAAACTTTATTATGGAACCGGAGATCAGTGCAGAAATTTCTAAAGAGTTTCCTTACGGTAATCCTAACACAGCAGCCTATCCATTTATAGATGAAGAAATAATGAAGGATGAAGGAATTTATCCGCCGGAGGAAGAGCTTAAACGTGGGGAATATCTAAAGGATATCGGTGACGCTGTTAAATTGTATGATGATATATGGTCAGAAGTGAAACAATAAAAATAAAGCATGCTTAAGGATCAGACTCTTTAAGTATGCTTTATTTTTTATGAGTAGTTTATTCAAAAGGTTCAATTTTCAAAGCTTTATAGAAATCTCTATCTACAAAATGGCTCAATTCTAAATTCTTATCCTTTCTAAATTTGATGACCTGAGCCTTCATTCTTTCCCCATAAGTACCATCTAAATCTCCGTTGTAATATCCTATATTTTTAAGCTGCCTTTGAACTTCAAATACATCAAAGCCACTGTCTCCTGGAGCCAAACATCTAAATTCATTCTTATACATATTATAAGGTCCCCCATATATAACTACAGTTGAACTGTAGTTAACCATATCATAAACTTCCTCAACATGGCTATTAAACATCCTAATGCAGCCGTGAGAAGCATAAGCGCCTATTGAACCAGGTTTGTTAGTGCCATGAATACCATACTTTCCCCAAGGTACATTAAGCCCCATCCATCTCGTACCAAACCATTTGGTCCATTCGCCCTTGCTTATTATAGTCCAAGTACCAATAGGAGAGGGAGTTTCAGCCTTTCCGCTTGCAACAGGATAAGTCTTAATTATTTTATTATTAGATTTATCAATAACAAACAAAGTTCTCTCGTTTAAATCAATTAATATATTATATTGAGTCTTAGATTTATTTGAATTTATTAAGGCTTCTCCCTTTACGGGATTATAACAAAGAGGTATTATTAATAAAAAGACGAAAATAATTACAAATAAGTTGAGTTTTTTAATAACCGCACACCTTCCTTCATGCTTCATACATGATTATTATTTGAACATTAATATAAAATATGTGATTTTGTTAGATAATAATTACATGAAAGTTTTACAATATTTTATACAAAAGGAGTATATATGGGTAAAAAATATTTCAGTATTGAAAAGGAGACGATTTTAAAAAAACTTACACCGCTTCAATATAAGGTAACACAGGAAAATGCTACTGAAAGACCATTTTTTAATGAATTTCATAATCATAGAGAAGAGGGTATATACGTAGATATTGTTTCTGGAGAACCGCTTTTTACATCGTTGGAAAAATATGATTCAGGTTGTGGCTGGCCCAGCTTCACAAAGCCTGTGGATAGAAGAAATATAAAGGAAAAAGCTGATTTTAGCCATGGAATGCATAGAGTAGAAGTAAGAAGCAAGGAGGGAGATTCCCATCTGGGGCATGTATTTAATGATGGACCAGAGGAAAAAGGTGGTTTAAGATACTGCATAAATAGTGCAGCACTAAGATTTATTTCTAAGGATAAGCTAGAAGAAGAAGGTTATGGTGAATATTTATGCTTGTTTAATAAATAAATTAAGAAAGGTTGAATATAATGGAGGTTTTAGAAGCTATAAAAACAAGAAGGTCAATTGGGAAGATGAAAGATGAGCCTGTTCCTAAAGAGCTTATAGAAAAAGTTATTGAGGCTGGTACATGGGCGCCTAACAGGTATTTAACACAACCATGGAGATTTTTTGTTATTTCAGGTCAGGGGAGAAATTCTCTCTCAAAAGTGATGGAAAACATTGCGCTTGAGTCAGGCATAAACCTAGAGAGTGAAGAGGGTAAAAGAAAGCTTGAAAAAGAAATAAAGAAACCTTTTAGGGCTCCTGTGATCATTGCTGTAGCCGCGGAGGTGACGGAAGATGGAAAGGTAATTAGGCTAGAGGAATTAGGAGCGGTCTACGCTGCAATTGAAAACATGCTTTTGACGGCGCATGCTTTTGGATTAGCTTCTTACTGGAAAACTGGTAAGGCATGTTATCACACTAAGATGAAGGAATTTTTCAACCTTGAGCAAAAGGATGAGGTTTTAGCTTTATTATACTTAGGTTATGCTGATATGGAGAAAAAAGAAAGTACAAGAAAATCCGCAAAGGATCTAACCAAATGGATTGAAAATTGATATGATAGAAGATTTGAAAGGAAAAGAAAATGAAAATATATTCTTGGAATGTAAATGGTCTAAGAGCAATATTAAAAAAGGGCTTTTTAGAATGGGTAAATGAAGAAAGTCCGGATATACTTTGTATACAAGAAACTAAACTTCAAGAGAATCAGCTTGAAGACAATTTTAAAAATATTGAGGGTTACTATTCCTATTTTAGCTTTGCAGAAAAAAAGGGTTACAGCGGAGTAGCTACATATACGAAGCAGAAACCTATAGCTGTAAGACATGGTATTGGTATAGAGCGGTTTGACAGCGAAGGACGAATAGTTATCACTGAATTTGAAAATTTCACGCTGTTAAATATTTATTTTCCTAACGGACAAATGAATGAGGAGAGGCTTAACTATAAGATGGAGTTTTACGATGCTATGCTTCATTACTGCAACTCTCTAGTAAAGGAAGGAAAGCGACTTGTTATATGTGGTGATTATAACACAGCTCATACAGAAATGGATATAAAGAATGCAAAGGGAAATGAAAAAACCTCCGGTTTCTTAGAAATTGAAAGAGCATGGCTGGATAAGTTCATAGCAAATGGTTATACAGACACCTTTAGATGTGTCAATCCAAAGGAAGTAAAGTATTCCTGGTGGAGTTACATGTTTAAGGCGAGAGAAAGAAATGTTGGCTGGAGAATAGATTATCACTTTGTATCTAACAATTTGCTTGCTAATGTTAAGGATGCTCAAATACTAAACGAAGTAGTGGGCTCAGATCATTGCCCTGTAGTAATAGAATTAAAATAAAGAGAAAAACAGTCTCACGAGGTAAATACCCAGTAAGGTAGACCGGTAATAAAGTAAACCTTACTGGGTATTTTTTATATTATAGCTAGTACACTTTTATTTTAATAAGAGAAAACCATGTTACCATCTCTTAAGGCTACGGTTTTTGACCATAACCATGTATTTTTAGTGCTGTCATCAAAATAGAATTCAGCTCCATTAGTTGGGTCATAGCCTTTTAGTGCATCTAGAGCAGCTTGTCTAGCTGTTGCAGAGGCAGTCTTGTTTATCCAGCCGTTTACTACTGGAGTAAATTGATAATAGCCTCCTGATTTCTGATATATAACATCTCTTATGGTATTTGGCCAAGCTGAGCTTTGTACCCTGTTAACAACAACGG
>CAZMQY010000022.1:0-5513 GCA_964568335.1 uncultured Clostridium sp.
CCTCAAATCCTTCTGGGAACTCTGCATTGTGGAACACGTCTTGCACATCGTCGTCATCTTCAAGAGCGTCTAGCATCTTTTGGATTTTAACTGATGTGTCCATGTCAACAGAAGTATACATATTTGGTATCATCTTTAAATCTGCTTCTAAAAACTCAACTCCATTAGCTTCTAAAGCTTCTCTAACTGAACCAAAATCTTCTGGTGAAGTTGTTACAACAAATACTTCCTCTTCTGAAGCAAAGTCCTCTGCTCCTGCATCTAAGGCAAGCATCATTAATTCATCTTCATCTGTTTCATCAGTTTTTTCTATGACCATTTCACCCTTGCTTTGGAACATGAAGGATACACAGCCTGTGGAACCCATGTTTCCACCGTATTTGGTAAAGGCGTGTCTTACGTTTCCTGCTGAACGGTTTTTGTTGTCTGTTAAAACATTTACTATAACAGCAACTCCGCCTGGAGCATAACCCTCATAAATTATTTCCTCATAATTTACTCCGCCTAATTCTCCAGCACCTTTTTTGATAGCTCTTGTTATTGTGTCTTGAGGCATGTTGTTTGACTTAGCCTTTGCAATGACATCACGAAGTTTTGCATTGTTATCTGGATTGGAACCTCCATCCTTAGCTGCCATTATAAGCTCTTTACCTATTTTTGTGAATATCTTTCCTCTTTTAGCATCTGCCTTGCCTTTTTTGGCTTGTATATTATGCCACTTGGAATGTCCAGACATGAAAAATCTCCTCCTAAAAAACTGTATATATACTACATTTATATATGTATTATTAAAACAGTAGTATTATATCACAAATTATTATCAGCATACAACTCTATTAACCGCAACCCCTATAAGCACTCTTTAAATAATTTATTTTCCAATTTAAAGTAATAGCCGTCCTCACAGGTTTCAAAAACAGCCCTTCCTGAAGTAGCTTCAATTATGCTCTTCTCAATGAGATCTAAACTATTTATCTCGCTATATAACATAATCTTAACCTTGTCTGTATATTCTATGTCCTCAATAATCCATGAATTTTGACCGCAAAGGTATTGAACCTTTCCAATAAGGTCATAATCAATTGTTATATCAAGCCTGCATCCCTTAACCTTTAGAACAATTCCGCCTTTCTTCACGGCCAAAGCAGCACTCTTTGAATAAGCTCTTACCAATCCACCTGCACCAAGCATAATTCCGCCAAAATATCTCGTTACTACAACCACAATGTCCGTAACTCCATTTTTTTTAATAACCTCCAGCACAGGAATGCCTGCAGTGCCTTGAGGCTCTCCATCATCACTATATCTTTGAATTCCCATATTTTCACCTATGATATAGGCATAAACATTATGGGTAGCCTCTTTATGCTGGCCTTTGATTTTGTTTATGAAGGCTCTTGCTTCCTCCTCGTTGTAAACTCTTTTTGCATGACCGATAAAAATAGATTTCTTTTCTTCAAAGGTAGCACTAACCTCATCCTTAATTGTTAAATAGCTCATTATTACTCAACTCCATAAATAAATCTTACTCCTGCTTAAATCCCATTATAAACTCCTCTGCTGCTCTTCTTATATAGTCCTTATCAGCAGCAGCATAAATATTTTTAATTTTATTAAGAGCTCTTTCACTTTTTATTTTGCTTAGAGATTTAATTGCATACAGAACCACTTGAGAATTTTCATCCTCCAAGGCTCTAAGCAGTGCCATTTCTCCTGCTTTATCCTCAAGTTTTCCAAGAGCAGATACCGCCATTCTCCTAATATTAACATGCTTATGCACAGTGGATTTCATAAGTATATCCATTGCAACTTTAGTCCTTAGCTCGCCTATAATCCACAAGGCTGTTTCCTTGTTTTTAGATTGCATAATGGCATATTCTTTTTTTATATATTCAATAAGCCTTTCTCTGCTTTCATTATTTAAAGATGCCAATACTGAAAGCTTATCCTGCTTAGCTGTGTTGCAAAGAATTTTAAACAGCTCTTCCTCGCTTTTACTTTTTACTAAAAATCTATATTTTATCTTGCCTTCAATAATGTGCCTCTGAGCTTCTTCCCTTTCAATACTTCTTATTTTGCAAATTGCCTCAATAGACTTTCCCTCTAATGATAGAAAATAAGTAATATCACTGTCGCTAAAACTGTCTATATCCTTCCAATCTAGTTTTACAAGTCCCTTATCCAAGCTTATCACTCGCCTCTAACAAATTATTGATTATGTTTAAACCCTTGTTTATTTCATCCTTGTCTGCCTTTGAAAACCCAAGCCTAAAGTGTCTTTCTCCGTCCTTGTTATTCTTATAAAACAAAACTCCTGGTGTTATTAATACATTATTGTCTCTGCATTTATAAAATAAACTTACACTGTTAATCTTAACTTTCCCTGAGAGCTTAATATAAAAATTAAGGCCGCCTCCAGGATAGCTAAGCTCAATCTTATCCCCAAGTATTTCCACAAGTTGTTTCTTCATATAATCGTATCTTTCATTATAAATTAAATTTAAATAATTTATGTACTCCTTCCAGAATCCCTTTTCAATATACAACTGCAGCGCTCTTTGCATTAGACTTGAAGTAGATATATCAGTATCTGTTTTTGAGCTTTGAAGTTGCTCTTTAAACTTATCAGGACAAATTAAGTAGCCTATTCTTATTCCCGGCAAGAATATTTTTGAAAAGCTTTTAATATATATAACCCTGTCATTAATATCAAGGGACTTAAAACTTTTATATTCAATATTTAAATCATAAATAAGCTCTGAAAGATAATCGTCTTCTATAATGTAAAAATCATATTCTTCTGCAAGAGCTAATATTTCCCTTTTCTTTTGGAGGCTATAACTGAATCCTGTAGGATTTTGAAAATAACTCATTAGATAGAAGCACTTTATTTTGTTTTTCTTTAAAATAACTTTTAAATTATCTATATCAATACCATCTTGCTTTATATTTACTTCAAATATATTAGCTCTTCTTCCTTTAAATACTGATAAAGCACCCGAGTAGGTTGGCTTTTCTACAATCACATTATCATTAATATTTATCAAGGCTTTTGAAGCTATATCTATCCCCTGCTGCGCTCCAGAAACTATGAGTATATTATCACTATTTAAAGCTTTCTGCCAAAAATATTTATTTATGCTCTCTCTAAGCCCCCTATATCCAAGCAATTCTTGGTAGGCAAGTGCTTCAGCCCCATCTCTGTCTAAAACCTCATTTAATACTTCTTTAAAGGTGCCTACTGGAAAAAAGTCACTGCATGCGTTTTCTCCAGTGAAGTCAATATACTCCTTTATAGCTTCACCTGACAGCTTTTTAAAGGTGTCGGAATAGTCCCTTTTAAAGCTTCTGTTTAATTCTCTCTTTTTAGCATAGGTTCCGCTTCCTATTTTTTGTAATGCGTAACCCTCCTGTTGAAGCCTTTTATAAGCGTTTATTATGGTATCATTATTTACTCCTAAAAGGTCTGAAAGTACTCTTATAGAAGGCAATTTCTCGCCATCCTCTACTGCGTTTAAATCTATAAGCTTTTTTATATATCTTGTTATTTGAAGGTACTTAGGAACATCACCTTCATGCAACTTCATATTATATTTTTCCATCCTATATCACCATTTTTATTATAATGTATAAAAACAATTTAAGCTACCAGCACAAATCCTTTAAACGCTGGTAGCTTAAATTAAAGCTTATATAAAATATACATTTTCCTTAAAAAGTAGCTTTCCATCTTCTGCCTTGAAGTCCCTGCTATCCTTTTTAATTATGTTTCTTTCCCAAAGCTTATTTAGTATATCTTCCATAGCAATATCATAACTTATAAATAACTTATCATTCTTAATGTCTTCCGTGCTCAAAAAACAATCTCTTTGTCTCATATAATTTATTAAAATCGCAGCAGTATTTCTTATATTTTCATCTACAGAATTTTCAATATATCCTATTGCGGCTTCTACAGCTTTTTCAGCATCCTGTTTGTTAAAGAACAAACTGTCTACACAGCGCTTAAAGTCATCGTTTAAATTCATAGCCATAGTCATAGCATCCTTGCTTATCATGTAGCCGGAATAGTTAATGTAAAGCTGTGCATAGTTTTCAACAGTTCTTACTGCTGCACTATAGGCAGTGTATATACCATCGTTTGAAAGATATTTTTTGCATACATCTATGCTTTTTAAAACCTTTCCCAAGTACACCATATTCCATCTTTCTCTGTCCAGATCCGGATAATATCTTCCGCTGTCGTACTTGATTGTTATTTCCATATCCTTAGAAAATACCAGCCTTGAAGAAGCAAACATACGGTGCATGAAGCCGCCTCTTAAATCTTCTTCATAAAGCTGCATAAACTTATTTTTACTCATAAGCTTAATATGTACTGGTACCTGCTTTTCCTCAGTATAAATATTTTTAATATCCTGCATCTTTTTGTCTAAGATAACAAATAAATCAATATCTGACTCGTCCCATAGGTCGCCTGTAACCATACTTCCAAAAACCATAACTGCAAAAACAGACTCATTTGATTTAAGTCTGTCAATAATGCTATTAAAAGCCTTCTGATACTGTAAAATAGTTCTTTCCAAAACACACCCCTCCACTTCTTCTTTATGTACCCACACCCAAACAATAAAACAAACTTATATTAATTATAATATAAGTTGACATAATTACAATACTTTCTTAGGAGTACTTGCATAAAAAATTTCATTTTCATACAACTATCTTATTTACCTGAATTTTTTCACTATTTCCGCAAGACCTGCATATGAATATATGCACGCAATAATTTGGCGCATCATTTATTGACATATTTGCCGTATAATCATCTTGAAGAATCTCTTGCGCTCTTCCTGCATCAGTCATGCTGCTCCCACAGCCTAAGCAGTTAACATTTTCCAAAGCAAGCTTATTACACGCTGGACAAACTCTTTCCATAACTCTCTCTCCTCATAATATTAGTTTATTAAGATTATCTTCCCCCTCAAAATGAAAAATAGACTAAAAGTATAGTCTATTCTTCATTTTGAATTAAATATTTTTTACATTTATTATATACTTCCTCATCTACTTGAGCAGAAATAAAGGTTCCTTCCTCTCTGTATTCTTCCTGTTCAACCTTTGCATTTCTGTGTAGAAATGCGGCTACAGACTGATCTGAATATGGTATTAGATATTCAGCCTTCACTAGTGTATAAGGCAGAGATAGAGAAACCTCCTTTAGCAATTCAGCTAAATTGATACCCTCCTTTGCGGAAATCTCAATTGCTTTAATATCTTTAAAATCCTCTCTTAATTGCTGAAGTTTTTCTTCACTTGCCATATCTATTTTATTTAAAAGCAAAATTGTTGGCTTTCCAGAGGCTCCAAGTTCTTTTAAAACCATATTAACAGCTTCTATCTGTTCATTAGCAATATCAGAGGAAGCATCCACCACATGAAGCAACAGATCAGAATATATTACCTCCTCAAGGGTAGATTTAAAAGCTTCAACTAAATCGTGGGGCAGCTTT